>ONKL01000006.1 GCA_900318395.1 uncultured Prevotella sp.
AATGCGGTAGGCCTACTACCATCTCTTCGGAAGTTGCTGACTGATTCCACTGAAAGAGCCACTTCCAAGTGTTATTTCATCATCGTGACACACATTCCGTTGCAAATATAACTATTATTTTTGAACTGAAAAAGGAAAATACGATAAAGTGTCATACTCTGCTAACATAGTATCTTGTTGCTTCTCGCATGTCAATTGATTACTTAAAAAATCCTTTGCCGCAACGCTGATGGGTAGCATCTGGGCAAAGGATCGTATTGGGAAAGAGATTCTCTATTTAACTCCCACCTTTAAAGTTCCATGCGGTTTATGCTTTATTGAACTTTGTCTTCGGTTGCTTGCAGCGCGGACAACGCCAGTCGTCTGGCAGATCCTCGAAAGCCACACCGTCATGTTCTGCAGGATCGTACAGATAGCCGCAGACAGAGCAAACATACTTTCCTGAGTCTTCCTTCTTGGAGAAATCTATCTCAGCCAATACAGTCGGCACGGGATTGTCAAGATCCATCACACGTTTGGCCTCCAGGTTCTCATAGCCCTGTGGAGTATGGGTGCCGCAATATACGGTAGGTTGATTGCGAACGAACTCACGTACACGATCCATCGTCTCGCGAGCAGCTGGCAGGTCGTCATAGACAACAGAAAGCTTGTTTGCATATAGAGCCTCGTCAACGTAGGTAATGTCTCCCTCGAACATATAGAACAATCCCTCGTTCTCTGCTATGATGAGGCTGTTGCCATTTGTATGTCCCTTTGCCTTGATAAAGTAAACACCATCGGCAATCTTCTGACTCTCAGGGAAGTTGTGATAAGCGCCGTCAGTAAACTCTACTGGCACGATGTTTGGAATGTCCTTGAGTTCGTCTGCTCCAATTTCTTCTGCATTCACATAAATCTTTGCATTGGGGAAAGAACGAAGCTCTCCTGAATGGTCGGCATGCTTGTGGGTCAGCAGTATCTTTGTCACCTGCTCTGGCTTGTATCCCAATGCTGCCAAAGCATCCATATAGTCGCAGATGCTCTTACCAATATAGATGGGCGCCGTCTCCTCTGGAGCACCATCGGGGAAACCTGCAGGCAGACCTGTATCTACCAAGATGACTTCGCTGCCAGTGTCTATCAGATAGTTCTGCAGACTGCCACGATAGCGGATGTTCTTGTCAAACTTCTCGGCTCCCTCTTCGCCACCAAATACGAATGGTTGAGAATAGAAACCGTCTTTCCTGAATTTTACAGCTTTGATGTCCATAGCTTTTTCTTTTTATTTTAGGTGAATATTAATGTTTGATCATCATTTGGGGGCAAAGTTACATATAATTACTCATACCATTGTAAACCTAAACGGAAGAAAAATTGATTGAAACGGAAATAACTCACATTTTCTTTGTATATTTGCACCCTGAAACCATCATATATTGTGATATGTTCAGATTAGAAGCCACCTGGATGTGGCAATACGGCCACAACACCATCCCTGACTGGGACGGAAAACTGCTGATTGTCGATACCGATGCGCACAATTCTTTGGTAGAAACCAATGCGCTGCCGGGAACCATTGCCGCCTACGGCTACACCATCGTGCTGCAGGGGTGGATCACGATGCTATACAATTGTCGCGAGGTTCACTACACCAAGGACGACCTTATAATATATGCCCCAGGAATGGTGGTAAGCGTCATAGATATCTCCGATGACTGTCGTGGCATCTGCCTTGTTGCTGACAAGGATTTCGCGTTCGAATCACCTACGATGCGCGATGCCATCCGTGCCGCCTACCTGCCTGTAGTGGAGCTGAAAGAACCGCGCTTGACCCTTGCGGAAGAAGACAACCACCACCTCATGGAACTGATGGGCATCATCCGTCGCTATCTCCTCTCGGCTGACCATCCCTTCCGTAGTGAGTGCCTTCGCACCACGTATGGTCTCTTTCTACTAGAACTGAACGCCATCCAGGAGCGCACCATCCGCGAGCGCCGGTTCCCCAAGCGAATCGAAGAACTGTTCTTCGATTTCCTTCGTCTTGTGCCCATCCACTTCGCTGAGCACCACGATGTGGCCTTCTATGCCTCACAGCTCTGCATCACGGCTCGCTATCTCTCACAGATTGTCCGCGAGGTTTCAGGCCGCACCGTCGTCAATTACATCAACCAGATGCTTCTGATGGAGGCCTCCTATATGCTGCAGCAGACCTCACTCCCCATCGCAGATATTGCCGTCCGTCTGCACTTTTCTGAGACAGCATCGTTTACCCGTTTCTTCACAAGGATGAAGGGCATGAATCCGAGGGCATATAGAGCTCAAACTTGGCATGCATCGCATGATGTAGTACCAATGTGGCTACAATCTCAATGATGTAAGCCATACAAAGATAAATACGGATTACAATTCAGTCCAAGACCACAATCGCCAATTATAATTCAAGATTTTTTGGGGGAAACACATAGCGTAATGGCACTTTCACGCAATGCTCTATAAATGCCTTCTTGCTTAAACCCTGATATTTGGTCTTGCCATCTATGATGAGCACACCTTGGTCATTCTTCCCTGGCAACTGTGCTATACAGCCCCATCTCAAGAGGGTCACATCCGCATCATGATAGATGTACTCTACCAGATCACCCACTTCGAAATGATGTTTCCGTCTGTAGCCTGATGGCATATAGACATATTCCTGATAGTCACTTTCCTCCAGATAAGGCTCGTCAGGCCAGCCACAGAGTGACGATGCAGGTTCATCACGGAAGGCTTTCCTCCATGGTATCTCTTGGATGATGTAACATAGCAGATGCTCTCGGTTCTGTTCTGTCCATCTCCGCATTTCTTCCTCTGCGTCTTCCAGATGATAGAAAAGAGCCTGCTCTGTCATATCTAAGTGCTTTCCATTTACGAGCACTTTTTTCAGCAGATAATGGTTGTCGTTACCCATACTCCGCCCCAAATAATCAATGCCCCGACATAACGCCGCTGCAGAATCTTCGTCAATAGTCAAAGCATAGGAACTGGCATATTTACGCTCTTCCTCAATGCTCATCGGTGCGATGTCATAATGGTCATACTCTTCCTCGTCATAGTCTGCACAGATAGTTGGCATGACTTCTGAGAAACAAGTGAAGTCATTCCATTCTGTCTGCTCTGGATTATCATCGATGTATTTCTTCAGCCATCCGCTGCCGGCATCGTAAGCCAGAGTCCTGTCACCAAGACTGATGCCGCAGTTATCCATATAGAGTTGTGCCATCAACTTCATGGCATGTATAGGATCCATTTTCCTGCCTTTTCTGACAAAGGTATTGAATTTTCTCTTTGCCGACTCCTCCCGGAATAGTTCTTCAATCTCCTGATATGCGTGTGCGGAGAAATCCCTTTTTGCCATTTTCTCATAGTCACACACAAATGAAGCGATGGCGTTACTGAAGCCTTTCTTCATAGCTATCATAGGGGCATATACCTCAGGATATCGTTTTGCGATCTCAAGATAGTCCTGATAGCATAACCGCCATAACTCCTCAAAAGCCTGATGGCCTTTCTTGCCACCCTCGCTAATGACAGACAACAGTTCGTAAATCTTCATAAATCCTTCTTGCTTCCTTGAATCATAATACCTTTGTCTTTCAGCCAGGATATAAACTGCTGATCCAGACTGTCGTTCACACAGACGGTACATGGTGTCATCACACCAGCAAGCACCTCCTTACTATTCTCTATCACGAACTCATGATAGAAAAACGGAGCCCATTTGTCGTAATTAGTCCAGTCTTCAAACAGGACCTCATACATTTCTACGTTGTTGTTTTTAGAAATCCTCATATTTTGTACGTATTAATAATCATAATCATCCTCTATCCTTAAACGATAGTTCCACGAATCATCTAGTAATTCTCTCAATTCTGACTCACGGATTATCAGTTTGACACCATCATCAAACACATGATACTCCATATAAGCCAGACAAGGCGGAACCTCAACACTCCTGATGGCTGTGCCTCTGAACGCCTCGGTTTTAATGGTGCGTAGCGATCCTGGCAAAGTCACATCTTTCAGGGAGATGCAGTTCATGAAGGAGCGCAGTTCTATCACTTCCAATGCTGGGGGCAGCACCACCTCTTCCAACAGTTTACACTCGCTGAAAACATGATGCCCCATATAAGCAACCGTATCTGGAATCGTAACACTCTTCAGATTCATGCCATAGAAGGCCCCATTCATAATTGTTCTTACACCATGAGGAATCGTATAGTCCTCTACATCACGGAATAGCGTATAATCCGCTCTGACGATCACACGTCCGTATTCGGCATAGGTCACTCCGTAATCATCCGTCCATTCCGATTCGCTGATGGCCTTAATGAGCGACACACATTCGTCTAATGCGTCAAGGATAGACGACACCTTTCTTGGCACGTTGACTACATTAGGATAGTGAGCCATGTAAAACTCACGTTTATCAGCATCCTTCCCAAAGACACCCCAGCAATGGGTATTTTTGGCGTGGTCATAGGCGCAGTCGTATGCCATCTTCGTTTCCTTTTCCGTGTACATCTCAGTCAACGAGTTGTCACATCTGAATGAAGGGTGCAGGTCTGCACTCACACAAATCCGGTTATAGCCTGCCCACTGATGGACAAAGTAGCCGCCAAGCCCCTCTGAGATCAGAATGTCTGGACGATACAGGTGAATGTATTTCCCCAGATTCTGCTTGGTATCCTCATAGGCATTGATGTCGATCTCAACGCCGGCAACCTTCCACTCAGGGAAAGCCTCCCTGAGTGCTTTTGCCACCTCTGGCGCGTTCCGACTTTCAAAGTCGGGGATATATAGAATCGTCTTTCTGTTCATTTTCTTGAATAACTCATGAGTCTTATTTGTTCATACTTAGGACGAGCTTCCTGAATCGCGTTGACAATAACGTCGTAATCCAAAGAAGAGACTTCCAGTTCTGGAATAAAGTCGATGTATGGCCCCACGTGATACTTCTTGACGGCATACGAGTATTTTACGTTTTTGATAGTCATACGAACCCTATTTTACGTTGTTCTTTCTTCTCGAATCTCTCACTGTCGCTGTAGTTAAACAGACGCTCCAGACGGTTCTCACCATCACCATGCAGCACGTTGTCGATGGCATAATGGCGGGCGATATTCTCAATCTGTCCTCCGCTGAAATCATACTTTTCGGCAAGAGCTAGACTCTCGTTGTCCGATAAGGCAGGAATCATACTCCGCCAAATGTTGGCACGAGCGCTGGCAGAAGGCTTGTTAAACTTCACCTTGTAAAGGAATCGGCGTTCGAAAGCCTTGTCCAGATTCTGCTCGAGGTTGGTGGTGGCAATCATTATCCCATCGAGTGTCTCCATCTCCTGCAGGATGATGTTCTGGATAGAGTTCTCCATCTTTTCCACAGCGCGCTCAGCACCTTCCTTTCGTTTTCCGATCACAGCGTCAGCCTCGTTGAAGAGCAGGATAGGAGCCAGTTTTGCCTTCTTTGACTGCTCACGATAGCGGTCGAAGATAGCCTTGATGTTCTTCTCGCTTTCTCCCACCCAGCAGCTCTTCACCGCTGAGATGTTTACTTGCATGATGTCACGTCCTGTCATACGTGCCAGTTGCAAAGCCGTTTCCGTCTTGCCTGTTCCAGGTGACCCGTAGAAGATACAGGCAAAGCCACACCTCATTTTCTGAGCTTTCATCCGCTCCTTGATGCTCTTGAAGTTCTCTTCATTCAGAAGCCCCTCGAGTTCTCCTATCTGACTGATGGTCTCTCCTTCATAGAACAGTTTCTTTTCCTCGATGCTCTTGCTGAGGATAAAGTCACGCACGCCTTGCTTCGACATTTTCAGGTTGAAGCCCTTCAGTAGCGTCTTTCTGGCTTTTTCAGTCAGCCGGAACCAGTCCTTGTCTTCAAAGCCGTCGTCGTAATTATATTCGATCAGCTTTTTCTTCATCAGGACATACTTCCCGTTTTTGAGACTACGAGACAATTCCTTGCTCTTAAATGTATCCTCAATGAGGAATGTTATGCTGTCTTCTGGGATAGCCTCGGTATCATGAAGGGCAAGATGACGACAGAAGTGCGTCAGTATCACCTCGTCGATGAATTCCAGTTTCAGGCTCTTGATCTTCTTCACGAAATCCAGTTCCTGATTGTCATGGAACAACAGTTTTATCTCTTCATAAAAGAGATCGTAAGCCAAATCATCTTCGTGATTGAGATGAGTGAAAGAATAGAATTTCTTCAGGAATTCCGTCGTATCATCACACTGATAGCTTTCACGCTCGTACTTTTTATTCTCTACAAGCGCTTTGATGACATTTGTCGGGACATAATAGTGCGTCTCGTCAAATCGGCATGTCCTCCTGAGGAAATGGCCTTTTACCAATTCCTCGACATCAGGCTTATATTTCAGCAGACGGATATTCCGACAATCCACGAAACGCGCGATGTCGTTGATGGAAGCTTTTCTGCTCGATGTCTCATATTCAACGAATAGTGAGAGGAGAACAGCCTGTTTGATGGTGATCTCCTGCTTCTCGGCAATAATCTTCGCATACGGCTCAGCCTGCTGGAAGAACTTCTCTGTGAGCTTGGAGTCATCAGCCATCTCTACGATTTTCTCTATGGCCTCCACCATCGTCATGCTCTCTAAAGCATGCTTCTGCTCTACCCGAAGTTTCTTCTTCTGCCTGAGGGCAGCTTGCTTTTTCTTGTTTGATCTCTTACTCATATTCACACCTTGTTTTAATTGTTTTCTGGTGCAAATTTAAGCAAGATTTTCTTAGCCTGCAAGAAATAAACAAGGCGAGGTATGAAACCCCGCCTTAGTGGTATAAAAGTTTTTTAAAGGTGATACTTTTCCCCATATAATGTTCGTTTGCCGTTTTCATCGCGATAATGACCCTCTATTACCTCTTTGATAATAGGGTATAGTCGGGTAGCAGCCCAATGGCTACGGTCATTGACAGGTGATAGTTCAGCAGCACTACACCAGTAAAATTGCGGTTCGTCGGCATCTCCAGGATCCTCTTCGAGAACCCAACAATCTCTTCTGAGTTTATTTTGGGTAAGTTTCTCTTCCCCCTTTTTGTATATATCAATCAAGTCTTGAGTTACTATCCAATCTTTCTCATCGAGATATTCCTGCTCTTCTTTCATATAGCGCTCCATAGCCTCTGACATTTTCCATGCAGGCTCTACTAAAAATATAACACGCCCTTCTTTCTGTTTAATTTGCTGTCCCCAGAAGCAAGCAGCCTTATGAGCCACAACGGCATCAGGATTGAATGCTTTGAGAGCATTGCCTATTAGATTTCTCGCCTCATCAGGATTAAGAGGTAATGTTAACCTCTCTATAATCCATCCGTCCACCGTAGGTGCAAAGCCTCGCATGATGATATCGTCATCATCGGCAAAGTAGTCGTCAAGAATGAGTATATGCTTCTTGTTCCCCTCTGCTGTCGTTAAGGCATCTTTAGAAATCACAGGGCGGATAGGGAGTCCATAATATGGTTCCTTATTTGCTAACCCGCTATTAATCTCTAATTCCTCGCTCTCAAATTCTGAGATATAGAGCGTAGAAGGTCTGTCAAACTCAATATTAGAAGAAGACCAATAAGTGCAGACTTTCTCATTTTGCATTAACCTGTCTCCTTTTATATACCCATTGGCTTGAAGGAATATGTGATTGCCATTAGGACCTGTCAGTAAGCATCCGTACTTTCTGTCTTGAGTTATGCACCAGCAAAGGATGCATTCATTCAAAAGCTCTTCGCATTCTTCTTTCGTGGGAATACGCCAGCCTCCACCTCTGAAATGGTGTGCTGCATCGAACTGTGGTAATAGCGAGGAAGTCTGAGGATCAACTATGTTGTCAAGAGTGCTCTTGTGAATGTAATTGTCCTCGTCAAATACATCATTCTCATATAATTCTCCCCACGCGAAGTAGGATCTCCGATTAAGATCTTGCGTTGCCCAAAGGGTACCGCTTGTTAGACCGAGGTCAACATATTCATAACCTGCCTCCATGAGATGCTCGCCATTGAGTTCTTCAATGGGGCATTTCAGTTCTTTCATGATTGCATACGCACCAAGAACTTCTTTTCTTTTGTTCTTGTTTAAGAATTTTACGAGCTCCTTTGCTGGATTTTTCCCGATATTAACTTTGATCTCTTTCTTCTCGATGACTTTGTTTTGATTCTTGATGCTATCTATTGCTTGTACATGTCTCATGATCTCCTCAGAAAGAGCAGGCTTAGAAGAGCTCTTTTCCAAAACATTATCTTGGATTGGACTATCAGGCTTATAAAGCGTAATGATACCCTCGATAGGATCTACTGCTGTCAGGTAATCAAGATTGACGATGAATGACTTCGCAATTCGCTCCAATTGGTGAGGATAGCCTTTTCCCTGGGACTCTATCTCATCCCAGAATTTGCCTAACTGGATTCTGATATTATAATGTGAATTACTTAGAAAGATGTCACTGTAGTTGCCATCTCCCTTCACAAAAAGAATGTCATCTAACGGAAGATACCACTCCTTTTTACCATATACGATATGAATGTTTCTTTTTTCCATATAGTAATTTTTTCTGATCTGGTAATGGTAATTATTTGATAAAGCCTTTAATCGTTTTACAATAATCCGAATATTGCTTTTTATATTCGGAATGATCATCTAGCTTACTCGACAACTGCATGGCGCACTCGATGAGATCACTTCCATACACATCAATGATGGTCTTTGATTTTGCAAAGTCCTTGTAGAAACCGATAAAGATATCATGGATTTGATCCTTATTATACATTTGCATATCGAACTGTCTGAATGTGTTGGCAAAAATAGCTGCACTTATCTTCTTGCTAAAGGAACTTATATCAGGATCTAAAGAATATTGATCCACAGGAATGCCTAATGCAAATGGATGCATTTTCACCAGACGCTCCACTGCACTAAAAATCATTGCCTCATCAATGACCTTGGTTTCTTGATATTTCTTGAAGGCCATATCATTATAGCACCTTGCCTCTTGTGCCATAATAGAAAGGACAGCCAGCATCTTCACCAAAGGTTTGTCGTTATATCTTTCAATCACATCATTATGTAATGCAATCCACAAATTGTTGCCATCAATTCCTTTCTCTTTCAGTGTGTCCGAAACAGCATCAAAGCCAGCATACAGAGCCTGATAGATACTGTTCATAACAATAGAACGTGCCATATTGCCCGCTGCTTCTGAAAAATGATCCATGATGTCCTTAGCAGCAGTTTTGCAGATCTCAGAATTATCCCATTCTAAAGATTCTGTCGATGTCATCAGATACGTTTTAAAATCTTCCATTGTATAGTCGTTTTAGTGATTCGTAATGTCTTTTTGACGTTTAGGCTTCATCTAATTATTTGCAAATATAGGAATAATCTTGTAATAATCCAAGTAAGTGTATTCTTAACCCCGCGTATTTTTATTTTTTTAAGACTGCACCCTTATTTGGATGCAGCCTTAAAGAACTCGTCTGGATCACATTTCATGAATCCTTGAATTAAGTGCCCTGTCTGTCTCAGCAAAATTGCTTGGCAGATAGCGATACGTTGTTTCTCGCTAAAAGCAACAAAATCATCATAGGTGTAAGGTACCTCAACATAACCTATGAAGTCTCGTTGTGAGTTGTTGTTAATGAAACCAAACACACTCACATAGGTCACTTTCGATGTCTTTTTGAATTCATCCATTTCCATAATCATCATGTTTCTAATGTTTATATTTCTTCCCAATAGTTCTTCAGAAGGGAATACAGCTCAGCCATGCACTTGCGAAGACTGATGACTCCTTCTGTCATTTCGAGAGTCTGCTCGTTCAGGTAGACTCGCTTATTCACCTCTAACATGATGGAGTTATAGGTATAGCCAGTTTCTGGAGCTATTGCGTTTGCATAAGGGGTGTTTATGCCTACTTGATACCCTTGCTTCTCGAACACCGATTTGCATAACTCGATGACAAAGTCCGTAGGTCTGCTCC
The DNA here is from genome assembly GCA_900318395.1 of uncultured Prevotella sp. GTDB lineage: Bacteria > Bacteroidota > Bacteroidia > Bacteroidales > Bacteroidaceae > Prevotella. Next base: position 10,010 of record ONKL01000006.1, read on the forward strand.
AGTCGTCATTATAACCTATACAGATATCCACATCACTGAGATCTGAAGGGAATGAGTGACAGTCGATCAGCAACGAATGCTCATTAAGCATCAGTCTCAAATCCCTGATATAATTGGCATGGTAACGGAACATCTCTATTTCCTCGTTACCCTTAAACGTCCGATGCAGACCATTATACATCTTATAGACGATACCTTGTCCAATCTTCTCCAGAGGATCATTGACCAGTCGCTCCACATCTACAACGAAGCGCGAGTAATCAGATGTGATAAACTGAATACCCTCTCGATTGTCTGGGATAAACAACAGGTCTGTAAACCAGTCAGTCCACCGCTTTACCTCTGAGAGCAAAGCCACCTTGTTGTCCCATCTTGCGATACCCAAACCTCCCACACTGGCATGCGGAATATTCAGAACGATGTTGTTATACCACCTCTCTTTGGTTGAATCTGCAAGTCTGTCTCGCAGATCTGGTTTGCTAAACCTAATTCTCTTACACGGTCCACACATATGCTTATTCTTTTATTATTTGTTGGTGCAAAGTTAGAAAAGAAACAAGACAAAACAAGATAATAAAAGAAGCATGGTATGAAACCATGCTTCTGGGGTATGGAAATAAAGGATACTTCTGTTTTATCTTGCAGATCTTGTAGAAATCTTCTTTCCGTCTTTGCTCCAAGTATAAATCCATGATCCATTTCTACTGGTGAAGGTGTCGCCAGTAGAGTTAAGGATTTCCCCAACGCTATTCGTGCTAAATGTATGAAGGCGTTTTCCTGCGGCATCAAAGGTGACATAGAAGCCTGAAATCAGTTTTATGATATAGAAGTTTGAACTATACCCAGCGAGTTCACCTTGACTAGAGCTAATCGTTATAATCCTCTTGCCACTCTGGTCATAGATATGATACCACCCCTTTGTTGTCTCAATATAGCTGATACTCTGAGCTTGAATACTCAAACTCAGAGTCAGCATGATTAGAATGCCTAATATCCTTTTCATACTAATTTTTAATCCTTAGGTTCGAATGCATCGAAGATGAGTTTCGTATTATCAACGAACCATTTAATAACGCTCTCTTCGTTATCATCATATGATCCTGTGAGATCCCATGAGAACTTCTTGTCACTTTTTCCTTGACGGACTTTTTTCAGATCAGGGATGATGGCTCTGATATTGTTTTCGTCGATATAGTTGTTGACCTTATCGCGGTCCTCGGTGCCACTGTAGGTTTCAAGCTGAATAGCTGTATAGTTGCGCTTTACGTTGAATGTCAGATAGTACCACTTGCAGTCGCTGCGTCTGGTGCGAATGGTCATATAGTTCTTTCCGTTCGTATGGTTACACTTCTCCTTGATATAATCAGGCATGCAGTCGATGAGTTTCCAATAGAACGAATCTACCTCAGGACTTGCCTGTGGAGTCGTATTAGATGTAGAGTCTTCTTGCTCGTCTGAAGCATCATCCAAGTTGCTCTGGATCATCTTGATTAGATTGACGAATTCACTTAGATTTTCGTCGGTGGGCTCTAGTTTGGGACATTTCTTGAGAATCAAGTTCCTCTCAAACTTGGCAATAGCTGCCAATACATGGCTACGCGAAGCACCATAAACGAACTCTTGGCCTGCCTTGATTTCGTATTTGTTTTCTAAGAGGCCATTGTTTGCTTTAGAATTGGCCAATGAATAGACATCGTCTGTCATGAGCAGTCTGATCTCATCATCTGGTTTCCCTTCTATATATGGATATTCGAAAACATCCAAGATAACGCAGATTTCGCTAATGCCAGTCCTGGACTCTTGCTTAATGCGGTTTAACGCAACTTCCCACTTATCCAGATTGTCGTCCTCAGAAGTGGTCATGCCGATTTTTAACCAGTTCGTCACATCACAAGAATCTTGTGAATTCTGAACGTTGATACTCTCACGATACTGGTGAGCTAAACGCTTGGGTCCGAAGACGTAGATGATAGTTCTTTTCATTTCCTTATTGTATTTTAATTGTTTGTGATCCGATTCTGATTTCTACTGAAAAAGTTCAATAGTTTATAGGAAAAGCCACACTGCTCCTCCTAGTATAATAATAAGCCAGATGATGATTGAACCATTGTCTCCAAATATAAGTTCACCGACTCCACTGACAATCTCACAGAGCATACCACCTATCCATAAGAGATAAACAGCGATAGCTGCACCTACTATAAACCAAAAAGCTAACGAGATCATATCCTTTTTCTTTTTTTGTTTTATCTACTCCCTTTTCCAGCGTTTCGATTTCTTCTGTGCTGCAAAATTATGAGTAATAATTGATATGAAAAAGAAAAAAAGAAAGCGAGGTATGAAACCCCGCTTTGATGGTATGAAACTCAAAGTGCTATTGGTATTATCGCCAATCCCACCAGTCGTCACTCCAGATGCCGCCTACAGAATCTACATTGCGGCCACTATCATTCAATGCCTTCCTCAGGCTTGGATAGTCGTGGCAATTTTGCTGCGTAGTCACTGATACCGTTAATCCTTCAATAAGTCCTTGAGTCGGGCTTGCTGTCCTTTTCAATTTTACTGTCCAAATTTTCATAATCTGTTTTTTGTTTCATTGCCTACTTCCTTTCAAGCGTTTCGGCTTTCTCTTTTAACCTTTTGCAAAGTTAATCAATTATGAATAATCTGGCTTACATATATCTTTTGGTACGAAACCATTCATATATGATATGAAATAGGTGTCATTCAAAAACCCTATCGTAGATTTCCCTTTTATAATCTTTAATGGAAATATTGATTTCTCCATTGGAGAAGCATTGATTGAACCATTCCTCTAATTTCTGAGAACTTTGTTTGTCTGACTCACGCCATTTCTTCCAATCTACACCGGCTTCGTATTGATGAATACCGAATTTATAAAAAGGTGGTTGGTCTTTGATGAATTCTTTTACGGATTTAAAATCATCAGGATATCGGTTGAACAACTTCAATGTAATCATATTGGCAAGAGACTCTTCCATAGCAACAGGTTCATGAGTCCCCTTTGGCCAGTTCTTATTAATATTTGCTTTTTCTTCTACAGGCACTCTTTCTTCTTCTATTTTAAAAGAGTATCTTTTGTATAGATCCATCAAAGCATGAGCATATTCATGAATAAGGACAATTCCATATATCGTTTTTATATCACATTTGCAAATACCGTTAGATTTTAATTCGTTGGCAGCCTTCTCTATATTTTCTGGGCAAAGAGCAATAAGTGGACCTTCAATTGAATTTTCATCTCCTCGAGTATAATATCCCAAAACAGAGTCTTCCTCTGGGAAATAGCCCTCGTTTCCTATCTTTTCAATTCCCCATAAATCTTCATAACTAGGCATATCTTCAGGTTGTTTCAATATAATAGGATAATTGAAAGTTACAAAATTTAAATGCGAAAACAATTTGTCAAACTCCATAGACAAACTCACTAAATACCACATAAAAGTAGGATCTAATGAAATGTTAATAGAAGAGCTGATATTCAAAATATTCAGTAATGGTCTTTGGGGTTTGGGAATACTCTTAATTGTTCTTTTCTCCTTAAATGAATTATACAGTTTCAGTGATTTATAACGAACGAACTCTTCTCTACAATCACTCATGAAGAAACGACTCTCATAAAAAATATCCAATTGATGATCTTTATGAGCTGCCATAGAAATGCTTAATAGTCTGTGCTGAAGCAAAGATGTAATTACCAAATTAATCTGCATAAGACTGGGAACCTTGTCAAAGAATGCAGCGATAATATGATTATTAGGAACAACTTGTTTAATCCATGGGAATTTCTTTATTTTTCTGACAGCACATCTTATATCCTTCTCATTATCTCCATTGGATTTAACAACAATAAGCATACAATATTTAGAGTTTTGGATAGGCGGTTCTGTTTGTCGGTCATTATCCGTTATTTCATCACTATCCAGTTCTTCAATAAAATCAGGTTTCATAATTAAAAAGCTTTAGTTTACGAATAATTGAATGTCTCATAAAAGTTCTTTCCAATGAGAAGGCTGATTTGCCATTCGTCGAGGAAATCATGTGCTGCATGCGAGAAGGAATGGTTCCAACGAGAGGTACAGTAAATGAGTGAACCATCTTGAGCAACCACTATAAGAATCATGGAAAGCCCATAACCATCATATGGCGAATGGACTTCCTTACCTATTTGCTGGAGGTATGGCAGACAATAGCCATAGGCACCAGGCTCTGAAATATTTTGGTAGTCCTTGTGGAGAACTACATATATGCTGTTTTCACCATTTGCAGCGAAAGCATCGTACTTCCTTTCGGAATCAGCAACACACCAAGGAGAGCTGGATGGGGTGAAAATGCCATAGGGATGCATGTCGTCGAAGTCTCTTATCTTCTTTATAGAATAATAAGGATTAGGGGTGAGCTGTAGAGAAGAAACCTTTTGCCTTAATGCCTGATCCTCTTCTTTTAATTCATTGACATACCTGCTATAAAGCGAGAAGAAGGTCTCACCATTGAGGTTCGCATTATAGCAGTTGCTTCTGTCTGCCAGAATGAGTCTGAGTATCTTTTTGAATAGGCGTAACTCTTTGATGTGCTTTACAGACAGACCTATTTGTAATTCGCCAACAGCAATGCGGGCTATTCCCTGTTGCCAATACTCCAACTCCGGATATTCATCAAACAAATAACCATCCAAGTCATCTGCCACAAAATCTATTGGCGATACCATTCTACCTCCAGCCATACGTCTAGGACTCGTCCACCATTTTGTATCGTGTCCGGTTTCAAGATTTGTTATGATGTCTTGCAGATGACCTTTCATCCTTTTTAGTTACTTAGACTATTGTTGATACTCATGCATCACACCTCCTGAGTGCATTTGCCGTTGTAAAATTAGGAATAATATGGTAAATGACCAAACGATAGTGAATTATACCTGATAATATTATATTTTTTTAGACAATGATATACAGGTTGGCGTAAATAATAGGAAAATAGCGAAGAATACAAAATGTTCATACCAGTTATACGTATATTCATACCAAAGTAGTTGAAAAATAAAGTATATTTGCATTTATCGATGTATTTTTGCACAAGTTTTCTACTATAGCAGTCATAAAAAGATAAAAAGGAATATAGTTGTGATAAGGACGGATTACATAGAAGACAGATGTGGTGTACGCTATTCCGAAGACGGGAAGCAACTCATCGGATACAATCCGAATGTGTTTCGATGCGAACATTATGAAATACGTGATGGCGTGACAAAGATGCTGGCTAATGCTTTTCATAATTGTCAGTATCTCAGGTCTGTTGTTATGCCTGATTCTGTGGTTGAGGACGAAGGAAGCGTGTTTGAAGGTTGTAAGAACCTAGAAGAAGCGAGGGTTTCTGCCAGTCTTAAGAATCCGAATATTGCGATGTTCTGCGGATGCTGTTCATTGCGTAAAGTAGATCTACCAGAGGGGATGGAAAGTATTGGTGAGAATATGTTTTGTGGCTGTAAATCTTTATCTCACATAGACATTCCATCTACGGTAGAAACCTTTTGCGGTGATACTTTCTGCGGATCTGGCATAGAAGAAATCATCTTGCCGCAAGGATTGAAGTATATAGGACATGATGCATTTATCTGTTGCTACAGCTTGAAACATCTGACTATTCCTTCTGCTATTGAATCTATTGGCCCGTGGCTGGTACAGGGACACAAGGATTTTGAAGGAGTCATTTGCCACTCCAATAGGTTTCGCATTGATGACGATGCTTTGATTTCCAATAAGGACAACTCTTTGTTAGCTTGTTGGACAAAGCAAGCCGAATACCATCTACCTGCTTCAGTAAAGAAAGTGGAAAGTCTCTGTAACGATCAGATAGTGACGCTTTACATTGATCCTCTAACTGAGATAGGTTATGAAGCTTTTATAAGTTGTCCCTCCCTGAAGAATATCGAAAAGAAATTACCTTAGTTCCAGATACTTGCCGCTATCAAAACTATAATGCTCATTGGCAAAGACGTAGCCTAACTGGTTGCAGATGCATGATGTAGATCCGATGACTTTGTCAATGTTCCTATGAGAGTGTCCATATATCCAGAAATCAATACCACTGTCTTTAATGAAGTCTTCATGTTCAACGGTGAAAGCACCATTCAGACTGCTGCCTTCAAACTCTCGTGCGCAAAGCTGGTATGAGGGGACATGATGGGTGACTACAATTTTATATTTTGCTGTACTTTCTTCTACGGCTCTTTCTATGAATTTGAAACATCTGTCGTGTTCCTGGTTAAACTCGTGATGAGTCAGGATGTTCTTACCATACATGATACGATGGAAGTCTGTGACGCATTGTTCGGTATAAGGAGCGTTTATCTCATCAATCCTTGACCAGAGAGTTGAAAGAATGAAATCTGTTTCTTCGATTCTAACCACCTTATTATAATAGTAATGCACATTAGGGCGGATTTCGCCTATAAGGCCATCAGTCATCGTTGACAGATCATAATATTTGTAGAACTCGTGGTTACCGAGAACTACAAGAACTTGATTGTAATTCTCAGATGCCCAATCCCAGAATGGATGATTCTGATAGTTCTGATCTCCCAGATAACCAATGTCTCCTGCAAGGACTAAAATGTCACCAGTTACTTGTAGAGGATTCTCTCTTAATAATCTCCAGTTGTCTGCGAACTCCAGATGGAGGTCTGATGCGTATTGTACTTTCATATAGTTGACGTTTGTTTTGCAAAAATACAACAAAGAATCGAAGTAGCCAAAAATGAATGCCTATTTAATACGAAATAGACTGTTTATGATATGAACTTCTCTTTCATACCATAAGAGTCTTTAAATATGTAACATATATGAATATGGATAAAGACACAATTGAAGCACTTAGAAAGATGCAGGAGCTGAACTACCGACAGTTGGATAGCTCTGCTGTTGTAGTTGCCGAGATGGGCGAGGTTGATTATTCGACTAACGAGACTATTCGGAAGTACACAAACGAAGGTTATAAGTTGTTCGACACGAACAAATTCGGAGTAGGTCCACTGCAATGTGGCGAGTTCTTGGTTTTTGTAAAGAAGAAGTAAGAAGTATGATTATAGGAAGATATTATGCTGATGGTTCCCCTGTGGAAGAAGTCAATTTGCGTGATAAGGGGAGGATGTTCGAATTAGAGTTGTGCGTTATCAAGCACCCTCGTAGATATCCCGAATATAACGTAGATTATGGTAGTCTCGCGTTTTGCGAAACTAAAGAATCTGCTGAAGAGATGATGAAGGGATTCCTAAAAGAAGATGGTGACTGGAAAAAGGACCTCTATTGCTTCTATATATACGAGCGAGTGCTGGGTGTTAGATTCGACAGAAGTGAATATATGGCTTGCTGGCTTTATAATGAAGCTGGGCAAGAGATTGATAAACGATTATTCCCATCGTATTACTCTGAAGATGGCTTTGAGGGAAGGAGTGCTGATGAAGTTCGGTTTAAGTTCGGAGACATAGCAGAACTGTATGATGGTGATACGGTCAGTCTGGTTCACGTCCTTGCTCCTCCACGCGAAAGGGAGTTCTATATAAGAAGAACAGAAGAAGATGGGGCGCCATATCGTGGTGATATCTCTGATGACACCTATATTATCCTTAAGGATTATCCTCACTACTTTGGCGGTCATATGCATGTTGATGCACTTTCTCTATTCAAGCCTCACTTCATAATCCCCAAAAGTGCCAAGAAACGTCTTGATAACATTTGGGAAGGCTATCAGGAAGACCGGCGTGAATGTTATGGCGATAATCCGGATGATTGTCAAATATGATGTAGACACCAATGTACAACTACTTTTGGTCGTGAAGTCAGAAACTTCGATGCATAACTATGGAGAACAGCCTCGGAGGATGATGTAGTGAAGTCTGAAATGAGTTGATGTCGTTATCGTTATAATGAATGTATTATGGACAAAAAACTTATAGCACTTTTGAATGATAACTTTGATCGATATGAAGTCTACATGTATAAATCTTTCAAGGTTAAGAAAAACAGACTCATAGAAGTGGAGGCCATGATTCGTAGTGTAGTTGGGAATGAACCGGATTATGTTAAGATCCCCTATGAGGAGCATTCGAGAATAGAATTACTCCTACTTCTTGACGAGCGTCGATCGTTACTAAACTGGATGTTCAAGGAAACTCCAGAAGAGTGGGAGCGAATGAAGGTTGTAAATAGTCGGTTGTTAGAGCTGACAAGAGAACTCCGTTTGAAGATGGCTAATGTATGTGACGGCTTGGCTAAAAGAAAGAGAGATGCTTTTGATGATGATTATGAGGTCTGTGGAACTTTGCGTTTTAGTTATAATGACGAGGATTCTGTCCTTCCATACAAAGGTGCAGAAATATATGGTAGTGACTATCGGCTAATGATTGCAACTAATAATTTCCTCACAGGTAATGATCCATTTCATTACCTAAAGCTTTCCTGTAACTTTGATGACAGCAGGGATAGAATTCTTGAAAGCGGAAACTGTGATGATGATTATACATGGGCTCACGATACTCCTTTTACTGAAGATCCAGAAGTCTATATTTGTCATACAATGGCGATCTTTTGTCGTGACTTTGGCTATCCGGCTCAGGATGTACTCCAGTTGAACGATTTCTGGAACGAAGTTCATGTCCGTTATCAGCATTTTGCTACTCAAGACCCAAAATACAAATATTCTATGTAAATACAAATGATTATGAATGGCGCAAAGGTTCCTGGCCCTTCTGCGCCCTTCCCTTCATTCGTGGCCATGTGGTTATGGGGGCACAATGGGGCCAGGAATGTTTGCACCCTTCAAAACCTGTGAGTTAACTCAAATCATCAATCGAGTTAACTCAATCGATAAATCGAGTTAACTCACTTCATTTTTATACAGAAGTGAGTGACTGTTGTTGAGAAATAAGTGACGGCTGCGTGGGTGGTCGCCTATCTGCCTGAAGGATGAGCTACCCCCTCTATACATGCCCCTTTTTATGTATAGCAAAGCTCGCACGAGAGCGTTTTTAGCTTCGCGATGGCCGAGGAACAAGGCTTCGTCAAGAAGACTCAGGACCGCAAACTCCGCGTCGTGGAAGTCATGCCTCCTGCAGGGTGAGCAGTACCCCCCTCTATACCCCCTTAAGAAGGGGGGGTATGACGAGGGGGGGCTCACCCAGAGGGGCATGACGAAACCACAGGAGCGGAGAAACCGCGGCAAAGTCCGGGACGTTTGGAGGCTCCAAACGGGGTGAATGGAGCCTCCAAACGGTGTGAATGGAGGCTCCAAACGACCCTTTTGGAGGCTCCAAGCACGAAAAATTCAAGTGATGTTGGTCAATGTTGGTCAATGTTGGTCAATGTTGGTCAATGTTGGTCAATGTTGGTCAATGTTGGTCAACGGGTTTTCAGAATGTCGTACCTTTGCATCGTCGGAGAAAATCTCCGATGAGCGGGCCAAGCGCGCTGTCCCACTCTTAACTTTTCACTTTTAACATTTCACTTCTAAGTTATGCCACGAACAAGTCAATCCTTAACCATTCTTCGAATTCCTTGTAGGGAGCTCAAACTTGGCATGCATCGCATGATGCAGTACCAATATGGCTACAATCTCAATGATGTAAGCTATCAAGTAGCTGTACCAGAGGAGGGTAGGGGCGAACTTCGATACCAGCCAAAGCACAGGGATAACCGTCAGCGATAGGGCGAAGGAGATAAACAAGGCCATGCGATGATGGGCATAGAGCTTGTAGACAATCATGATAGCATAAATATAGCAGAAGGGGATGAAGCTCAACGAGAAGATGCGCAGGGCATGGTTACTCTCGGCAAGAATAGCAGGATCGTTGGCTCCGAAGAGACGTGAGATGACATTCGGGTCAACCCATACCACGATACAGATAAGAATCATGGCCGCCGTTATAAACGAGAATGACTTGCGCAGTACAAGGCGGAAAGCCTCATTGTCGCCCTTGCCCACCTGAATGGCACCCAACGACTGGATGGTACGACAGACGCCGGCCAGGAAGAGGTTGTAGATCTGCAAGAGATTCATACAGACGGCAAAAGCGAAAATACCCGTTCGTCCCAACGTTCCCAGCACAATACTGTTGGCATTGTAAAGCAATAGTGTCAGACAGACAGAGGCAATAGCCAGCGGTGCGCCCTGAGAGATGATCTGTGATGATGCTTTCTGTAATTTGATTCCCACATTTCTGACTATGAGCCTGAGGTGGTTGTCCTTGTAACGGAAATGCCAGAGCATGATGACAATACCCACCACATGGCCTACGACGGTAGCTGTAGAAGAGCCACCGATGCCCCAGCCAAGCAACTGGATAAAGACGATATCGAGTGACAGGTTGACGGCGTTGTCAATCAATATGGCAATAGAGACGAGTCTCGGACTGCCATCCACACCCACCATCGTTGAGAGGGCCCACATCATCATATATACTGGGGCACCAATCAGCATAATGCTCAAATACTCGAACGTCAGCTGGAAGAGATGGGCATTGCTGCACAACCAGCCTGTGACTGTACCTGGATAGAACAGACCTGCAGCTGTAATCAACAGACCCACTATCAGACATGCCGCCATTGACAGGGTGTAGAAATAGGCTGCTCGGGACATATCCTTCTTACCGATTTCCACTCCCACCAATATACCTGCTCCTGTGGCAAGAAGCATATTCAGGGTGTACATGAACTGTACTACAGGGCGCGTCAGGTTGATGGCGCTGACTGCGTCCTCACCAATCAGATTACCAACGATAATCGCATCGACGACATTACCCAGACATCCGGAAAGGGCAATCAGGATAGCCGACCATAGGAATCGCCAGAATTGGCTGTTAAATGCTTTTCTTTCTGCTTGATTCATCATATTGATATGCAAATCGTTTACTCAAAGAATCCAAAGCCGCCGATAGCGGTAAGCATGCGTTCCACGTAGTCCCATGAAGTGGGCGACCATGCAAAGCCCAAGCGATACAGCACCTGCGTGGTGTAGTCGTTGTCACGCTTCACATCGGCAGTCTTCTGTCCGTGGGCCATATCCTGATAAGCCAGCAAGGCAGCCATCTGCTTGGCCTTCTGTGGGTCTTGTCCAGCCACGTCCATCGCTTGCTGGAACTCCTCCTGCTCTACAAAACGGACGCCACCCGTGACTTTTGTCAAACCAGAGAGTACGTCACCGAGGAATTGCCCGTGGATATTGTAAGGATGGAATACGGTACATTCCTTCGGCGTAGTTGCCAACAGGCAGATGGCACGTGCGACCTCGTTGATGGGCGAGAACTCCACCTGCTTATTACGCATAGCATACGGACAACAACCTAACATGTTATAAATGCGGATACGTCCCATGAACGAGTTGGTGCTGAAGTTGGCCTGGAACTCACCGTCTGTGCTTCGTGCAGCGAGGTTACCCACACGCATGATCTTCGCGCTCAGTCCATGCAGGGCGACTGCATCGAGGATCAGACGCTCGGCCATGAACTTCGAGTAGATGTACTTATTGCCGAGGAACTGTCCCATGTAGAGGCGCTGCTCTGTATAGACATCGCCCTTAATCTCGCCAGCCCACAAGCCACGGGTACTGGCGGTAGAGATGTGGATGAGCTTGGCCCCGGTCTTGATACAGAAATCAACACAACGCTGGGCGCCGCCGATGTTCACATCCTCAATCTCCGTGCCTTCTGAGAAGTGCTTCACGATGGCTGCACAGTTGAAGACGGTGTCTACCTTCAGACTCTCGTCGAGGTCTTGCGTCACATCACCCAGAACGATATGCAGGCGCTTGCCGAAGAGCTCCATGAAGGATTCTGTGAAATAGTAGTAGAGCAAGGTGCGCAGACGACTCTCAGCTTTCTCCAGCGTCTTGCCGCGAACCAGACAGTAGATGTTCTCAGCATCGCTGTCGATCAGCTCTCTCAGGATGTGGATACCCAGATAGCCCGTAGAACCTGTAATCAGCACATTGCCCAGTTTCTGGCGCTCACCAGAACGGAAGAAGCCCAGCGTGTTGCGCTGCAAGAGGTTGTTGATAGCCGTATAGTCAAAGTTGGCAACAGGGGCATTGGCACCCGCAGTTTCTTCTACAACTTCACCAGTAATCAACTGAGCCAGCTTGCGAGGTGTCGGATTGGCAAATACGTCGCCATAGGCCACGTGTAGTCCTGCCTTGTCTGCTTCGATGATGACACGGGTAACAACGAGCGACGTACCACCAAGTTCGAAGAAATTATCAGTTGCGCCAACCTTGTCCATCTGCAGAATACCTGCAAAGATGTCGCAGAAGGTGCGCTCAGTATCGTTGGCAGGAGCGGTGTATGCAGAGCTGACGGCCAACTGTGGCTCGGGCAATGCCTTCACATCCGTCTTACCATTAGGCGTCATCGGCATCTCGGCCAGTTGCAGATAGGCCGTAGGCACCATATACTGTGTCAGGCGCTTTGAAATCTCAGCCTTCAGGGCATCGGGTGCAATCTCATGATCGGCTGTGTAGTAGGCACAGAGGTGCTCCTTGTCATTCAACTTACGGATCATGATAACCACTTTCTTCATACCTTCTACGGAGAGCATCACATTCTCGATCTCACCGAGTTCGATACGCAAGCCACGCAGCTTGATCTGATGGTCGGTACGTCCAAGGATGACCACATTGCCATCTGGTAACCACTTGGCATAATCGCCTGATTTATAAACCCTTTCGCCGTGATACTCCACGAAACGTTCACGGGTCATCTCGTCGAGGTTGTTATAGCCTCGTGCCACACCTCGGCCTCCAATATACAGTTCTCCAACGACACCTACAGGCAACTCATTACCATCGGCATCGACAATAAACTCCTTGACGTTCAACTGCGGTTTACCCACGGTAACCATCTGAGCGTTGGTCAGTTCTGCGTTGTTCGAGGCAACGGTAATCTCCGTAGGACCATAGCAGTTGAATATGCGGGCCTTGGTGACGCTACGCATCTGCTGCAGGAGTGCATCGCTGAACTTCTCACCACCAGCGCGGCAGATCTTCACCTGCGATATGGCTTTGCAGAAGTCATCGCTCGTCAGCCAGGTCTGCCAGCGGGATGGTGTGCCCGACACCATATTGATATGCTGCTCCTGAATGAGCTGGGCGAGGTCGAGCGGATTGTTGGCCTGCTCCTCGGTAGCCACAATCAGCGTCTTACCGTTATAATATGCCATACCGATATCCTGCAGGGCGGCATCGAACGAGATGGTCGTCACACTCAGTACACGATCCGCATCCGTCAGCACGCCATTGGCAAAGACATTGGCTGGATGGCCGTAGAGGTAATTACAGATTCCCTCATGACGCAGCATCACGCCCTTAGGACGACCTGTGGAACCTGATGTATAAATAAGGTAGGCCAGATCGTCGGGAGTAATTGTGGAAGGTGGAATGTGGGATGTGGAATGATCGTTGAGCAGGTCCTCCACATTGATGGCTTTGTCGGCAGGCACGCTGTCCATGCGGTCGGCTGTCGTAATGATATAGCGGGCCTCACTATCCTCAAGAATCAGTTTGATACGGTCTGCGGGATAGTCAGGATCGCAAGGAATATAGGCTGCTCCTGCCTTCAGTACACCGAAGAGCGAGAGAATCAGTCTGCTGGTACGTGGCAACAGCAGGGCCACTCGGTCGCGCTCCTTGACACCACGCTGATGCAAGGCGGCAGCAATGGTATTTGTGGCTTCATCCATCTCCTTGTAAGTGTACTTCGCATCGATGGCCACCAGAGCCTCATGGTCGGGCTGGGTCTGTGCGAAATGGCTGATACACTCGTGGAAGAACTTGAAGGGAGCATCGCCTGTTGCCGTCTGACGCAGATGCGACAGTTCTTCTTCCTGGCTCTTGCTGATGATGGAGAGTTGGCGAACCTTCATCTGTGGCTGGGCGATGATCCGTTCGGCAACAGCCACGATACTCTCAGCTATTGCGTTGCCTAAAGCGGCTGAATAGAGGGCATCGTCATACTGCACCACTACGCCACGCGACTCGATCTTGATATTGATCTTGAACTTAGGCACATTCAGTTCCAACAGTTCCTGCTGGATGGGCTGGCCGTTGACCGTGTACTGGGACAGGACGCCCACCTGATAAGCGTAGGCAATGGCAGGCATGAAACCGAAGTCGGTGGCAATACGGGCAAAGGGATAGTCCTCGTGGCGCAGCGTCTCATCGAAGGTCTCGCTCACCTGTTTTAAGTATTCGCTCACCGTCACGTCGTCGACTTTCAGGCCGAGGGCAAGGGTGTTGACAAACATACCCACCGTATCGGCAATCTTCAGATTCGAACGTCCGTTACTGATGGTGCTGAGATACACCTCACGGTTGTTGGTATAACGTGAGATGACATAAGTTGTGGCAGCCAGGAAGAGGTGGGCTGGGGTTATCTCCTGCTGACGGCAGAAAGCTGCAGCCTTGTCGTGATCCGTCGGACAGACAGCCTCACCGATGAAGCCTTGCTGGTCGGTCTTGGGCAGGTCGGCAGGAATCTCACTTGCCCCTTCGCAGGTCTGGAGTTTCTCAGCGAAGAACTGCTGGGCAGACTTGAAGGTATCGCTGTCCTCAGCCTTCTGCTGATCGCTGACGAAATCGAGGTAGGTATAGTTCTCTTTCTCGACAGCCGCTCCTTCGAGTGCGGAGCCAATCTGACGAATCAGCAAATCGGCAGAACCACCGTCGAACACGAGGTGATGAACATCCATGAGCAGGTGGACCCCACTTTCGGTCTTCACAACCTCAAAGCGATAGAGTGGTGCCTTCTGCAGGTTGAACGGACGCACGAACTCATTCTTGTAGGCCGCCAGCGCCTCATCACTCATCTCCGTGATGGGCACCTCCACAGGCAGACTGTCGGCTAAGGTCTGAACGATTGCATCGCCTTCTGTGGTGAAGTGAATGCTCAGTTCGGGATGAGCTTCCACAACCTGCTTCACGATGTCAGCCAGTTTGCCAGCCTCGATGCCGGCAGGATAGCTGAGCAGATAAGGAATATTATAAACCGTCGAAGTAGGATTTTTCAGACATTCGAAGTAGACACCGGTCTGAGCGTAGCTTAACGGAGTTGTCGTGGAGTGTGGAGTGGGGAGTGTGGAGTGAGAATTGTCTGCGGCAGAACTATCCTCATTTCCCGACATCAGATGCTTCAAGATCTCATTTTCGATGCTCTGCAGAGTGCCGCTCTTCACGAGTGTCTTCGAGTCGAGGGTAACACCAAAGCGCTTGTTCATCTGGACTGCGAGTTTGATGGCAGAGATAGAGGTCAGTCCTGCATAACCGAGAACGGTGGTGATACCGAAATCCTTGTTGTTCACAATGCCCGCAATCATCTCATGCAGTTCCTCTTCGAGGACATTCATGGGCGCATTACATTCCTCCACAACCGCAGCTTTCTTCTCAGGCTTGGGAAGGGCGCGCTTGTTCACCTTCTGGTTCTGGTTCAGGGGGATGGCATCTATCTGCATCGTCACGGCGGGCACCATGTAAGGCGGCTTCTGATCCATGATGAAGTTGTTCAGGGCTTCGATGTCAATCTGCTGATCGCTCACGATGTAGGCGGCAATGAACTTACCTCCGCTACTACCTTCTTCATCAAAGGCCTGTACGGTTGCGTCCTTGATGCCAGGGAACTCACGGATCACGGCTTCCACCTCTTTCAGTTCGATGCGGAAACCACGGATCTTCACCTGTCCGTCTCTGCGGCCTACAAACTGGATGTCGCCGGAGGGGAGATAGCGCACGATATCGCCAGAGCGGTACACACGCGCAAACTTATGTTGATCGGTGAAGGGATTGTCGATATATACTTCAGCCGTCTTCTCAGGACGGTTCAAGTAGCCCCGGCTCACCTGCGGACCGCTGATCCACAGCTCGCCCGCTGCACCTACAGGCAGACGGTGGCCTTGCGGGTCAACGATATAGAGGTGCATATTGTCGATGGCACTTCCGATGGGGATATCCTTCTTCTTATGCTCTACGGTATAGATGGTTACGAGCACCGTCGTCTCTGTGGGACCATAGAGATTGCAGAACTTGAAACCTTTTGGTGGATTGAGGGATGCCAGTTTCTCACCACCGGCGGAGAGGAACTTCAGCGAGTGGTTCTCGATATTTGCAGCAAACTGATAGCCCACCTGCGTGGTCATAAACGAGTGGGTGATCTGGTTCTGCTCGAAATAGTCATTGAGGGCAATCAGGTCAAGACGCAGCTCCTCAGGGACGATATGCAACGTAGCACCACAAGTCAGGGCTGGATACATATCCATCATACAGGCATCAAATCCGTAGCTGGCATAGGCAGCCACCTTGTGTTCTGGTTTCAGACTGTAGAAGCGCTGGTACCAATGACAGAAACAGACGATATTGCTGTGCATCAGCTGACAACCCTTGGGCACACCCGTTGAGCCCGATGTATAAAGCAGAATAAAGAGACTCTCGGGTTTGGGCTCTGCGGGCAACTCTGCGACGGCAGGCAATGCCAGCAGGTCTTTTGTCAGCAATACATCACCCTGGTATTCATCTACGATGTTCCGCAGTTCCTCGTCGGCAATCAGCAGCTTCGCGTTGGCATCCTGCATCATGAAGTTCAGGCGCTCCTTGGGGTAGGTGGGGTCAAGCGGTTGATAGGCACAGCCGGCCTTCAGCACACCGAGCGAGGCAATAGCCATCCACTCGCAACGGGGAATCAAGACGGATACCACGTCTTCTGCGCCCAGTCCCTTGGCAGCTACGAAGCCAGCAATACGGTCGCTGATGGCATCCACCTCTGCGTAAGTGAATGTCCGGTCTTTATAGACCACGGCAATGCTTTCGGGTGTCGCCTTGGCCTGACGACGGAACAGCGAGACGATGGTCTGCGTATCGTCATAGTCCACATCCGTCTGGTTGAAGCTGTCGAGCACCTCTATCTGAGAGGCGGTTGTAATATTGACATCGCGGAGATACTCCTGGGTGAGGAATCCCTTGACCACGGCCTCGTAGCTTTCCAGGTACTGACGGATGATTTCCTCAGAATATTCGTTGCTATTGTATTCTGCTTTCACCTGATACTTGCCGTTCAGGATAAAGGCTTTCAGGTAGAGCGAAGCTTCCAGGGTGCTGTTGCAGAGACGGATGGTCTTCATCGGCTTGCCGCACAGCTGCTCGTCGGCAAACATCATGCCGTGCCAGGCAAACATCGAGTTGCTCTGCAGCCCGAGGTCGTTCAGGGCATCGCTGAAGGCGTAGGCCTCATGCTGGCGTACACCGCTCATCTGGTCCTGACCAGCCTTCAGATAGTCGAGCACCTTCGTATCGTTATCGAACTTCGTGTAGACGGGCAGCGTCTTGACTGTCATACCCACGGAGTGCAGGAAACGCTTGTCGGTACGTCCGTTGTAGATCGTGGTAAAGAGTGACTCCTGTTCATTATTATATTTGGCCAACAGGAAACTGTAGACCGTCGTAAAGAAATTACTCTTGAAGATGCCTTTCTCCTTACAGAAAGCGTCCACTTCGACCATCTCTACATCGAGTGTCCGCACCATACTGGCCTCCGAGTGCTCAGGCTCCTCCAGGTCAGGCATCAATTGCGTAAAGCAGTCACCACAGTCAAAGTTCTGGGCATACCATTGCTTGCCCTCATCAAAGGCCGACGTCTTGCGCAGCTCAGCCTCTGCAATAGCCACCTCTGCCATCGTCATCGCCTCAGGTTCCAAGGTGCCGCCGCCGTAGACCTTGTCTATGTCGCTGAGCATCACCTTCAGCGTGGTGCCGTCGCCGATAAGATGGTGGATGTCGAGGAAGAAGTAGAAATGCTCCGCATCCTTGAGCAGACGGATATGGAACAGACGGTCCTTATAAATATCGAAAGGCACGATCATCTGTTGCTTCTCAGCCTCGATGTCGTCAACATGTTCGATGTTCAAAGTAAACGTCTCGGTATCGTCGATGGTCTGCAAGGGGTCGCCCTGCTCGTTCAGCTCTATACGGGTGAAGAGCGTGGGATGGGCAGCGACTGCCGTCTCAATGGCTTTCTTTAGTTTTTCCTCTTCCAGCGTGCCGTCAAGCACATAGAGATAAGGAAGATTATAACATGCCTCTCCTTGGTGTGCTACACACTCTACGTAGAGGCCATATTGAACTTTTGATAATGGCGCAGAAGTTTTCATAATTGATCTTCAATTTAGTTTATACGATTTATGGCACAAAGATAATGGTTTTATTTGAAAGTAGCAAGAACTAATGATAAAAACACTTAAATCTGACGGCAAAAAGAATTATTATTCGCGTAAATGCCCTAATTTTGTACCGTTATTTTTGAAAGAACAAGATCAATCAACTAATTAAGAAAAATAGTATGAAGAAAATGATGATCGTTATTCTTGTAGCTGTCGTATGTGTGGCAGCCGCATTCGGAGGATGTAGGTTTATCAGGGGGCAGATCCTCGACGGACCGGGAATGGAGCGCGATACGTTGTACAATGAGGACGCTGTTATCGCGCAGGTGAATGCCGTGTATGACTATTGGAATGAGTTGAGGACGAACTTCGACGAGAACAAGCCCTATGTGACCGTAGACAACCGTTTCGGCACCAAGGAGTGGCGACAGGTGCGCGATGAGGTGGCTGCTATCGACCGCGAATGTGAGTGCGGCGGATTCTTTGATTTCGGTGATGAAGGACCGCTCGACGCCTGGACCTATGACTGCTACGAAGGTGCCATCGGGGCTGACAGTATTCAGGTGAAGTTGCAACCCGACAGTACGGCAGAGGTCAGATTCCTCGTCAAGGATGCCGTCACCATCAAGGGCATCCCCATTCGCTGGCTCATGAAGATTGAGGACGGAGAATGGCGCGTTGCCAACATCTTTTTTGTGAAAGACAACGACTTGGACATTCTCCAGAACATGCGCGACTATGTCGAAAGCACCCGCCAGCAAAATCATCATAAATGAGGATTGCGGAATCGAAATTATTGTCGTACCTTTGCAGCCGAATTTGAAAATATGCAGGATTTATGAAAAAGAATATATGGATTTTATCCTTCGCTTTTGCATTTGGTTTACAAGTGCAAGCCCAGCGGCAGGACGATATGCGGCAGACGGTAGAGTATCTGGCTTCGCAGGAGTTGGGCGGCCGATATCCAGCCACTCATGGCGACACACTCGCCTCCGAGTTTATCGTCAGCCAGCTGCGCAGCATGAAGCTCAAGCCCGTTGTCAAAGGCAAAAAAAAGACTGGTTACTATCACGACTTCACCTACGGGAAGAACGAGAAGCGCACCACTCATAACATCATCGCCGTGATTCCGGGAAAGGACAAGCGGCTGAGGCATGAATACATCGTCGTTGGTTCGCATTACGACCATCTGGGTATGGGTGGAGAAGGCTCTGGCTCGCGCCGACCCGACACGCTGGGTGTGCATCCAGGTGCCGACGATAATGCTAGCGGCGATGCCGTCGTACTCCAGTTGGCCCGTCATTTCAAGAAGATGCGCTCACCCCGCAGTATCATCTTCGCCTTCTTTGGAGCTGAGGAACAGGGGCTGGTAGGCTCGAAGTTCTTCCTCGACTGGATGAGGCACGACGACGCTCGGCGCATCAATCTCCCTGACAGTCTGAAGGGCATCGTGGCCATGGTTAATTTAGATATGGTCGGGCGCATGCGCGATCACGCGATGAGTGTGTCAGGAACAGGTACCAGCAGCGGCTTCAAGGCGATGGTCGAGGATGTGGCTCAGCAGTCTGGGGTGCGCGTCAGTTGTATCCCCGACGGTTATGGTCCCAGCGATCAGGCATCGTTTGTGGCAGCCGATATCCCTGTGCTCTTCCTCACGACGGGCGGTCACATGGAGTATCACACGCCAGCCGACGTGCCCTCTACGTTGAATTACGACGGTATGCAGCAGACGCTCGACTTCTCGAAGGAGATGATAACCCGTCTGGCTGCTCTCCCCGAGACGCCCGATTACATCAATGTGCCCAGCACCCAGACCATGAAGCATGCCAAGTTCAAGGTCACCCTTGGACTGATGCCCGATGTCATGGGAGCCAGTACGATTCCCGGTCTGCGAGCTGATATTGTGGTGGCTGGCAAGCCTGCCCATAATGCCGGTATCCGTAGCGGCGATGTCATTCAGGAGATTGATGGCAGGGCCGTCAACGATATCAATGAGTATATGGAGCGCCTGTCGGAGCTCAAGGCCGGCACCACGATTCCCGTGAAGGTGCTTCGTGGCGAAGAGGTCATCGTGTTTCAGGTTCACTTAACACCTCCTGTCAGATGAAGAAGTTCGTTTATTGGCTCCTGGCTGTCGTCATTACCCTCGCGCTGAGTGTCTACCAGCGCATGACGGGACCTACTTATCCCAAGAAAATAACCGTCGAACTGTGTGGTGAGAACTACCAGATCAAACTGCCCCGTAGTGGGGTGCAGCATGATGAGATCGTGAAGCTTCCAACTCACGGGGACAGGTCCCATGAGTTAGGAGCAGAGCCCACGGGACCTGTCCCTATGAGTTTGCATTACCGCCGATTCCCGACGTCAGACGACTATACCAGCGTGGACTTCCGTTGGCAGGATGGTGAGTGGCAGGCAGCTCTGCCCGTACAGCCCGTTGCCGGCAAACTGCAGTATTTTCTGACCGTCGACGGTAAGGACTATCTGAAGGATGAGCCTGTCGTGATTCGTTTCCGAAACGATGTGCCCGCTGGCATCCTGATTCCCCACATCCTGCTGATGTTCGGAGCCATGCTGCTGGCAGTCTATACCTTCCTGCTGGTGGTGACGGGTAGGGCGTACGGCAAGTGGCTGAAGATTACCGTAGGCATCATGTTCGTAGGAGGGTTCGTCTTCGGCCCCCTCGTGCAGCATGCCGCCTTCGGCCCCTGGTGGACGGGATTCCCTTACGGAACTGATCTGACCGACAATAAGACGCTCCTGTCGTTCCTCTTCTTCCTGGCAGCCCTGGCCACCATGAAGTGGAAGTACAACAAGTGGGTAGTCTGTGCGGCTGTCGTGTTCATGGTGCTGATTTTCAGTATCCCTCACAGCGCCTACGGATCGGAGTACGATTATTCTGCGCAGCAGCTGAAATAATGTAATAATGTAAAAATTGAAACATTAACTAAATTATAGAATAAAATGAAAATCAAGAGTTTAATGATTGCAATGATTGCTTCTGTGGCAGTCGTGCTTGGAACAAGTTCGTGTAGCAGTAATAACGATGATGAGCCCGAGGCTCCGGTAGCCACTCAGGTGGCTGGCTCCTATACAGGTAACGAGGTGATTATGGTCGATAACGAAGAGTCGTCGAACGATACCAAGACCTACGAGATTACCAAGACTTCTGACATGACAGTCGACATGACGGTTCCTGAGTGGGGCATGGGTATGATGACCATCCCGTCGTTCTCTGTAAAGAACATCTCTCTGACCAAGAGTGGCAACTCGATTACGGGCAAGTTGGCTTCTTATAGTGGAACCGTGAAGAATGCCAAGGGTGAGGAGAAGGCTTACACAGTGAGCGACGTCACCCTCATGTTCAGCGACAAGACCGTTGTGGCTACATATTCATTGAAATATGGCAATATGCCATTCCTTATGATGGCCACCTTTACAGGAAATCGCAAGTAAAGTGGTGACTGTTCGCATCAAGACCTCTATTCTGGCTGGCATGGCTTTGGCTGTGCCAGCTATGAGTGTCTGTGCGCAGGATCATATCCGCGACTCTGTGGAGCTGGAACCCGTTGTGGTGACGGCCTCGCACACCCCCAAGGCGCTGAAGGATGCCCCTGTGGTGACGCGACTCATCACCCTCCACGACATCAAGATCAACGATGCCACCAACATTCAGGACATGCTGATTCAGGAAATACCCGGACTCGAGTTCGGCTTCGCCATGAGTCAGGAGACATCGCTCAACATGAGCGGTTTCGGCGGTAATGCCGTCCTCTTCCTCGTCGATGGTGAGCGCATGGCTGGCGAGACGATGGACAATGTCGACTACAGCCGCATGAGCCTCGACAACGCTGGGCGCATCGAGATCGTGAAGGGAGCCTCGTCGGCGCTCTACGGCTCGAATGCCGTTGGGGGTGTCGTCAACATCATCAGCCGCGAGAACCTGGAGCCCTGGACGGCAAACGTCAATTCGCGCTACAGCACCTTCGGGCATGAATGGCGCAACGGAGCCAGCTTCTCGTTCAACACCAGAAGATGGAACTCGCAGACCACTTTCCAGCACACCAAGATCGACCCCATCGACCTGCCTAAGGCGCACTCTTCCGAAGAGGTGGCCGCCGAGCTGATGAAGAAGGCACAGGGATTGCCCTACGACGAATCGGTGCTGACAGACGACTCGAACCTGAGCCGCCTCTACGGACAGAAGACCTATAACGTGAAGGAGCGGCTCATCTTTCGCGCTACCGACCGACTGACGCTGACAGGGCGGGGCAGCTACTTCTTCCGCACGAGCGAGCGCGATACGCACGACTATCACTTCAACGGCTATAGTGCCGGACTCAAGGGACGCTACGCCTGGGACTACGGGCGGCATCTGGAGCTATCCTATGCCTTCGACCAGTACGACAAGGCTAACTACATGCCCGACGGCGCGCGCACCCACGACCACGACTATACTAACCGCCAGCACGTGGCCCACGCCCTCTATCACCATACGTTCGGCCAGAACATCCTGATCGTGGGAGCCGACTACATGAACGACTATCTCTCCACCTATCAGTTCCGCGACAACGCCAGTCACTCGCAGAATAACATCGACGGCTATGCGCAGTTCGACTGGAACATCACGCCGCAGCTGAACATCGTGGGAAGCCTGCGCTACGACCACTTCTCGGCCTCGTCGCAGAAGGCACTTACCGAGCGTCTTGCCGTCGTCTACAAGTTCCCGTGGATGACCTTCCGCGCCAACTATGCCAGCGGCTTCCGTGCCCCTACGCTCAAGGAAATGTATATGCACTTCGATATGGGTAACATGGGGTATATGATTATCGGCAATCCCGACCTTGAGCCCGAGAAGAGCCACAACTTCAATCTCGCCGCCGAGCGCACCAACCGCGTCCGCAACCGAGGCATCCTCGACGGGCGATACAACTTCACCCTCGTGGGCTATTGCAACATCTTCGACAAGCGCATCACCACCATCGACGGCGGCGACTATCAGGGCATGCCCAGCGCGCTCTACTGGAACGAAGAGGGCGTCACCGTCTGGGGTGTGGATCTGAGCATGGCCCACTTCTTCGACTGGGGCATGACGCTCAAGCTGAACTATTCCTGGATGCACGAGACGGGCAACGTCATCTACTCGCAGTTCTCACAGCCCCGTTCTCACTCCCTGACGTGGCGGGTTGGCTATAACCATCGCTTCTCGCGCCACTATGCCCTCGACGCAGCACTTTCAGGGCGCGCACAAGGAAAGCCCCAATCGGGCAATACTGCCGTCGATCAGGGCTATACCATCTGGAAGCTGATGCTCCAGCATCACATCTGGCGCGGCTTGCATCTGAACACGGCCATCGACAATCTGTTCAACTACAAGCCCAAGTCGTATTACTATTTCTCTCCGCTCACCACGGGCACTTCCTTTAGCATCGGCCTCTCCGTCGATCTAGATAGAATCACCAAATCTTGATGCGGTCTTTAGGAGCCCGGTAGAGGGCACCGTCCTTGATGTCGAAGGCTTCGTACCAACCGTTCATGTTGGCCACCACGCCGTTCACGCGCTCCTTGCTCAAAGAGTGAACGTCGGCTCCATGGGGATTGCCTTTTCCGAAAGCAGTGTAGTTGACGTGGTCTTCTCCATATTTCGATCGCCATTCCTCACCCAATGACAGGAAGAAGCGCTGCTTCATCAGTTTCAGGTTGTCGCCGGTATAGCCGTCTACTTCCAGGCGGTTTAGAAAGGCTTGATAGGCTATCTCCGTACCGCCCAGGTCGGCAATGTTCTCGCCTAGTGTTGTCTTGCCGTCGGCCTTCACGCCAGGCATCTCGTCGGGCAGCACGTCGTAAGAATTATAGCACTTGACGAGCAGCTCTGTGCGACGGTCGAACTCTGCCTTGTCGGCCTCACTTGCCCAGATGCCGTTAGGGGTATAGTCGCCATTCTTGTCGAACTGCGATCCGCTGGTGTCGAATCCATGCGTCATCTCGTGGCCCATGGTGTCAAACATCTGATAGTTGATGGCTAGGCTCTGCGTTGGGTCGTAGTTAGGCGGCAGGACATAATAGGGCAGAATGCTCATTGAGTTGTAGTTTGGGTCATAGCTGGCATTCTCCTCGCCCAGCCAGTTATTAATGTCCATAGCAATGGCTGTGAACGACTCCTTTATCCTGCTCTTGCCGGCAATAGCTTTCAGCAGGTTCTGGCGGGCCGTGCGCATGATGTAGACATCCTCGAGCAGCGACTGGCTCTTCGAGAAGTCGGGCAGTCCCTCTTTAATCCAACGGTCGGGATAGGCGACGTTGAATACCATGGCGTTCAGCTTATCCAAGGCATTCTTCTTCGATCCTTCGCTCATCCACTCGTTGGTCTTGATGCGCTGGGCAAATACGCCTATCATCTCTTTGCAATATTTCATGTATTCCTCTTTCCGTCCGGCAGGCACCATCTGTTCGGCCACCATCTTTGAGCGCAGGTAGGTCAAATAGCTTTTGTCCATGATCTTCTCAACCTCTTTGAGGCTCATTTCATAATTTTCTGTCAGAGGATGCTTTTTTAATTCGTTGTTAGCTTCCTCCAACGTCTTCTGGGAGATGAGGCAATAGTCTAAATCGTAAAAATCCTTGATCATTTCCTTCAGGATCGTAACGGCTTTTTCCTTGTGCGTAAAGGCTTTCTGCCAATTCTCCATACTGTTATCATACGAGCTGAAGTCAGACACATTCAGACGAATCAATTTTGCACAATCCTCAATAGTATAGCACAACTCGGGGTCGATGCCCATGCCCTCAATAATATATTTGATAAATGAGTATTTCTCGGGGATGCTGCGGGTGCCACTCTTACCGCTTACGGGCACGAGGTGTTGCATCAGCTCGGGATGCTTTTTGAGTAGCTCTCTGAATGAGGTTTTCTTGTCGCTTTGTCTGGCATTGCTCGGAGAATCTCTATACGCATCATATGATTCGTCGCATACGTCGACATACAGGTATACCTTGCCGTTATAGCCGAAAGGTTCAAGCCTGATGCATGAGCTCACGCCCATAGCCGACATCTTGCCGAAGGCGCGCATCACGTCTTCAGGCGTGGTGGCTGCTTCCAGTCCGCTCTTTTTCAGCACGTCATCATAGAGTTTCTGGGCCGATGCGGCAGCCTCAGAATTGGGGTCGGCCCACTTCAGGCGGCTCTTGTACTTGCTGTAGTTGTCGTCGGTCAGGCTATTCACTCTGTCTGTGAACGAGGGCTTCACATCGTAAAAACGATAAAGGATGCTGTGTTCCTTGTCGAGGGTGGTGTTCTTCCACCACGTGCCGATGCAGTACATGAAGAAGTCGTCGCTGAGTTTCACCGACTTGTCCATATAGCTCTCGTCGATCCACCACTTGCCCGGGTCTTTGGCCGAGGCCGTCTCTGGCTTTTTAGTAGGTTCTGTCGGATTGTCTTCCACGCCGATTGCAGAGTCGGCAAATCCAACACACGAAGCCATCATCAGGCTGCTGAAGAGGATGGCAGCCGGCATCCATAGGAAAATTTTCTTCATGAGTTTGATATGATAAGTTTAATAGATGTTGTTTTTATTTTTGTATTTCAGTTGCAAAGATAATCTAAATTTTCCAATCTGCCAAACAAACTCTTGTTTTTTTACTTTTCCCCACAAAAATAGAGTAGGGGGGCAAGCCCCGCCCCATGCGAAGCCAGCCCCCCTCTCTTCCTCATTTACGCGCCGCCCCTCGGGTCATGTCCCAAAGCGCCGCCCCCGAGTCTGGCTCCAAAGCGCAGCCCCCCGGGTCTGGCGCCAAAGTACAGTCGCCTGCGACTTTACTTTGGGGCCTGACCCCAGCAAGCACTCGACTTTACTTTGGGGCCTGACCCCAGCAAGCAGTTTAAGGCTCATTCGTCGGCCCGTCACCACTGTCGTCGTTCGTCGGTCCTTCGCCAGAGTCGGGAGTCGTTGGAGTGGTCGTACCCTCACCGTTGTCATCGGTGTTGTCGGTCTCTTCCACAGTTCCCGGATCAGCCGAGGTGACACGCTTCACGATCTCACCGTTACGGTCGTAGCAGGTGATCTGGATGGCGGTCGCGACGACTTCACCTCGTTGACATCCTCCACAGCCTTTGCCGACAGTCCGAAACGCATGTTACCGAGACCAGGCAAGGCTACGCTGTGACCCTCGGTCGCCCAGGCCTTGATCACCTCGCCGGCACCTTTCCAACAGGCCTGCATCACGCCCTCGCTCACGCCTGAACGAATGGCAGCCTCCTTAATCACCTTGTCCTGATCGAGTGTCGAATACAGATCAGGAACCATCACGTAACGGTACACCTCAGGACCGTCCTTGAAGAACTTCATCTTCTTCTCCTTTGCTTTTACCTTTAATGCCATAGTTTTAAAAATATTTCATGGTATTAAACTATCGTGCGACCAGCTACATCGGGTGGCCGCTTCCCGCCTTTGATACAACCATCGTGCAAGGTGAGCGAAAAGTGAGTTTACTCAGGCTTTTCCGAACCGCAGCCGATAGTCGCAATGAATTCTCTAATTCATTGCAAAGGTACGAAAAATAATCGAAACTACCAAACAATTTGGTAATTATTTTACTGAAAAATGCAAAGTTTTTTAGTCCCCATATATGCCCTCTATTTTACGAAGCCTCGTAACACTTTTTCGATGGCTTTCCAAAAAGTGTTACGAGGCTTCGTAGCAAAAAATGCATCGGCTTGCGTGAAAGATGGTGACGGCAGTGACGGCAAAATCTGATCGAGCACTAAAATAAATCCCTAAATCTGCAATCAACAAATGAAAGGATTTAGGGATTTTTTATGGAGAAGTGATAAAGACTACTGTCACAACCGTCACACTGTCAACGCTAATGGTTAGAATGGCAGTTCAGTCTGCTTAGGTTCGTCTTGAACGACAGGAACTTGTGCTTCGCCTTTTTTACGCAGGAGTATGACATACGCTTCCGAACCGCGACGCCCTTTATGAGTATAGATACCTATTCTGCGAAGCGTCTTTCCTATATTTGAAGCCGAATAAGCTGGTCCATGGAAGCCATCCAGATGTAGTTTCTTCTGGATCTCACCTACCAAAACCACTTCCGGTGTCTCATCCTCTTCAGGTTTTCGAAGTATGGTCAGCAGCGCCTCCTCACAGTCATCAGGACGCTGGAATGCTGCGTTGTGCTTGGCAATGAGTGCAATCTCCTCGGCGTTGGGATGCGGCGGAAAGTTTTCTTTTATCAGATACATGGTCTGCGCATATAGTCCAGCGTAGTTAATGGGCTTGTCGCAGAGCTTGATCATCCCAGTCAGTTCGACGCCTACGAACCGACGGTTACCTTCTGGCTCATAGATGAACGCAGTCTGGTTGTTCGAACCGATGAGCGATGCCAGTCTGAAGCGGTCTTCGCTGTAGCGGTCATAGGAACGGCGAACAGTCGATTTATTCAGACTGGTGACATATTTGAACATATCGCTCTTCGACTTCGATGTCAGTTCAAACTCCTCGCACACGATGAGCAGTTTTTCGCTGAGCATGAGGATGGTGTCCTTGTTGACAGGGTCGCTCGGTCCCACGTTAGCCACATAGCATTCCAGTTCGGGTGGCAGCAGGCCACGACAGAAGTATGTCTTGCCTATCCCGTGTGGTCCGCTCAAGACTGGCATCGTCGGGTTCTCCTTGATCTTCCGAAGCCAAAGCATGACCATTCCAACCATGTAATGTCGGAATATCATGTCATAGAACTCTGTGTCCTCAGGATTCTTGAATTCCATATGACCAATAAAGGTCTCATGGATGTAGTCAGGATCTGTTTCAGGGTTCCAATCAGGCAAACTGTTCTGGTACGCCTCCACAGGATTGAAGTTGCATGAGAATTCACTACTACCTATGAGCGACTTCAGTGCCTTGTCCTGAATACCCAAACCCATCATGCGCAGTTTCGTGATAATGGTGTCGAAACTGCGGTCGTCCATCGGCTGCCAGTCCTTTCCTTCATCCTTAAACTCAGGCTTGTCGGTCAGTACGTTGTAGCGCCACTGTCGATTAGTGTTCAGTTCCTCCGTGATACGGATGATCTTGTTTGCCTGTTTCTCCTCAGCCTCTGCAGGTGATGTAGGGCGACGACCACGCGGTAGCTTCAGTTCCAAGCCATGATCTTTGGCTATCTTCACAAGCGAACCAAGACCGACG
The DNA here is from genome assembly GCA_900318395.1 of uncultured Prevotella sp. Taxonomy (GTDB): domain Bacteria; phylum Bacteroidota; class Bacteroidia; order Bacteroidales; family Bacteroidaceae; genus Prevotella. Next base: position 38,403 of record ONKL01000006.1, read on the forward strand.
CAGTTTTTACTGGTCTTCAGGCAGTAGGAGAAATGGCGGTCGCACTCCTCACGGCTGTAACCAGGGTAATTACTACAAATAAGGTGGTACGGCTCGCGCCCTGCTTCGCCTTGAGAGGCGCAGGCATAGGCAATCTGAGTCCATTCGTTTTTCTGGTCGGGCGTAATGTCGATGCCCGAATCGTAGATCTGCTGTGCATATAGCTCCAGTTTCTCCAAGTCAGTGTAACTGTTCATTGATGTAAAATTATTTGTTGATTGAATATTTCGGATTGATATAGCAAAGCGGGTCGTATGGCAGGAAGCAGAGCCTATTGACGTTAGAACCTGTAGAATCTGCCAATATACCATATTCAAACCCTATGTATCGGCTCAACGCAGCATATTGCTCGGCAAAGGTCATGTTCTGGCACCATTCCGGCAGTTCTGCCCACAATTTTATGCCCAATGATTTCGGGCTGAGAAAACATAAAGCGGTCTCGATATTTTTGTCAGCTACTAATGTTTGTTGAATCTCGCGAGCCACTTCCGTCGATTCCAAATCATCGATATCTAATACGATGTAGGGTGACCTGATAGTCAAACCGGCAGCATTGCCATAACTGAAGATACCTGCGGCAGCCACGGCGTCGAACTGTAGCAACTTGTAGTCACGAAGTTGTTGCTCGGTTGCCGTTTTCATCATCTGGCGCAACTCCAACGTCTGTAGCTTCGCGCGTTCCGATAATATATAGCTACCTACCCATGGTATATCGACATTCATGAGTGGTTTTGTAGAAGGCACATATTTCTGTGCCTTCTCACTCCAATGTCCCTTCCCGAAGAAGGTGAACATCTCATTGCTGTTTTCTTTCTTGTCTGCCATAAATATACTTTTTTACTATACCCCAATGTTAGCATCGAGGGTTTACTCTTTGCGCATAATAAAATGCATTTGCTTTCCGAATGCAAGGACCGTGTGCCCGCAGCCGTTTTGCGAGCACAAAATTAGGAACTTATTTTCGAACTACAAAAGCTTTTCAAATGAATGTAAACGACTAATTTTCAGAATGGTATAGAAAGGTATACAAAGGTATAGAAAGGGGCGTAAAATGGTATAGAAAGGTATAGAAAAGGGGTAACTATCCAATTACCCCTTATTTATTTTTGCAAGACAATTACCTTGCTGATCTTTCCTATAAAAATCTTCTTTGTCAATGTAACGGTTGTCATCAACCTCGTCAGAGAAAACAGCAATTATTTGAGGTAACAAAATCTCCATGTCCTCATCAAACTTAAGGTTCTTGAAATCATTCGTTTCAAAGTGTATACCACTATGATATTTCATCCAGGAAATGAACTTAGTATAAATATTTGAGGTCAACCAATTAAGCTTATCGAAGGCAGAATAGACTGTCAGGAAGAACTTTCTATTGCTCCTAACTTCACCTCTCGGCAACGTCTTAACTGCATCAGCAATAGCGGTAGTGTTTAAATTTTCATGGAATATATCGCAGTCTTCCCCATAATACTTTGAGCCATGCTGATCTTCTTTTCCTCCGATATTGTCAGCATCAACATGATCCTCTGAATCAACATTATCCTCTGAATCAACACTTCCTTTCGGCAATTCTACGCCGTATATATTATAAAGCAACTTTTCAGCCATTTCGTCATTTGAGACACAATAGCTGTTTGGTAGGTCATCTGTATAGAAACAATCCACATAATAGTGTGGCTCTTCAGAAGGTTTCAAGATACAGCAGACACTTTTTTCCAACACTTTCATATCAATGCCACGAACCAGCAACTGGGCAGCCCAGATACGACTAACATCCTTTAGTAGGTTCACGAAGTCGGCAAAGTAAAAACGCATTGAAGGATTCTTGACTTTTGCAGAGTATTCTTCAAGCACTGCTCGATCTGCTACGTCGCGCAGCCATTTTCCATCATTCTTGCGCTGTTCTGCCATCTTTTTGAATTTAGGAAGTAAAGAGCGAACCACTTCATCAGTGTAAACCATCTGCGAGAATCCTCTAAGCCTAACCAGCGTGTCAATGGCCATTTGTCGGCATTGGTTTGCATCTTTCTCTTTAACCATTTCGGCAACGGCTTGGCGTATTTGTGATAATACACCAAGAGTAAGTTGGTTTGAATATTGGCGAATTTGGAACTCAGCAAACAATTCTGATTCTGTTTTTTGCACTTCTTCTACAGCATGATGTTCTTTGAGTATAATCTCCATGCACTTGTAAGCCAAACCAAATGTATTGTACATACCAATTACTTCTTGGTAGACATCTATTGGAGTCATACCGTCAGGATGCCTGCGTTTTCGATTCTGTATATAGGCATACGTTAGGTATTGTTCCGTAAAATCTTCTATCATCTCAGAGGCTTCAGAATTCATTTCGGCAAGCTGTGACTTCAATACTCTCTGGTAGCGCACTTCTTTCCACAGGTGTTCCATCTCTCCCAGCGCAGCCCGCCTCATTTCGTCACCAGCCCACACCTTACGCAGGTTCCATTTGTTTTTCTCAAAGAACTCATCAACACATTGATTCTGATATTCACAGAACAAGGCTGCTGTTCCCTTGGCATCCAAATGTTCTGCCAAATATTTCATGATGCCGCCTTCTTGTGATAACAAGAGCTGATGCAAGTTCTCATTTTGTGCGATAAAATCTGGTAATGTCTGCTTCATGTGATATAAGTACTAATAATGTGAATTTGTTGCTCTCTGCGATAGGCTGTTGTAGGTTTTGATGCCGTTAAATCCTGTCTTAAAATGATAGCGGCAATTTCCTGCTGAGTGGCTTCGCGATGAGCCAGGATGAACGTTTAGAGAAGGTCGAAGTATGTGCCAAGCGAATTCTTGATTAACCAACAATAGTTGGTCACCTTGTGGTGGTATTTGCTGAGTGTTATTATTGCTCATCCTTACATTTTTATTTTGGTGCAAAGATAGCCCAAAATTCCTAATATTCCAAGTATTTCTCTATTAATTATTTAGTTTTTTGAAAATATAGGCATTGATTTCCAAAGTTTTTTGTACCTTTGCAATCGAACACCGCAAAGGGCACGGGTTTTGACGAGGGGCAACCCTCTCTCATCCGTTTGCTGCAAGCCGTAGCGTCGGCGCGGTGCGACTTTCGAGGAGTAATCATACAGCATTAATGTTGTTGGTAATATCTGGGAACGTGAGAAATTCAAAGATATAATAACACCATATGACAAGATTGATGCCTATGCGATAGCGTAGGCACAACTTATCAGGTGTTATGGGCTTTCTCACGGCCTCCAGATATGGGTAAGTAGCGTTCTACGCTTTTTCCATGTCTGGAGGCCTGTTGATGGAGAGCCTATAAGCATGCCGATAACTTGTGCTGCCTAAAACTATAGTATATGCTTATAGACAACAAGGTAGACCGCTATCCTGAAGAAGGTCTTGGCATTAAGACCGTATGGGATTTTATTAATCTGTATTCCGGTCAGTCATCTGGTCAGATTGGAAAGCTCGACATTGTGACTGGCTATTTCACTATTCGTGCCCTTAGCAAACTCTATCGTGAGCTGCCAGAGCAGGATGAGTTTCGAATTGTGTCCTCTGAAATGGTGAGAGAGGAGCAACAATTAGAGGACATCAAAGACCTGCTGAATGGTGACTTTACCGTAGATACAGCTTTACAATTAGACCAATATGCCAAGGAAGCCAAGGCATTCCTGGAGCGGAACACGGTGCAGATTCGTGCCATAGCCAATGCCTTCTGTCACGCCAAGGTGTATATGTTCAAGAACAACATCGCCCAGAACAACGGCTACTACCTTACGGGCAGCAGCAATCTCACTGATGCAGGGCTTGGTCTGAAACCTACCTCGAATGTAGAACTAACCATTGGTGACTCTGTGAACAAGGCCAATCCTGACTATAAGGAGGTATGCCACTGGTTTGAAGACATCTGGAAGACTGCCAAAGAGAAAATCCAAGATCCAGCCAATCCCACGGCTGGACTAATCAGCGTGAAAGACTACTTCATTCGTATGATTGAAGAGTATTTCCGCAAATACACGCCCGAAGAGATTTACTACAAGATACTCTTTGAAATCTTCAAGTCCGACCTCGACTTGGACGGCTATTCAATAGAGCACCAGCAAGACATGTCACTACTGCAGACCAGTGAGATATGGCGCACGCTGTTCAACTACCAGCAGAAGGGCGTTATCTCACTCATCAAGATGCTACGTAAATACAATGGTGCCATCCTGGCAGATGCCGTCGGACTTGGTAAGACATTCTCTGCGCTGGCCGTCATCAAGTTCTTTCAGATACAAGGCTATACCATCCTCCTGCTTTGTCCAAAGAAGCTGCAACAGAACTGGACACAATACCTGAAAGGAGCAGGCTCGCGCTTTGACAAAGACCGTTTCGACTATCAGGTGCGCTTCCATACCGATTTGCAGAACGACCGTCTGCAAAACAGCTATGACACTTACAAGCTGGACTACTTGCAACATCGCGAAAAGCTGCTGATAGTCATTGACGAAAGTCATAATCTGCGTAACGAGAAGTCAAACCGGTATCAGAATCTGATGGATAGCATTATCAAGGCCCAGTCGCAAAGAGAGGGCCATCAACTGAAGGTGCTGATGCTTTCTGCCACTCCAATCAACACAGGTCTTAAAGATGTCAAAGGGCAATTCAACCTGATAGGTCGTGGAGAGGATAATGCCTTTGATACGGTGGACTTTGGTGTGGAATCACTCAAAAGTCTGTTTACTGATTCCCAACGCAAATATACAGAATGGTGCAAGGATGCTAACCGCACCATTGGCAGTTTCATTGCCCAACTTTCGCCCAAGTTCTTCAATCTGACAGACAAGTTGATTGTAGCACGCACACGAAAGCTGATAGAAAAGACCTTAGGCGAGGATATGGGATTTCCTGAGAAGGCCAAGCCTAAGAATATATATAAAGGTGTAGACCACTTTGGCAAATACCAAAGCACAGACGAGATATACAAGGCTTTTGAGGAGCTGACATTGACGGCCTATCAGCCCAGTCTCTTCATTCCGGAATCCCAGCAACAGGCAAAGAAAGGTGCTAAGAATGAGTGGAACAACAATGTGAACCGTGAGCGATTCTTAGTGAAGATGATGAGCATACTTTTTATGAAACGTCTGGAAAGTTCATGGTATTCCTGTATGCTCACAGTGAAGAAGGTGCTTGACGTGCACGAACGAACCCTTCAAATGGTACTCGACTACGAGAATCACAAGAAGAACGGGGTGATCAATGTGGACGTGCCTGATGAGGATGAGAACTTTGATACAGACGACATGTTCACTCTGCGCAAAGGGACTATCAGCCTCAGCGAGATGAAGAACTTAGGTGGCTTCAAACGAGGACTTCAGCACAATGTAAAATGCCTGAACGAAATCTATCTGAGCCTGAAAGCCTTCGAGGAGGATTACAGGAACAAGTTTGAGCAGGATCAGAAATTGGACGAACTTGAAAAACTACTCAAAGAGAAACAGCAGAGCAAGAACAGGAAGATTGTCATCTTCACAGCCTATAGCGATACAGCCAAGTTCCTCTTTGACGAGCTCCGGCTACGGGGCTTTGGTCGCATTGCCTCTGTGTCAGGCACAGAAATTCATACTTCAGGGAATCACCATACCAACGATTTCCAAGAGGTACTGCAAAGTTTTGCCCCTTACAGCAAACTCTATAAGGAGCGTGACTGGAGCCAGCTTTACGACGAAGCGAACCTTGACACCGAGACTTATTTTGATGCTGAGAAACGCCAGTATCGCGTACCTTATAATATATGGGAGGAGTTGGTGAGGAAAAAGGAGCCTAACGTTGTCCGTTTGCTGGATGATCCTATTGATATCCTGATAGCCTCAGACTGTCTTTCGGAAGGTCAGAACCTTCAGGATGCAGACATGCAGGTGAACTATGACATCCATTGGAACCCAGTAAGACTGATTCAGCGCTTCGGACGTATAGACCGTATCGGATCTCCTAACAAACTGATACAATGCGTCAACTTCTGGCCTGCCAACTCGTTTGAGGAATACCTGCATCTGGAAGATCGCATCATGAACCGTATGGTAATCATGAACCTCACAGGAGCAGAGACCCAGGAACTGAACGAGGAATATCTACAGATGGAGAAGGATAATCCGTTGGTGGATAAGAATGCAGACCGACTGCTGGCCGAACTGCAAAACAACAGCATCAGCGACATCGAGTCGCCACAGACGCTGTCACTCAAAGATTTCTCGCTCGAAGTATATCGCCAAGACCTGCTCGACTATTTCGAGAAATACAAGCAACAGTTGGAAAGTATGCCCAACGGCATTTTCACAGGTTTCAAGAATGAGGACACGCTGTTTGAGAAGATTCCCGAAAGCCTGATAGCCGTCATCGGCTATCCTAAACGTGAGCATGGAAGCAAGGAGCGTTATCAGGAGATTTATCTGATGTGTCAGCCAGCGGACAAGTCGAAGGCACCCACCTTCACAGAGATGAACCGTGCAGAAATCTTGGAATTCCTAAGGAAGAACAAACTACGAGACCGTTCTATTCCAGATTGGATTGAGAAACCACAGAGCGAACGTCTCACCAAACTGCAAGCCATCGTACAGCAATGGATGGAAGAGAAGGTGCCACAGCAAGCCACACTATCCATTCTCCAGATTGCACAATCTCGAAAGGGAATCAATCTGGCAGCGAAACAAGATGGCCAGCGTCTGGAAGAAAAATTCAAGAGAGAGAATTTTGATTTGATTGCCTGGGAATATATCAGTAAATAACAAGCACTATGAATACTATTTTAAGAAAGTTTGTCAACGAGCCGCTGTTCGATGCCTGTGCAGCCATGCTCAACCATTTACATATCGAATTTAATGAGGTGACTCGAACCCCAGTTCCTTTTGAAGGTCTTTATCGGAATCCGCTGACTAAAGCCTTACAAGAGATTATGTCTAAAGTAGACAATACCTATTTTATTGGTACTGTGGATGAGGCTTCTCTGTCTGGGCATGCTGTACATCAGGACGAGAACTATGTGACCACCAAAGCTTCAGAAGGCAAATACATAGGTATGATGATATTCGCCGTTGACATAAAAGGAAGTCATACGCTGACACGTACAGAGATGGCTACCTTGACTCGCGGATTCAATCGTATAGCAGCTGCCCAGCCTGTAGTGCTATTCATCAAGCTGGGTGACCATCTGGCACTCGCTACTTGCGAACGTAGCGAATATACCCAGCAATGGCGCGATGGTGAGAAACTTGGCAAGGTCAGTATGCTTCGTAACATCAACTGCCAGAATCCTCATCGTGGGCATATCGACATTTTGGAAAGCATTGGAGATAAAGCATATCCGACGTTTGAAGAACTCTATAAACATTGGATGCAGGTGTTCTCCAACGAACTGCTTACCAAGAAATTCTATAATGATCTCTTTGAGTGGTATCAGTGGGCTGTATCGCCAGAGGCTAAGGTTACCTTCCCTGGTGATGTAGATACGCAGGAAGATGACCGTGAGGATATTGACACCCGTATTATCCGACTAATTACACGACTGATGTTCGTATGGTTCATCAAGCAGAAAGGCCTCGTGCCCTCAAACATCTTCGATAAGAAATATGTGACTACCATCTTAAAGGATTTCGATGCACAGAGCACAACAGAGGGCAACTACTATCAGGCCATTTTGCAAAACCTCTTCTTTGGGACCCTGAATCGTCCCATCATGGAGGATGGAGAGCGACGCGAATTTGCACAGGCTAACACGGCTGATGTGAAGAACCTATATCGTTATGCAGAATTATTCTCTATCAGCGAGGATGAAGTCATTGACTTATTCTCCACAGTTCCCTTCCTCAATTGTGGACTCTTTGAGTGTCAAGATAAGACTAAAACACTGGATGGAGTAGAGCGCAGATTCTATTACGATGGGTTCTCTCGTAATGGCCGCAAGAAGAATGGGGTTTTCTTGTATCGTGCCTTCGTGCCAAACGTACTGTTCTTCCATCCTATAAAAGGTATTATTTCCATATTCAACAAATATGTGTTCACCATCGAAGAGAACACACCACAAGATGTTCAAGTGGCTCTCGACCCAGAGTTGTTAGGTAAGGTGTTTGAAAACCTGTTGGGTGCCTATAACCCTGAGACAAAAGAGACAGCACGCAATGAGAGTGGTTCGTTCTACACGCCACGTGAGATTGTTCAATATATGGTGAATGAGAGCCTGGTAGCCCATTTGAAGCAAACGGTTGGTGCAGAATTGGAACCCCAGTATCGCCAGTTGTTGGATTTCACTACAGAGGAAGTACAATTAACAGCAGATCAGAAAGCACAGATTCTGCACTCGCTCTTCAATTGTAAGATTCTCGATCCAGCTTGCGGTTCTGGTGCATTTCCAATGGGTATGCTCCAGCAGATGGTTCATATCTTGCAACAGGTAGACCCAGACAACAGCCAATGGCGAGAGGTGTTGCTGAATATGGCTGTGGATGAGAGTCGCAGGGCTTTTGGCATCGTGGATGAAGATGAACGCAAGAAGAAGCTCTTGGAGATAGAAGAGACTTTCAATAATGGTTTGAACTCACCCGACTACACTCGCAAACTATATATCATCGAGTCTTGTATCTATGGTGTCGATATACAGCCAATAGCCATGCTGATTTCCAGACTGCGTTTCTTTATCACACTTATCTGCGAACAGACAGACATTCAGCGTGACAAACCCGAAATAAACTTCGGTATCAAGACCCTACCCAATTTGGAGTCAAAGTTCGTGGCTGCCAACTCTCTTATCAATGCTAACATTCATCAGTATAATGAGGACTGGACGAATGATGAGGTACTTGCACTACTTAAAAATGAGCTGATTGCCATCCGTCGTCGTCATTTCTATACACGCAAGCGTAGTGAAAAGATTCGTTTGCTGAAAGAAGATGAAGCCAAGCGCAAACAGATACATGAACACATTAATCGTTTGGTGGGAGAACCCAACGAAGAAAAGATAGCCTCATTGCAACAACAGATTGCTGACAACGAAAAACTATTGGAGATGTATCAAGGAGAAGACTGGGTAGAAGAAGCTGTTCAGAAGGACTTGTTCTCAGAACCTCAGATTATTCGTGTGGATAGAAACAAGCGAGAGCGTGACCGTATCAATAGCGTCATTTCTGCTTGCCGTCGTGACATTGAACATGAACAGAATAAATGTACACCCCAAGGATTTGAAGCTGCAGTATTGCAAGTAACAGATTGGAATCCCTACGACCAGAATAGCGTTTCACCTTTCCTTGATATAGAGTGGATGTTTGGCGTAACGGATGGATTTGATATTGTGATTGGTAATCCGCCATATATTCAGCTTCAAGCAGATAAAGGAAAGTTGGCTAAATTATATGCTCCTTGTGATTATAAGACTTATAACGGCAGTGGAGATATTTATTGCTTATTCTATGAACGTGGCAATATTTTGCTTAAAAATAATGGTATCCTTTGCTTCATTACCTCTAACAAATGGATGAGATCTGATTATGGTTTTGAATTGAGAAAATATTTGGTGGTAAAGACTAATCCTCAAACATTGATTGATTTTGGAGAGACTCATGTTTTCGAAAGTGCAACTGTCATGACAAATATACTTCTTTTCAATAAAGAAGATAGCAGCCATAATCTAAGAGCTACTCAGATAGAAGATGATTTCAAAGATCCTGGCGCATTGAAAGAGTATGTAGATAATCATTTTCTATGGTGTCGTTTCGAATCCGATGAAACATGGGTAATAGCAGAAGATTCCATAAGACATCTTAGGAAGAAAATATCTTCAATTGGTAAACCATTAAATAAATGGAATATCGCAATAAACTATGGAATAAAGACTGGTTGTGATAGAGCTTTCTTTATTAGTTCGGAGGTTCGTAATTCCCTCCTGTCTTCATGTAAAACAGAAGAAGAAAGAAAACGAACAGACGACATTATTCGTCCGATGCTTCAAGGAAAGAATATACGTAAGTTTGGAGTGAATTGGATGGAAAAATGGATGATTAATACTCATAACGGAGTCAGGGGCAAATTAAACAGAATTAATGTTGATGAATATCCTGCTATAAAATCACACTTGGACGGATATTACTCACGATTAGTCAATCGTTCTGATAAAGGGGATACTCCTTATAATCTTAGAAATTGTGCTTACGTTTTAGAATTTGACAAACCAAAGATTATATATCCAGAAACGACTAAGTTTATGCCATTCTATTTTGACGAGAATGGGTATCTGACAACGAAGACATGTTTCATTATGGTAGGAGAGCATATTTCTTTCCTTACTGCATTTTTCAACTCATCATTATTCAAATTCTGTTTCAGAGATAACTTTGTAGCGTTGTTTGGTGGTGCAAGAAGTCTTGGTAAAACATATTTTGAGAAGATACCTGTTCTCGAGGTAGACGATGCAACAGATGAGGAATTCCGTTCTCTTGTACTCGATATTCAAAAAGAATATTCTGATGAGAAAGCAAAAGCCATTGACCAACGCATCTTTGACCTCTATGGTTTAACGCAAGAAGAACGCGATGCTATTGGTTACATTGATTACCACAATAATAACGATAACGAAATTGACGACGATGAGTAGGGACCAACTACTGCCACAATGCTTCCTGTTTCCAAGATTGTGGGAACCCAAGAGCACCAGGATAGACACTCGGATAGAGAGAAAAAAGCTGAGCAAGGTCTTGTGTCAGCGTGTTGGAAGGGGCGATGAGGTTCAGCCAATAACGAATGATGGCAAGAACAAAATAGGTGCGTTGTGTTCCTGCGGAAGGCTGAGGAATGAAGGTGTTGCGAGGATGACGCGGCATCAAAGGACGTACACCCAGTGTCCTGTTCCAGAGACGGGCATGATGGGCGCAGACGTTGCGGACGTAAACCAATGTGTGGAGCCACGAGACAAAGACGGTGTCACTAACTCCAAAGGCTGCTGCCACATCGCGCTTTGCACGTCCAGGCTTCAGGTTCTGGTAGAGAATGGACATCGTACCAAAAGAGGTGATTTCAAGGGTTATCCAACTTGGGGGCAGAGGATCGCTGTATTTTCGCCTGAACGACCGAACAAACTGTTCGTCGCTGCGCAGAAATTCATCGTGAATACTCGCCAGAGTCTTTGTATGTTGCGAAGAATTGGTGAAAAGGTTCGGGTCACTAAACCAGTAGCCATCATGAGCCAGCGACATGACATAGGCCATCTGGGTGCGGACTGCAATTTCGATGGGCTCAATAGCGGAGAGGACTATATGTCGCAGATGACTGTCGAATTCATAGAGCATCCTTGCTTGTTCAAAAGTACTGCCAGGTTTAAAGATGTGATTCTGCCTGTCTGCCAAAAGCGGATACCAGTAACCGCTCATTCGATAATAACTGACTTTGTGGAGCCATTTTTCTGCTTCTTGCTCATCGGCTATCATCAAACCACGTTGCTTCAGAATGCTAATCTGATTAGCAAACGTCTGAATATGCTTAGGATATGGTACTTTGTTCATCATCATATAATAAAAAAGGCTCACCCTAAGCGCGCTGTTCTACGGGAAGCGGGGTAAGCTTGTTGGTGCAAAGATACAACTTTTTTGTGAATGAACAAACAAATGAACGAATTTTTTGATGAAAATACTAAATAAAACCTATAAGATGAGTAAACTAACCGACTTTTATACCCATAAGGCTTCGCTTCTGGAAGAAAGAAAGCCTATTGACCCACAATGGGAAATGTTAGAAGACCAACTACTGAAAGAGGAACTGTTGCCAGAACTGATAGAGCAACTAAAAAGTGTGCTTTCAAAAGTGAAAAGCCCACTGATGTTTAGTGGTTGCTATGACCCCAATGGTTGTCTAAGTGTGTCTTTCACAAGGAACTGTATACAAGTGTCAACCCTTTCACCATCTCTACCATCCGTTAAAGATGCTCAGGGAGTGGGGAGTTCTGACGATGTGTCAGAAGTTACGATTGCCGCAGAACCTGATATGATCGAAAGTGAGGAAGTGGTGCCCCCTGAGCCACGAAACACAAAAGCCAAATCTGTTGGTTTCTCTGTTTCATTCCGTGATGGGACCGTCTATCACGAGAAGAAGGCTGTGAATACATGGATTCTTGCATTGAAGAAAATTGGTTTAGAGAATATCTGCAATAATCGCAGCCGTCATGAAGCATGGCATAGAGTGAATGGGCAAGATATTTGCATTGTGGAACGTACAGAAATAGTAAGAGACTCAGACGGAAAATCTCCTCAGACATTGGTTGATGGTTTCTATGTAATGACACAACTGAGCAATGACCAAAAAGAAAAGGATCTATTAGCTCTTGGTAAGTATATGTCCAAATTGGGTATAAAAGTTGTCTGGGATGATGATGTTGAAGAATCTGCAGTTGTAGAAGAGCAGAAAGCCCCAATTATCAATGAGGATGCTCAGTATTGGAACTATCCCATCAAAGAGCAGTTCCGTTCATTCTTGTCAAGACAGAAATCAGAAAGTACTGCAAACAGCTATACGAGTACGCTTGATAACGCAGTACGTAAGTGGATTAACAAGGAAGTTGATGCGCAGGCTGATTCTGTATTCAGCTACACTTCGGTTGAAGATGTTCGTCTATGCATCGACATGCTCAATGCTTCTGCTGATTATGTTGCAGAAAATGACCGCAAGCATCACTCCATGTCAGCGGCTCTGAATCAGTATCTACTATTTGTAGAGGATATAGAAGCCCGATATGGTAAAGAATGAAGAACAATAAATGTAGACCTCCAGCATTATTAATGACAGATATGAAAGTAACAAAGATTAGCAAAGAGCGTCTTGGGGCGTATGTAGCTTTCCCAAGAACGCAATGTAAGGGACTGACGGAGCCGTTGGACGTCCGTCAAGATGAGTTTAAGATTGTTGAGGTTAATGACGTGCCGGGGATGGGTACGGCTAAACTGATAGAAGCTGTCGACACTCCAAGAAGGGTGTATCAACTGTTCTTACCGGATAATGAGGCGCAGTTTGATGATTATCTCAGCAAACTGTTAGGGATGCACGAGAGCCCAACGTATATAGACGGCGACACGTCGTTCATCATTATCTTTCAAGGTAATCATGATAGTGTCGAAATCAATCAGCTGAACTATAAGGAGGTGGTAGCTGCGATACGAAAGGATCGTGAACGAGCTGCTTGGTGGTGGTATCTGTATGGAAAGAAATAAAAGAGTATGAGCAATTATCGTACAAATAGCATTCAAGGCTTGCATCACTGCAGGCCTTGAACGTTTTTAACTAACTAAAACCAAATAACAAACATGAAGAAAAAACAAACTCTAACTAACGTATGAATCAAATAACTGATGCAAAGGTAGGGTGATTTTCGGTTGATTCCAAATAATAGGGGCATTTCTTCGCCGACTTGTTGCGACGGAGATTGGGATTTGCGACAAACTGCGAGCATCCACCCATTTGCGTGTCGCAAAAGGAAAGACACACGAAACTTGTCCAAAATGAAAAAAAATTCTGCCAAAAGGGGTGATCTTTTCGGATTTTTGCTTATCTTTGCCATGTCATTGATAAATAAATGTATCTACGGAGTTCAAAAAAATAAAGTATATTCTTGCACACATGAAGAAAATTGGTTTGGCAATAGCTGTCGCTTGCGGCGTAATTGGCGCGCAAGCTCAAGATTATCAAGTATCAGTATCCGAACAGCAAGAGAAGATGCTGACGGGTAAGTATCAACCTACGTGGGAATCTCTGGAGAAGCATCAGACACCCGAATGGTTCCGCGATGCGAAATTCGGCATTTGGGCCCATTGGGGGCCACAATGTGTGGAGGGTTCAGGCGACTGGATGGCCCGCTCGATGTATATCGAGGGGAGCCGTGAATATAAATATCATGTGGAACACTATGGCCATCCCTCGGAGTTTGGCTTCAAGGATATCTTGCCATTGTTTAAGGCAGAGAAGTGGGATCCAGACAAACTCGTGGAGCGCTACAAACGATGCGGTGCCAAGTATTTCTTCGTACTGGGTAACCATCATGACAACTATGACCTGTGGGATTCGAAATACCAGCCTTGGAATTCGATGAATATCGGTCCCCAAAAAGACATCCTCGATGGTTGGGCAAAAGCAGCGAAGAAGGCAGGATTGCCTCTCGGTATCTCATTTCATGCCGATCATGCCTGGACGTGGTATGAGCCAGCTCAGCGCTATGACGTGAACGGAAAGAAGGCTGGTGTATATTACGATGGCAAACTGACAAAGGATGACGGAAAGGGGAAATGGTGGGAAGGTTACGACCCACAGATGCTCTACCAGCAGAACCATGAGATGAGTGAGCGCGGATGGTCAAACAGCATCATCCACAAGTACTGGGCTTGGGAGAAGGGCGTGTCGATTCCCTCACAGGATTTCGTTACCAACTTCTACAATCGTGCCCTTGATGCCATCAACCGTTATCAACCCGACCTTATTTATTATGATGCAAAGCAGGTGCCCTTCTACCCAATCAGCGATTGTGGCCTGAAAATCACTGCGCACTTCTACAACAAAAACCCGCGGGCAGTAGTCTTTGGAAAGGATCTGAAAGGCAGTCAGCGCAAAGCCATCACGTGGGATGTGGAGCGGGGTGCGCCGAATGGTATGATAGAAGAACCTTGGCAGACTTGTAACTGCATCGGAGGTTGGCACTATACTACCAGTATCTATGAAAACAATCAGTATAAGACCGCAGCAATGGTGGTGAAGCAATTGGTGGACATCGTCTCGAAAAACGGGAATCTGTTGCTAAGCATCCCATTAAGAGCAGATGGCACCTACGATGAAAAGGAGTCAAAGGTGCTTGACGATCTGGAAGGATGGATGACGGTGAATGGGGAGAGTATTTTCGGAACTCGCCCCTGGAAGAAGTTCGGAGAAGGGCCTGTGGCTGAAGGCCATGGTGATTTCAATGGCTTCGGCTTCAACGATGGTCAGTTTTCAAACATGGACAGTCGCGACATCCGTTTCAACCAAACCAAGAAACATCTTTATGTGACAGCAATGGGATGGCCTGAGGAAAGCACACTTGTCATCAAGTCGCTTGCAAAAGGCAATCCCAACTTCCGTAAGTCTATCACAAGCGTCTATCTGTTAGGCTATGGTAAACTGAAAGCGAAACAAACAGTTGAAGGACTGATTGTCCATCTTCCACAACCATGTAATCAGATAGCTCCTGTGTTGCGAATCAATCAATAACTCAAAAGGGAAAAGTGTCTTTTGTGCGCAAAGAATAAAAAAAGAGGCTTTCGTGATGATAATCTCGAAAAATTATCGTATATTTGCACCCGATGAAGAGACTTACGGAAAAACAAACACGCCATTCGTTGACCACACAAATCGTTCTGTGGGTAGTTGGATTCGTGTCTGTACTCTTCATTACCGCCCTCTTTATCATGTTCCATCATGCGCGCCAGTCTATATATCTGGAGGCGATGGAGAAAGCGCGCCAGACGCTGCGTACGACGGAACTTCGCATCGACAACACGCTGAACGAGGTGGAGACGGCCACGCGAAGCTTTCATTGGACTGTCGAGAAGCGCCTGGACCGTCCGCAAATCCTGGACAGCCTCTGCCGACAGTTCTTGAAAGAGAACCCTCACGTGGAAAGTTGTATCATCGCCTTCGAGCCCGGTGTCTATCCGCAATATGGTATCTACCACGAGGTGTATGCCCACCGCAACCACAATGATTCGACTAAGATTGATGTAGCGTTGAATAGTGGGCGCCATCTTTATACCCGGGAGAAATGGTACTTCACGCCCTTGCACCAGGAGAGGCCAATCTGGATTGACTCCTATATCGACGAGGAGCACGGCGAGACCTCCATCATCACAGCCTATGGTATGCCGCTCCACGACAAAAAGGGTGAGCTGGTGGGCGTGCTTTCGGCTCACATCTCGATGAAGTGGTTTGCCGACCTGGTGCTCTCGTTGCGGCCTTTCCCCCATTCGCATGCCTCGGTGATGGGTACCGACGGGCACCTGATTATTCACCCTGACAGTACGCTCGAAGCGCATGAGGCATTCTTCCAGAAGGCCTTCAACGATCCGACCAGCGAAGGCCATCTGGCTGCCATATCCATGAAGACGGGACTCATCGGGCATAATGAGATCACGCTGGGCGACAAGCATGGCTTCATCTTCTACCATCCCTTCGAGAATGCAGGATGGAGCGTGTCGATCGTATGTCCGGAGAGCGATATCTTCAGTTCCTACTACTCACTACAGCGACTGACCCTCGTCATCAGTCTTATCGGTCTGCTGCTGCTCGCGCTGTTCTGCCTCTTCATCAGTCATTACCAGTTGAGGCCGCTGCAGCATCTGGTGGACGCTGCCCAACGTATGGCGAATGGCCAGATGGATGAGCCGGTGAAGGTGAGCCACCGTACCGATGAGGTAGGGTATGTGCAGAATGAATTCCGCCAGATGCAGCAGAGCATCACCCATCATATCGCTGACATCACTCACCTGACCGATGTGCTGAGCCAGCGTAACGAAGACCTTAAACTGGCCTACGAACATGCCCGCGAGGCCGATCGCATGAAGGATGCCGTCATCCTGAATATGAGTGACCGCATGGAGAAATCAGTCAAGGCGATCCACGCCACCGTGGCCGACTTCCGACAGCATGCTGACGCAATGGATGCCGATGAGTGCCGCCACATGGCCGACAAGATTCAGAAACACACGGAGATAACCACCGAACTGTTGGGCAATCTGCTCGACATCGCAGACAAGAAAGGAGAGGAAAGCCTATGATAGAGATGAGAAAACATATTCGGCAGTCGCTCTCGACCAGGCTCTGTCTCAACATCCTGTTCGTCGTGGTTCTGGTGTTCTCGCTGTCGCTCGGATTCCTCTACTGGCAGTCGCGTAACATCATTCGTGAAGAGGCCATCGACGAGGCTTCACACGTGCTCGACAATACGGCCTTGCGCGTGAAGGGATTTATGGTGGAGATAGAGACGGCTACGCGCAACATCATCTGGCTCGTGAACCTTCATCAGCACGATAAGGACTCGCTGCTGAAGTACACACACCGCATCGTGGCCAACCATCCCAACACCAGCGGCTGCTCTATCACGATGGAGCCCGAGATCTTTCCCGGCGACGAATACGGTTTCTCAGCCTATTCCGTCCGTTTCGCCACCAAATCGCCTGACGAAAAGGATTCTGTGGTCACCGTCCGTGAAGCCAAATACGACTATTATGATAAGGTGTGGTATAAGACGCCGCGCCAGAAGCGGACTGCCTG
Organism: uncultured Prevotella sp.; assembly: GCA_900318395.1. Lineage (GTDB taxonomy): Bacteria > Bacteroidota > Bacteroidia > Bacteroidales > Bacteroidaceae > Prevotella. The sequence continues at coordinate 55,737 of ONKL01000006.1, forward strand.
CTGGGTAGACCCCTTCGACGACTATAATGCAGGCACGCTCTCAAGTCCCGACTTGATAGCTTCCTACTGCATACCGCTCTACAACCGGCAGGAGAAGTTCACGGGCGTCATCGCCACCGACCTGTCGCTGAAGAGGCTCACGGAGACCATTACCGCCGAGCATCCCTACGAGCACTCTTACTTCATGATGCTGGGAGCCGACGGGCACTACTTCGTGCACCCCGACACCACGAAGCTGCTCAAGCAGACCATCTTCACAGGTACCGACCCCAGAGAGCATACTGACATCGTGGCCCTGGGATATGAGATGACCAACGGACGGACAGGACACATGGACGTCGAACTCGACGGCAAGTCGTACATCGTGCTCTACCGCCCGCTCGAAGGCACAGAATGGAGTGTGGCGCTTGTCTGTCCCTCCAACGAGCTGCTTCGCGGATATAACCGGCTGAACTACATCCTGCTGCCCTTGCTCTTTATCGGACTGCTGCTGCTGGGATGGGGATGCCACCGCATCGTGAAGCACTTTGTACAGCCGCTGGGACTGCTCGCTGCCGAACTGCGACAGATAGGTCACGGCGACTATGAGAAGCGCCTGCCTCCCAGCGAGCGTACCGACCTGATAGGTCAGTTGCAGAACAGTTTCTGCCAGATGCGCCGCAGCATCAGCCAGCACATCCACGAAGCAGAGCAGACCAAGCAGGAAACGGAGCAACGCACTACCGAGCTCGAACAGGCCACCCAGCTGGCGCGCCAGGCGAGTGAACAGAAGACGCAGTTCATGCAGGATATGTCGCACCAGATACGCACGCCGCTCAACATCGTGCACGGATTCTCACAAGTGTTGAGCGAAAGCAGCGAGACGTTGGATGACGACGAGAAACGCCAGATTGCCGAGACCATGTATGTGCAGACTAACGCCCTCGACTATATGGTGAGCAAACTGCTTACCGCTTCGCTTATCGAGAGCTGTCAGACTATCAGTACCGATGACATCGTAAGCTGCAACGCCCTGGCACGCATGGCTTTCGAAAATGCCAGCAGTCTGATGACCCATACGGCGGAAATGCACCTCGACAGTCATGTGAGCGATGATCTGACCATTCGGACTAACCGTCATCATCTGCTCATCGCCCTCACGGAGCTGCTTGTCAATGCCCTTCACTTCACCACCGAGGGTAGCATGACGATGCGCATCGATGCCACCGACGAAGTTGTGAACTTCACCATCGAAGATACGGGTCCTGGCATTCCTTCAGACAAGGCTGACTTTATCTTTGAGAAGTTCACGAAGATTGATATGTTTACCGAGGGGTTGGGACTCGGCCTGTTCCTTTGCCGCCGAGTCGTCATGCTGATGGATGGCTCACTCACGCTCGACCCTCAATACACTAAAGGCAGCCGCTTCGTGGTGAGCCTTCCATTACGCCATTAAGTATTTATCATTTATAAAAAAGAGAGAAAAGAAATGAAGAAACTCTTATTGCTAGTTTTGCCGCTCGTCTTGCTGTCATCATGCAAGAAGGATAGTGGCGAAAAGAATTGGGTAGAGGATACTGACATGCTGCTCGACCAAGTGCTGAACAGCAAATTCAGGAGCATCGTCAACGTGCCAAAGGACAGCCGTACTTATGCGCATCTGTTCAGACTGTCGGAAGAGGCGATGACACAGGCGACTGGCAGAAGCAAGGAAGGACTGCCTTTGCTCTATCAGGAGAATAACTTCCCCATGGTGTATGATTATTATACCGACAACCGCAACGACAAGGAAGGCGTATTCAAGACGATGATAGGCTGGCTGTGCGCCATGCAGCTGTCGGAGCTCTGTCCGACCAAGCGCAACGATCTCTACAAAGCGGGCTATGAGGCTGGCGGCTACACGATGAACAGCAACATCTACGGCTACCACTTCACGACTGATCCTAATGTGGCCCGCCTCGTGGCAAGTGCGGTCTATGCAGCCATGCACCCGAAGAACAAACTCGTGGTCGACACGATGAGAACAGAGGTGGGCGGCAGCCAGTATAACCTGGGCTTGGCTGAGCTGTATGCGAGTGAGTCGCGCAACCATGTGAGCGACGATGCGTTCTTCGTAGACCTCCGCAAGTTTATGGCCAGCGCCCCCGGGCCGATTGCTCCGCCATTTGCTGACCGTCACGGCATCAACCCGCCAATACCCGACGAGAAGGCATCGAACGGCTGTCCTAAGGTGGACATGACCATCTATGACTACGTGGTGGAGAACTTCAACCTGCCCAATCAGAGAGCCGTTCAGGCTACTGCCGACGAGGACGGAGATATCCAGCACATCTTCGGTACCGACAAGAAGAACGTGGGCGGACAGTATAACTTCAACGCCGTGTTTGGTCAGTCGACAATCGGAAAGGTGATCAGTCCTGAAGGAAAGATTGCCCATCTGGTGCTTCTTGTACAGAAGTCGGGTAACTCGGGCAGAGGTCCCCTTCAGCACGACTCTCCCTCTCTGGGACATTATGAATATGGCAGGTTAAGACCTGGTTGTAGCGAGATGCAGCAGGGACTGCGCAAGTCGTTTACCGACGACAGACTGAACGTGCTGACCAGTTTCGTCATCGATGATAATGACGGCCACAAGGCTTCGTATGACGTGGGCGACATCGAAGTGCCCTATCTGGATGAGAACGGCATCTGGACTGACGAAGAGGTGCAGTCGCCAGAGGATTATGAAGATATGATGAAGGACAAGCTCTATGCTAACTCATATCCCAGCGGCCATTCAGCCGGTATCTGGTCGGCAGCGATGACCATGATAGAGATCTATCCTGAGAAGGCTGACCTGATAATGCGTGCTGCCAATGAATTCGCGCAGTCGAGAGTCATCAGCCGTTACCATTGGAACAGCGATATCATTCAGGGACGTATCGTGGGTAGTGTGATGAATCCGGTGTGTCATGCCGCACCAGACTATAGCGAGCTCCTTGAAGCGGCCAGGACGGAACGCTGAGAATAACAGAAGGGGTAGCTTGATTGGCTACCCCTTCTCATTTACTTTAATTTGACGATGGCATAGGAGGTGGGCGGCATGTGGACTGTCATCGTGCCAGCCTTCTTGTTATGTTCCATCTTGAAGTTGTCGCCCATGAGGAGGCGGGTCTTCTTGTACTTCACGTTGATGGGGAAGGTGGCATCGGAAGCTTCAGCCTTGGGGTTGAGCATGACGAGTACCACATCGTTGCCTGCTGCACGGGCATAGACGAAGGGGTAGGGTGAAGGAGCTCCTTCGCTAGGATAGACGGGCACGAACTCAGCATAGTTGGCCAGCGCGGGTTCAGAGTGGCGCAAGGCGATGAGTTGGCGGGTCTTGTTGAGCAGCGACTGGGGATTCTTCTCCTGAGTAGCCACGTTGGGTGCATCGGGAGCGGGATCGACGGGCAGATACAGATTGGCGGCGTCGCCTGTAGAGAATCCGAGGTTCTTGTCTGTACTCCATTGCATAGGCGTGCGTGCGCCGTTGCGAGGCTGGTAGGCGCCCTCCACTTGTGGCCAGTCGTTGGGTAGCTGTCGCATACCGATCTCGTTGCCATAATATAAGAAAGGTACGCCTGGCATGGTGAAGCCGAAGGCGTAGATAATCTCCAGTTCCTTGTCGGTTCGCTTGTTGCCGAGACGGGCATTGTCGTGATTGCCCAGCGGCAGACTGATGTAACCCTTGCCGACGGTCTTCTGATACTGGTCCATATAGCTCTTCAGGAAGTCCTTGATGTCGCCTTTGCCCTCAGCATCGAAGTAGCTGTGGCCTTCGCTCACGCCATTGAGAATGCGCCAGCTCTCTTTCTGGAACAGGTCGTTGTAGCCCTTGAACCAATGGAAGAAATCGACGTGGAAACAGTTGTCGAGAGCATCAGCAGGATACGACCATTCGGCCACCATGAAACCGTGAGGATACTCCTTCTCGAGCAACTGTCGGATCTCGCGCCAGAAGAGCTTCGTCTCATTCTCGTTGGTGTTGAAGAACTGTTCGTTGCCTCTGACGCGGCGTGTCTTGACGAGTGCTCCAGCCATGTCGGCACGGAATCCGTCGCAGCCCATATCCATCCAGAAACGCAGCACGTCCTTCAGGTCTTCACGCATCGCCATCACGTCGGGATGATTGGTTGGCAGCTGCCACTTCTGTTCAGGATCGGGATTGGCAAAGCCGAAGTTGAGTGCTGGCTGGCACCAGTAGAAGTTGCGCATGAACTGACCGTTGCGCTGGCCATAGCCCTTGATGAACGAGCCGGCGAACTCACGTGGGGGATCGACCCAATTGGTCTCTGTCCAGATGTAGTAGTTGGAGTACTTGTTCTTCTCCTGCTTCTGCGAGGCGATGAACCAAGGATGGTCGATGGCGGTATAGCTGATGACGTAGTCGAAGATGACATGCATACCGCACTTATGAGCCTCCTCGAACAGACGGCGGGCATCCTCGTTGGTGCCATAGCGTGGTGCTATCTTGTAATAGTCGCGCACGTCGTAGCCGGCATCGTTGAAGGGGGAGTCGAAGAAGGGATTGAACCAGATGGCATCAACGCCGAGGCTTTTCACATAGTCGAGCTTGCTGATGATGCCCTGCAGGTCGCCGATGCCGTCGCCATCGGAGTCGCAGAAAGTCTGTGGATAGATCTGATAGAATACCGCATTCTTGGCCCAGTCGGGCACTTTCGGTATCTCATACTTTCCTGTGATGGTCTGTGCTGTGGCCGATAACGAGAAGAGCGCAGCGGCGAGCACGATGGTTTTCCTGATGTTCATCTTAAGTCTTATTTGTTTTTAGTTAAAAAGAGGGAGGGGCGTTGATTGAAGCGTCCCTCCCTGTAGTTATGAGTCAATCGCTTATGCGAATGGATTCTCTGTAGGATAGAAGTTGCCCTTCGGGAAGTTGTAGTCGATCTCGTCAACGGGGATACCCATGTACTTGAGAACCTCCCAGAGGTACTTACCCTGATGGCCGAACATTACGGCGCAATGGTGTGGGTAGTGCTTCTCGATGAGGACGTGACGATAGAAGCGGCTCATGTTCTTGATACCGAAGATACCGATAGAACCGAACGAGCGTGTAGCTACTGGGATGACCTCACCCTGAGCGATGTAAGCGCGGAGCTTGGTGTCGGCTGTAGACTGCAGACGATATACCGTAGCCAGACCTGGCTGGATGTCACCCTCGAGGGTACCGTTGGTTACCTCTACAGGCAGAGCGCGGGCCATAATGCGCTGGAAGCACATCTGGCAGTTGCAAACCTTAGAAGAAGCGGTATTACCACAATGGAAGCCCATGAAGATCTCCTTGTCGGTATAGGTGTCGCAAGCGAACTTCTTGCCCTTGATGCTCTCCTCGTACATATCGTTAGGAACGGTGTTGTTGATGTCGAGCAGCGTTACGGCATCCTGAGTGATGCAGGTTCCGATGTACTCTGACAGAGCACCATAGATATCAACCTCGCAGGCAACGGGGATGCCACGACCCGTGAGACGGCTGTTGACGTAGCAAGGTACGAAGCCGAACATGGTCTGGAAAGCAGGCCAGCACTTGTTGGCCATAGCCACGAACTGGCGTGAGCCCTTGTGAGCCTCGATCCAGTCGGTCAGCGTCAGCTCATACTGAGCAAGCTTAGGCAGTACAGAAGGAATCTTATTACCTGTACCGAGCTCAGCAGCCATATCCTTCACTACATCGTCGATACGTGGGTCGCCCTGATGCTTCTGGAAAGCCTCGAGCAGGTCAAGCTCTGAGTTCTCCTCAATCTCAACATCGAGATCATAGAGGGCGCGGATAGGAGCGTTACAAGCCAGGAAGTTGTTAGGACGAGGACCGAAGCTGATGATCTTCAGGTTCTGCAGACCTACGATAGCACGAGCGATGGGCAGGAACTCGTGGATCATCTCTGCACACTGGCCAGCATCGCCAACGGGCTCCTCAGGAATGTAAGCGCGAGTCTTGCGCAGAGAGAGAGCCTGGCTGGCGTTCAGCATACCGCAGTAAGCATCGCCACGACCGTCGATCAGATCCTTCTGAGACTCCTCTGCTGCAGCGCAGAACATCGTAGGGCCCTGGAACCAGTCGGCAATCATAGTCTCAGAGATCTCAGGACCGAAGTTGCCCAGATAAACGCAGAGGGCGTTACATCCAGCCTTCTTCACATCCTCGAGAGCCTGCTGAGCGTGGATCTCACTCTCAACTATGGTGATGGGGCACTCGTAGATACCATCCTTACCAAACTTCTTTTCATACTCAGCGATAACAGCCTTACGACGGTTAACTGCCAATGACTCAGGGAAACAGTCGCGAGATACGGCGACGATTCCAATCTTAATTACAGGTACATTTTTCATTTTCTTATTGACTTATAAATAAAAAGTAATGCTTAGTTGTTTACCGAATGCAAAGATACAAATAATTCCCGATTTACCTCATTTCGTCTTTAGATTTTATACAATTTTAGCTAAAGATTCTATTTTTAGACAAAAAATTTGGAAATACCGATGATTTTACATATCTTTGCAGCGATAACAAAATGCCTGAATATGAATTATTGGACTAAAACAACCATATTACTCTTGTCGCTCCTGCTGACTGGAACCGTTTCGATGGCTGAGGTGTCGAAACGCTATTTCAGAAATTATAGTGCTGCCGACGGTCTTGCTGACAATAGTGCCCATACGCTTTCATGTACACGAACCGGACGAATGGTCATCACCACGATGGGGCAAATCAATTTCTACGACGGGCAGCGGTTCTCGTATATCAATACGGCGGAAGAGAATCTGTATCCACTATCCAACTATTCAGGCAACTATCACCAGTATTTTGACAAATATCACCATCTTTGGCTGAAAAACAAGCACAACGTGACGTGTGTGAACCTGACTACTGAAACCTTCGTGAACTCCATCAAAGACGAATTCAGTAAGTTCGGTATGGAAAAACCGGTTCAGGATTTCTTTGTCGATGATGATCATATCGTGTGGCTGTTGACTGAGGATGGTCTCTACAATGTGGAGAGCAAGAAGACACAGAAAATTAGGCGTGACCTGAATCTGCAGGATCTTGCTGTGTATGATAAAGATCAGCTGATGCTGTTCTATGATAACGGCCTGCTGGAGATTATCGACCTGAAGACAGAGAAGAAAGTGTATGAAGGTCGCGCCTATGATGAAAAAGACGTGTTGCGATATGACCGGAGTTCGGTATTGCTGCGAGATAAGAATGTGTTCTACCAGATCAGGAACGGTTCCAAAGAAGCTGTACTCAACCTGTTTGATATAACGAAGAAAGAGTGGAAGGAAATCATGCGTACGCCTTACCATCTGAATAACCTCGCTATGAAGGAACAAACTGATTCGCTGCTGTTCATTCCCTGTGAATATGGCTATTGGGTGTATGAAACGTGGAAAAACGGCTGTCGCCACTTCGATACGATGGTCATGGAGAATGGACAGATTGTCAGCACGAATCTGAACGTCATCTGTTTTGACCGTCAAGGAGGTATGTGGGTTGGAACGGAGCGCAGAGGACTGCTCTACTCACAACCACATCAGCCACCATTTTCTGCCTACACCTGGAACGATCATGAAGCTCTCACCTATTTCAAGTATGTGGAAAACCTGCCGGAGTCGGCCAAATTCAGAGGCAAGGACGTGAACTGCGTTTTTCAGGACTCGAGAGGCTGGACGTGGGTAGGAACAGTACAAGGCCTTCAACTCTATCGCAAGGAAACTGACGTGCTTCCACAGGTTATTACCAAGCGTGATGGTCTGCTGAACAATGTGATTCATTCGGTCATTGAGGACCAGCTACATAACATCTGGGTATCTACGAGTTGTGGCGTGTCGTGTCTGCTCTTCAAAGGCGATAAAGTTCACTATGTCAACTCGTATAACAGTTATGACAAGGTACCTAACGAATCGTTTATCAACGGTAAGGCTGCCTTATTGCATGATGGTTCCATCGTCATGCAGTCGCTCGACCATGTAGTTGTTTTCAATCCCAACAAGATGAAGACACTTGATAATCATTATGATTTCAAGTTGTATCCCAAGCTCGTGAGACTGATGGTGAATGGTGTGAATGTGAGGACTGGCGAGGAACTTGATGGTAACGTGATCCTTGAGAAGGCGCTGACGCGTACGAAAGAACTGAACCTCAACTACGACCAGAATTCGATATCATTAACCTTCTCGGCACTCAATTTCTTCCGACCAGCACAGACTTGCTATCGTGTACGCGTGAAAGGTCTGGATGACAACTGGCGCGTATATACGATTCAGAACTCGGGAGGACTGGTCGATTCGAGAGGAATGCTCCACCTGCCGCTGATGTCACTCCATCCTGGAACCTATGAGGTTGAGCTGCAGGCATCGATGGTGCACGACGAGTGGGACACAGAGCCATACGTATGGACTGTAAATGTGCTGGAACCTTGGTGGCGCACAACAGGCATGTTCGTTGCCTTGATTGGTATGCTTTTGGTGCTCGTTGGCATATATGCTTATTATTATATGAAGAACGCCAACCTTAGGGCTATGCGAAATAGTGGTGAGGTAGGACTGCTCAGGCGTATCAAAAGCTTTGCTGAACGAGGCAACAACCGTTCTGGCGAATTGCTGGAACCCTCGTATGAAGAAATCACAGGTGCGGTTGGTCATCAGAACGATCTCTCGCCTGAGTTTATCGACATGATGATGAAAATCACACCTCGACTGTTGTCTGCTAAGCAGTCAGAATTGTCGATTCGCGAACTGAGTAATCTGGCTGGCATGAAACCCCAGAACTTCTATTCGCTGGTCAATGCCAATATCTACAAGAGTCCGCTCACGATGACGCGTATGATGATGCTGAAGCGTGCAGAGAAGCTGCTCGCCACCTCTAATAAGCCTATTGATGAGATTGCTGATGAATGTTGCTTCATTTCTCCCAACTTCTTCATAGCGCTCTTCTTCCATACTCATCAGATGACACCTCTGGAGTATCGACAGGAAAACAACAAGAATGCTATTTGAAAATAAGTTGGCGATAGCTGACCAGACGCCAGGTGCGCTCTCCCGTACCTTTATAATATATATAGGCCTGATAGCGGTTCTCCGTCTGATAGAAATTCCCTTCAGAGGGTAGAGTCTGCAGATGTCCGTCTTGATCTTGCCAGAGATACTGGTAGGAGTAATAACCTTGTTTCTGAAGGATGCTGGCGGTGTAGAGCCGTTCGGTCTCGTCGTAACTCATCAGATAGGTTTCAGGGGCTTCTGTGGTCCACATGCCTTGAATGATGATTCTGCCAAATGGGAGCTCTGGGGCTTTCAACCTGTAATTCACCCAAAGGTATTCGCTGGCCGTATCGTTCTCGCGGTTGTCGCTGTTACGGATGTAGAACGCGCCATCTGCATCTTCGTCGTAGATGTAATGGGGGCGAGGCTCGTTGATAAAGGGGTACACCTGATACTGCTCTCCATCCCAGTTGATATAGTCGATACCCATAGTTGGGTGGCTGGGGTCGAGCACCTCGTATTTGTGGTATTCGTTACCCGCATCGAAAATGAGTTGCTGATGATGCTGCCATCTCAGTCCGTTGGCTTGGATGAAAGAAGGGCTGACATGTAGGCGGCTGTTGTCCTCTCTGTCGTTCTGACGCACTACCATGCGGATCTGCTCCTGTGGATTCGTCACGATGTGGTTGTTGTAGTTCAGACTGATTGAGAGCTGCTGATGACTGATGTTGTGGTCGATATCGGTATTGGTCGAAGCCTCCATGAAAAGCGACATCGTCTGATCGGTCACCATAAACTCCACACATGCTAATTCCTTCTGAGATTCATCGTCGATGATATGCAGCCTGTAGTTGCCGCTCATCTTCAGCCTGCATTGGCTGTTGGGAATCTGCAGCTGGTAGTGGGTATAGGGAATGATGGTATTGACCGACTGTTCATGATTGTCGATGACGATGGCGTTGAAGCCTTCGAGCCAGTCGCTCTCAAACATCTCTTCAGAGGGTGTCCAGTCTGCCTCGCAGCGCTCAATGGTATAGGCGTAGCGGTGGTAGTCGTGGGATAGTTCGTCAAAAGCAATCTGAAGGATATCGTCTGTGTGGAGACGCATGACGGCAGGCGAGAGGAAATCCTGATTGACCACAGCCTGCAGCGACTTGATCTGAGGGCTGAAGATCCTGTTGCCAGCAGATAATGCGAGCGGACATAACAAGCTGAGAACAAATAGCCTGATCCACCTCATCTGCGACGCTCCTTGAGGATTCCATGACGATAGGCGTAGAGCAGTTCCTTCAGATCGGCCACTTGTGCCTTGAGCTCAGTACCCTTGTCGGTATCGGCTACCAGCATGCGATGGGCAGACATCTCGATGATCTGTGTCGTCGACTTGATGTCGATCTCGCGCACGATGGCGTCCTGAGTCGAAGTGAAAGGCTCATGCTGTACGAGCTGGAACCCACGCGAGTGATAGACGAGGGTATAGCCTGCGATGCCTGTCTCATGATGATAAGCCTCAGAGAATCCGCCATCGATCACCATCAGTCTGCCGCCCGCCTTGATGGGATTCTCGCCCTTGGAAGCATGCACAGGAACGTGTCCATTGATGATATGACGGTTCTGGCCTTTTACTTCGAAGGCGTCCAGGATGCGGTCGCAGATCTCTGCAGAGTCGCGCAGCTTGAAGTAGTTGCCCTTTTCCTCTTTATAGGTTTCCTTATCTTTCAGGAAATAGCGCTCGAAGGTAGCCATCTTCGACTTATCGAATAGTGGGGAATCCTTGCCGCACCAGAGATAGAGGAAATAGTCGCGTGCGTAATCGCGTGGATAATCGTCGGAGTTGTTCTCGAAGGCAGCACGTATCATCATGCCGATGTTGTGCATCAGGTCTTTTCCGCTGTATTTGGCATTGGGATAGATCTCAACCTCTTTCAGGGTGCCGTCATCGTTCAGCGGACAGCTGGCATGGAAGAGGAGGTTCGAGTTGCTGACGGTGTACATGCAACCGTGTGAGAGCAGTGTGCGGATATGTTTCTTCAACTTTTCGCAGATACGGAAAGAGTGGTGAAGTTTCTGCATGAGGTCGGCCTCGTCGGGCGTCAGCGCATTGGGCTGACTGGGGTCGATCGTGGGGAAGTGACAGCTCTTCATCTCGTATTCCTGACCATCGATCAGGCAAACACCCTTGGTGTAATCGATGTGATCGAACATACAACGATCCGTCATCTCCCACTCTGGGCGACGTTTGTAGATGGCAGCTTCCTCCTTGAACTGTATGACCGCAATGGCCTTATGCATCTTGGCTGTCAGCTGGCGGGTCTTGTCGTCCATACGGTTGCCTGGCAGTATCATGGGTATGAACTCTTCGCAGGGGTCGTCCTTATATGCTTCGAGAGCAAACGTGGCCAGTGGTACCAGGTTGATGCCGTATTCCTCGATGGTTGCGAGGTTGGCATATCGCAGGCACAAACGCAGCACGTTGCAGATACAGGCGTTGTTGCCAGCCGAGGCTCCCATCCAGAGAATGTCGTGGTTGCCCCATTGGATATCCCATGAGTGATACTGTCGGAGGGTATCCATGATGATGTGTGCCCCAGGGCCTCTGTCGTAGATGTCGCCCAAGATATGCAGTTGGTCGATGGCAAGGCGCTGGATGACGTTGCAGATGGCGACGATGAAGTCGTCAGCCCGGCCTGTAGATATGATGGTATCGACAATGACGTTCACATAGGCCGTCTTGTCATGATCGGAAAGACTCTCATGAAGCAGCTCTTCGATGATATATGAGAAATCCTCAGGGAGCGACTTGCGAACCTTTGAGCGTGTATATTTTGAAGACACATCGCGGCAAACCTTCACCAGCTGATGGATGGTGATGCGATACCAGTCTTCTATATCGGTCTCGCGTGCCTTGATGAGTTCAAGCTTCTGCTCCGGGTAATAGATGAGCGTACAGAGCTCTTTCTTCTCTGACTCTCGTATATTGTTGCCGAATAGCTCGTTGACTTTTCGTTTGATGTTTCCAGAGGCATTCTTCAATACATGGCGGAAAGCCTCACTCTCGCCATGAATGTCTGCCAGGAAGTGCTCGGTGCCTTTCGGTAAAGCCATGATGGCCTCAAGGTTGATAATCTCCGTCGAAGCATCTGCTATCGTTGGGAATGACTGGGAGAGCAATTGCAGATAGTGCATCTGCTCGTTGTTGTAATGATGAGTTGTAGTCATATCAATAAGTGGTTTGTTAGAGCTTTGCGAATATGTTCTGTCTGCTTGTCGTCAATCGGATTGACAGGCATATAGCCTTCGTCGAGTAGGGCCTGCTCGCTGAGCACTTGCATCAGTCGGGCTGTATAGGTCTGTAGCTTCTTCTCTTCAAGCTTTTCTGTCAGAAGGTCGTCGTTCACGTTGTCGCGATATAGTTCGCGTGTGAGTTCTACCAGATGGAGAAGCAGAGGGTGTTTGTTGATTTGACGGATCATGCGCACCAGATAGTCCGTTTCGTCACCCTGATAGTCGCCCACGATTTCCTTGAGAGGCACAGGGCGCTTGTAGTTGTCGGGGAAATAGGAGGCGATTCGGCTGACATCCAATGTCGGGGTAGAGAGTCCCAGGATGCTGATGCCGTAATCCACATAGTTGCTGATGTTCTCATGCTCTGCGTATAGCAGCAGTCGGCGCCAGTCTATCTGTGATTCGTTGATATTCAAGTCCTTCACCCATCGACGGTCGCCCATGATGCCTACCTTGATGATCTGTGCGAGTGCATGCTGGCTGTCGTCATCCATCTGTTCGAGGGTGTTGGAGTCCATCACCTTCTGATAGACGGCAAAGGTCTGAGCACACATCTCTGACGGCGCGATGGCATTGGTAATCACGGCATTATGTATCTCCTCCATCCGCTTGTTCCATCCCAACTGCTTGAAGTTGCTGAGTTCAAGCTTACCATGAACAATGATGGCGTATGCCCGTTCGATGGCGCTTCGCTGCCACAAGAATGTCTTGCTCACATTCTCCTGTACGCTCTGGCGCTTGATGACCCAAGGCTCGAGTTGTCCATGCAGCGTTGCCACCACGCGAGCACCATGACGAATGGCGTAGGAAGAGGCGCGTGCGATAAAGAACTGCCAACATCCATGACAATGCACGATGTCGGGCTCCATTTCACGGAACAACTTCCTGAAAGCAACCGCATTATCAGCTACTTTCACTTCAGCACTCTGTCGCATCCCTTCAGCCAGAAGCGTGACGTGGCGCTCAATGAGACTGTCGGATTTCGGATAAACATGCAGGACTTTCATGAGTTGTTCTCTTTCTGTTTTTATTGTGTTACCAATTTTGTGGTGGCTGATCGCCCGAAGAGGTTCTTCCAGAATATATGGTGACGTATGGCCAACATCTGGGTCGGCGATATCTTCTGCTCAAAGAGGTTCAGCACCTCATAAGCTACATCCTTGCGCATGACGATGAAGTCGTAACGCCCCCAGACATAATTCATCCTTTTCCGTTCGCGCACTTTACTCAACTTCCGTTCAATGCGCTTGATGTGGCTGCTGGCCTCATGGCAGGTGCTGAATGGCTGTAAGCGAATACCTTTCTTCTCTGAGTAACCTAACATCAGTTCGGTATCATCGTCGAAGTTCTCAGCAATAGCCTTCAGAATATCCGTTGCCGTTGGCTTTTTCTCGATTTTAGTGAAGATAACCCATTCATACTTAGACGCTTTCACGCCGAGATGAAAGGCAAGCTTCCTGCGCGATACCAGTCGGTTGGGCTTGGGCAGGAAGGTGGAATAGAGGTGCGGGTAGTTGTTTCTGAGCAGTTTCAGCACATCACCAGAGCGATCCGTCGACGACTCATCGACGACGATGACCTCATAGCCTGGCTCGTATTCCTGCTGGAGGAAGGCGGGCAGGTTTTCTTCGAGTTCACCCGCCTGGTCGTAGACGGTCATGATGATGGAGAATCTGCGTTCGTTTTTACTCATTGCTGTCTTCTTATATTGTGTCGCTCATATAGCCGATGGGCAATTTGCGACAATTATACTGTGATGCCATGATTTCTCCATAGGCACCTGCAGAACGAATGGCCAGCAGGTCGCCGCGCTTGGCCTTGTTCAGATCCATCTGCTTGGCAAACACATCTGTCGACTCGCAGATGGGACCCACAACGTCGTAGGCTTCCATCGGTTCTTCGCTGGTGATGTTCTCAATCTTGTGGTATGCCTGATAGAGGGCAGGGCGGATGAGGTCGGTAAATCCTGCATCGACGATGGCAAACTGTTTCTGCGCACCTTTCTTTATATATAAGGTACGCGTGATAAGGCTGCCACATTGAGCTACGACTGCACGCCCCAGTTCGAAGTGGAGTGTCTGACCAGGACGTAGCTTCAGTTTCTTGGCATAGGTGTCGAAGTAGGACTTGAAATCAGGAATCGACAGGCGGTTGGGGTGCTCGTAGTCAATACCAAGTCCACCGCCAACGTTGATATGCTCAACGATGATTCTCCTTTTCTCCAACTTGTCCTGCAGCTCATTCACACGATTGCAGAGGGCTTCGAAATCGCTCATATCGAGAATCTGCGATCCGATGTGGAAATGCAGTCCAACGAATCTGACGTTAGGCAGTTTTTCTGCTTCGTCGATCACCGTATCCATATCGCTCATGGCGATGCCAAACTTGTTCTCTGCAAGTCCGGTGGTGATATTGGCATGAGTATGTGCCCCCACGTTAGGGTTCAGTCGGAATGCAACGCGTGCCACCTTCCCCTTGGCTGCTGCCAGCTCATTGATGACTTCCAGCTCAGGAATGCTCTCTACGTTGAAGCAGAAGATATCGTTGTCAAGTCCGAGATTAATTTCCCAGTCGCTCTTGCCCACACCTGCGTAGACAATCTTTTGGCTGGGGAAACCTGCTTTTACGGAAGCCTCGATCTCACCACCGCTGACGCAGTCGGCACCAAGACCTGCCTCACGTATGATGCGAAGCAGATGGGGGTTGGCATTGGCCTTGACGGCATAATGCACGACAAAGCCCTGATGGCGGCCAGCCTCCTCGTTGATGGTGCGCAGAGTGGCACGTAATAGTTCTGTGTTGTAGTAGTAGAAGGGAGTCTGTATCGACTGGAACTTCTCTACCGGAAATACGCCTTTTGCCATTATTTCTTATAGAAGATAGTGTTACTGAGACTCTGAAGCGCACGTTTCTTATCCTCTTCACGGATCAGGAAGGAGATGTTGTAGTTAGAACCTCCGTAGCTGACCATACGTACAGGAATATCCTTCATCGCATCGAGTGCGAGCGACTCGAAACCGATGTTCGACCAGTCGAGGTCGCCAACGACACAAATGATACACATGTTGGTGTCGACCGTCACGGTGCCGTATTTCTTCAGCTCGTCGACAATCTCGCCCAGGTGGGCTGAGTTATCGATACTCATCGACACGCCGACCTCAGAGGTACAGATCATGTCGATACTGGTCTGATAGCTCTCGAAGATCTCGAATACCTTGCGGAGGAAACCAGTAGCCAGAAGCATGCGCGACGACTTGATCTTGATGGCGGTAATGTTGTCCTTGGCGGCAACAGCCTTGATCTTGCCGTATTCGGTAGCATTGCTGATGGTCGTTCCCTCAGCGTCAGGATCCATCGTGTTGAGCAGACGAACGGGGATGCCTGCGTATTTGGCTGGCTGTACACAAGTGGGGTGGAGGATTTTCGCACCAAAGTAAGCCAACTCAGCGGCCTCTTCGAAGTGGAGCTGGTGAACAGGCTCGGTCTTGTCGACGACACGAGGGTCGTTGTTGTGCATACCGTCGATATCCGTCCAGATCTGAATCTCCTCAGCATTGATGGCTGCGCCTACGAGTGAGGCAGTATAGTCGGAACCTCCACGCTGCAGGTTGTCTACTTCGCCATAGGCATTGCGACAGATGAATCCCTGGGTGAGATAAACCTGTGCGCCCTCGTTCTCCTCGATCAATGGTCTGAGCTTCTCCTTGATATAGACTGGATCGGGCTCTGAGTTCTTGTCTGTGCGCATAAAGTCGAGCGCATTCAGCAGAACAGCATTGATGCCCTGCTCCTTCATATAGTTCACTACCATGTTGGTAGAGATCATCTCACCTTGAGCCACGATGCTCTTCTCCTCGAACGATGTGAACAGCTCCTTGGTGAACGAACGGAGGTAGTCGAACTCACCACGCAGGAACTCGCGGGTAGCGGCTTTCGTCTCTTCCTTATCATACAGCTCCTCCACGTGCTTAGCGTATTTCTGCTCAAGACGGTTGATGACTTCATTGGCGCCATCGGGATTCTTCTTGTAGAGATAATCTGAGATCTCCACCAGCGAGTTGGTTGTGCCCGACATCGCTGAGAGGACAACAAACACAGGTTCACCTGACTTTGTAACCAGACTGGTTACTTCTTTCATTCTTTGTGGGGTACCGACGGAAGTACCGCCGAATTTCATTACTTTCATAATCGATTATATTTTTTTATTTCACTTTTCACTATTCACTATTCACTTTTCACTATTACTTCCCTAGATTTCCTCCCTCTCAGAATATCTGACGCGGATCTCGTCTGTATCTGGCCTGTCGTCGACAAGTATCAGATGATGGAAATCGTTGGTCACGTCTTCCATCTTCTCGTTCTGACAGCGATAGGTGATGCTTGGGTGCTCACGAATCAGAGCCAGGTTGTGCGACGACATGATGACCGTCGTTCCCTTCGCCGATATGTCGAAAAGCAGTTTGATGATATCCTTTGAGGTCTCAGGGTCGAGACTGCCCGTAGGCTCATCTGCCAGAATCAGTTTCGGACGATTCAGGATGGCTCTTGCGATGGCGATACGCTGCTGCTCTCCACCAGAGAGCTCATAAGGCATGCTGCTGGGCTTATCGTCCATCCCTACAGCCTTCAGCACCTGATGAATACGCTCGTCAATCTCCTGATGCTTCTTCCAGCCTGTAGCCTTGAGCACAAATTCCAGATTCTTATATACTGTACGGTCGGCGAGCAGCTGGAAGTCCTGGAATACAACTCCCATCTCCCTTCTCAGGGCGGGGATATCCTTCCGTCGGATAGTCAGCAAGTCGCGTCCCAGTACTGTCGCCTCGTCGGCCTCGTCGACATCGAGTTCGCAGTAGAGCGTTCTCATCAAGGTGGTCTTACCAGAGCCTACACGTCCTATCAGATAGATGAACTGGCCTTCGTCGGCTTGGAAATTCACGTTCTTCAGCACGCAGATCCCATGCCGCTGGTATATATTCGCATTTTTATAATTGATTTGCATATATCTCTAAACTTAATCTGTAAACCGTAAACTGTAAACCGTAAACCCTACTTCATCTCCCCCTTGGCTTTGGCCACACGACGCTTCTTGTCCCACTCAGGATCATGACGCTTATGAAGCTCATCGGCGATATCCTCGATACGCATGTGCTTGCTGGCAAGCAGCACGATGAGGTGATAGATCATATCTGCCACTTCGTAGGACAGCTGCTCGTTGGTACCTGTACAGGCCTCGATCACAGCCTCAAGCGATTCTTCGCCTACTTTCTGGGCAATACGCTTCACGCCATCCTTAAACAACTTGGTGGTATAGCTGCCCTCAGGCATCTCTTCGTGACGGGTGTTGATGAAGTCCTGCAGCTCCGTGAGGAAGAGTAGGGGGTTAGCCTTGTTCTCTTCTCCCCAGCAGGTGTCCGTACCTGTATGGCAGGTAGGACCGTCGGGATTGGCCTTCACCAGCAACGTGTCGTTGTCGCAGTCGACCATGATGTCCACGAGATGGAGGAAATTGCCAGAGGTCTCACCCTTCGTCCACAGACAATTGCGTGAACGACTCCAGAAGGTAACCTTCTTGGTGGCTATCGTCTTGTCGTATGCTTCCTGGTTCATGTAGCCCAGCATCAGCACATTCTTGGTCTTGGCGTCTTGAATAATGGCAGGTACCAGTCCGCCGCTCTTTTCAAAATCTATTTTCATATACGTACGTTTATTCCTTCTGATTTTAAATACTGTTTGAGTTCGGGGATGGGTATCTCTCCGAAGTGGAAGACACTCGCCGCGAGGGCTGCATCCGAATGCCCTTCGATGAACGTGTCGCGGAAGTGCTCTTTGCGCCCCGCACCGCCGCTGGCGATGATGGGGATCGAGAGGTTGTCGGCCAGCTCGCGCAAGGCTTCGTTGGCATAGCCTTCCTTCACGCCGTCGTGATTCATCGAGGTGAAGAGGATTTCGCCAGCTCCACGCTCCTGAGCCTCATGAGCCCACTCGAAAAGGCCTCGCTCCGTGCGCTCGCGCCCACCTTTCAGGTAGCAATGCCAGCCGTCATCGTCCAGACGGGCATCAATGGCGCAGACGCATACCTGAGAACCAAAACGGTTGGATATCTCGTCGATCAGTTCTGGCCTGCGGATGGCAGCGCTGTTGACGCTCACTTTGTCTGCGCCGGCATAGAGCAGACGCTCCACGTCGGCCAGCTCGTTGATACCGCCGCCGACGGTAAAGGGGATGTTGATCTCCTGAGCCACGCGAGTCACCATCTCTGTGAATGTCTTGCGACCTTCGAACGACGCTGTGATGTCCAGGAACACCAGTTCGTCGGCTCCCTGCTCGCTATAGGCCTTGCCTAATTCCACAGGGTCGCCTGCCGAGCGCAGGTTGATGAAGTTGGTGCCTTTGACGGTCTCACCGTCTTTCACGTCGAGGCAGGGTATTATGCGTTTTGCCAGTCCCATAATTCTTTCAAGTTTATTTTTCTTTCGTAGATAGCCTTTCCAAAGACGACAGCCGGAATGCCAGCCGCGTTGAGGGCTATGATGTCGTTTAATGAGGATACGCCTCCGCTGGCTATCAGATGCAGCTGCGGATAGGCATCCATGATCTCTTGATACAACTCGATAGCCGGACCTGCCAATGTCCCGTCTTTTGAAATCTCGGTGCAGAGCACGTTACGCACGCCTGCATCTACATATTTTTTCAAGAACGGCAACAGGTCTTCGGCAGAGTCTTCTTTCCATCCGTTGATGCTGATCTTCCCGTGCCTGACGTCGGCACCCAGGATCATGCGGTCGGTTCCATACTGCTCCAACCACCCCATGAAGAGGTCGGGATTCGTCACCGCGATCGAACCGATGGTCACCATCGAGGCACCGGCTGCAAAAGCTTTCTCGATGTCCTCATTGGTCTTGATGCCTCCACCGAAGTCCACAACGAGGTTGGTGCTCGACGTTATCTCGCGCAAGACTGCATCGTTCACGATGTGTTTGGATTTTGCACCATCCAGATCCACCACGTGGAGTCGTTTGTAGCCGATGCGCTCAAACTCGAGGGCCATATCCAGTGGTTTGCCGTAGACGGTCTTCTGGTCGTAGTCGCCCTTGGTCAGACGTACGCATTGACCGTTAATGATATCTATGGCGGGAATCAGTTCTATCATAGCTCCAGAAAGTTTTTGAGGATTCGTTCACCCACCGCGCCACTCTTTTCAGGATGGAACTGGCAGGCGTAGAAATTGTCCTTGTGCATCGAAGCAGAGTAGGGCAGGATATAGTCAGCCACAGCAATCGTCTCAGCGCATACAGGCACGTAATAGGAATGCACGAAGTACACATAAGGATTCTCCCCCAGTCCCTCCATCAGCGGGCTCACTCCACACTTCTCACTCCTCACTTCAATCCGATTCCATCCCATGCAGGGCACTTTGTCCTCATGGCGTTCGGGCTGGAACCGCTTCACCTCAGCGTCGAAGATTCCGATACAGTCAACGTCACCCTCTTCAGAATGCTTGCAGAGCAACTGCTGCCCGACGCAGATTCCGAAGACGGGCTGCTTGAGACTGCGGATCACCTCGTCAAGCCTGCGTGCTCTCAGATACTCCATCGCCTCACGGGCGTGCCCCTGACCAGGAAACAGCACCTTGTCTGCTTTCGTCAGCAGCTCGGCATCATCAGTAAGAGTGGGCTCAATCCCCATCCGTCGGAGCGCATTAACCACCGAGTAGATGTTGCCTGCGTTATATTTTACGATAGCTACGTTCATTATGAGAAAATAATCGTTTTGTTCTTGTAAGTGAGGATTTTGCGCTGTATATGCTTCGATACGGCATGCGAGAGCACGATCTTCTCCAGATCCTTTCCTTTGAGCACCAGACTCTCAGGCGTATCTTTGTGCGTGATTCGCGTCACATCCTGCTCGATGATGGGGCCTGCATCAAGATCGGCCGTCACATAGTGGCTGGTAGCTCCGATGATCTTCACACCGCGCTCGTAAGCCTGATGATAGGGCTTGGCACCGATAAAGGCGGGCAGGAACGAGTGGTGGATGTTGATGATGTGATGCGGATACTCGGCAATCATCTCGTCGGAGATAATCTGCATGTAGCGAGCCAGTACGATGAACGAGATATCCTCCTTCTTCAGCAAGTCCATCTCAGCCTTCTCCACTTCAGCCTTGTTCGAGTGGTCTTTGTTGATGCTCCAGACGTAGTAGGGGATGCCGAACTGGTCAGCGACATAGCGCAGATCCTCATGGTTGGACACGATGCAGGGGATGTCGCACTGGAACTCTCCTGCCTTCCAGCGAGCCAGCAGGTCGTACAGACAGTGGCTCATCTTCGACACGAAGATTGCCATCCTCGGGCGCTTGTCGCTGTAATACAGGCTGAACTTCATCTTGTAGCGCTGTGCATAGAGCGTCGTGATGTAGTCGTAAAGCTTGTCGCGAGGAATGAGGAATCCTTCGAGCTCCCATTCTATTCTCATGAAAAACATGCCCTCCACCTTGTCCACATACTGGTCGAGGTAGACGATGTTTCCCTTGTTATCCGTAATAAATTTCGTAACCTCCGAAATGATACCCTGCTGATCAGGGCAATGTAGAAGCAAAATTGCTGTTGTCATATATTCTATAAATGTCTAAACTGTAAACCGTAAACTGTAAACCGTAAACTGTAAACCGTCAACTTAAATTTCAAGGCGCAAAGTTACAAAAAAAAACTCTAATGCAAGCCATATTTCCAAGAAATCGTAAATTTCCGCTTAATTTCTTTCGAAATTATGTATTTTTATTCGAAAAAGCCTCCGTTACACCCTGATTCACGCCCGAGTGGAGAGCTGCCTCGCTGATCCAGTCTTCAACTGCCTTTACTTTCAATGTCATCATTCAATTCTGATTTTAATGGTTATACTTTAATGGATTGTACGATAATTTTATTTGTCGCCGATTGGACTCTGTTTTGCGATTTTACTAGGAAACACTTGCCTGCGCGCTTGGTAATTTTTGTTGCCCAGTTAGGCCGCAAATTTCGTCTTTTTTCGTTGACAGTGCAAAGGTACGAATTTTTCCAATGTCTTCCAAATAATAATCGAAAAATGACACCAAAAAAGACACTTTTAAAATAGTGTACCTTCAGCTCCATCTTCATGTCTTGCCATGAAAACGTTGCAGTTGCAGTGTTGCAGTTAAAAATTACATACCTCCAAACTTGAAAATTTATTCTATATATTTATATATATTTATATATATAAATATATAGATATATTTTTGGGGATAGGGAAGGCATCTCCACGAACTGCAACACTGCATCACTGCAACGCAGACCGCAAGAACAACTGCAAAATGTCTTTTATATCTGGGAACATTAATCCTCGCTGGATGTGCGGAGGATAATGCTGGTGGCTCCGAGGGTGAAAAGGGTGCCGTCTTCGATAACGCGACGCTCGCGAGGATTGAGTTCGACATTGTCGACGAAAGTGCCTGTGTTGCTGTTGTTGTCTTTCAGGGTGTAGCGAAGGGCGCCTCGCTTGTCGCGGCTGACGGTAATCGTACAGTGATTCAGATCGACGCTGGGGTCAACGGTCTCGAAGGTGCAGTTGGCTGAATTGCCCTTCTGATAGCGGCCGATGATGTTATCACCCATTCGCAGGGGAATGACTTGCTTGAAGTGGAAGACGTTTTCGATGACCACGATGGACCCGCAGCCTTCCTCATTGGCCTGCTCGTCGGGATTCTCGTCTTTCTGACGCTCACGGAGTTTGCTGACACCAATACGGATGCCGAACTCTTTGCCACAATCCGGGCATTTGAAAACTAATGACTGACCAGCTTCGTATTTCGTCTCGTCAAAAGTTATGTACTGGTCGCATTTCGGGCAACGAACTCGTTTCATGTCAATTAATTTTGTAGACCCACGCTTCTGACAAGTCTTTGTGCTTGTGGATGTCCCTCAGGGCGTTATAGGCATCGTTCTGATTGTCGAAATGCCCATAGACCACTCGCGTGATATTGTTGTTGACGAATATCCTGGAATCTTGGTAGCCTCTGTCTTGCAGCTGTTCGATGAAAATCTTAGCATTCTGCTTGGTCACATAACTTGCCAGCACGATGCAATAGCCACTCTGCTTGACGGAATCGACCTTGGCCTGAGGCTGCTGTGGCGGGATGACGGTTTTCTTGATGACGGTATCCACGCGATTCACTTTGTGCTCCAGATCCTGTTTCTTGATCTCGATCGTACTTGTGTTTGTGTCTTTCGACATCATGCCAAAAAGAATCGTATTGTTGAGATTGCTGATGGTGCGCGTCATCATCTCCGTCTTTCCTGTCGGAAGGGCCAATACAAAGATGGCCAGCAAGACGGCTGCTACGGCAATGGCATTACGTACCCAGGTGAATTTGATCTTGATGAAATCGTTGTCTTCCTCATCCTCATTGTCCTCGTAAGAAGTGTATTCTGAGGATGCTGTCATCGGGATTACACTCGCTGACGGTTTTTCAACTTTTTTCTCAATGCTTTCCTGCTGTTGGGGAACGTTCTCAATGTCTAATAATTTCATCTCATACGAACTGAGTCCGTAAAGACTGGGAGTCAGGATGCCAGCTTCGCAGGGGGTGAACATGTACTTGCCGTCTTCGTTGAGCAAGAGCGTTCCGATGTCATTCAACTCGTATGAGCCATCGTTCTGGATACGTTGTTTCAGCTCATTGACCTCATCTTCGATGCGCTTCAGGGCCTCGGGGTAGCTGATGTCGTAAGCCTCCACATAGGATAAAGCCAGCAGAGAATCGTTGATGGTCAGTTGGGGATTGAATCCAAGAGTACGTAAAGGGGGGAGGAAATAACCGTCTTCCTCATCATACTTTGCATGAACATGATGCGTCATAAAGCCTCCCAAATTGGGCACAATGACGCAGTCGTTGCTAAGCAGAAGTATCTCAATATGTCTTTCCAATTCAATCACGAGTGCAAAATTACGCCTTTTTTTGGAAATAAACAAATAAAAAGAAACTTAAAATGTTCATTATATGAATTTTTTGCTTTATCTTTGCACAAAATTTCAAGTTTATGGAATATATCAAGACTGAAATAGAAGGTGTTTTCATCATCGAGCCCAAGGTTTTCAACGATACGCGTGGCTATTTTATGGAAGCCTGGAAGCAGGCTGAGTTTAATGAGCATGTAGGCAAGGTTGACTTCATTCAGGATAATGAATCCAAGTCTTCGTTTGGTGTCCTGCGTGGCCTGCATTATCAGAAAGGTGAGACCTCTCAGGCTAAGCTGGTGAGGGTCATAAAAGGTAAGGTGCTCGATGTGGCTGTGGATATTCGCAAGTCAAGTCCGACCTTCGGCAAGCACGTGATGGTAGTGCTGAGCGAGGACAATAAGCGTCAGTTCTTTATCCCTCGTGGCTTTGCTCACGGCTTCCTGGTGCTGAGCGAAGAGGCCATCTTTACTTATAAGGTTGACAACCCTTATTCGCCTAGTACAGAGGCTGGTATTCGTTGGAATGATCCAGACTTAGGTCTCGAGTGGCCGATTGATCCGGCTAAAGTTCAGACGAGTGAAAAGGATTTAAAGCAGCCGTTCTTGAAAGATGCGGAAGTGTTTGGGTAGGAGTGGTTTATAGTTTACAGTTTACGGTTTATAGTTCAAAGAAATGAATATAGCAATTGTTGGAACAGGTTATGTAGGCTTGGTATCAGGTACGTGTTTTGCTGATACGGGTGCTAACGTTACTTGTGTAGATGTGGATACACAGAAGATCGAGCGTTTGAAAAACGGCGATATTCCCATATATGAACCAGGACTCGACGAGCTTGTCAGGAAGAATGTGGCAGCAGGTCGTCTGAAGTTCACCACCGATCTCGCCTCCGTTCTGGATGATGTGGAGATTGTGTTCTCTGCTGTAGGTACGCCTCCTGATGAGGACGGAAGTGCCGATCTGAAGTATGTGCTTCAGGTGGCAAAGACCATTGGTGAGAATCTGAAGAAATATGTGGTTGTCGTCACGAAGTCTACTGTTCCTGTTGGAACGGCCAAGAAGGTCAGGAAGACCATCGAAGACGAGCTGCAGAAGCGTGGCGTCAACATAGAGTTCGATGTGGCATCGAACCCAGAGTTCCTCAAAGAAGGAAATGCCATCAAGGACTTCATGTCGCCTGATCGCGTGGTAGTGGGTGTGGAGAGTGAGCACGCCAAGAAGGTGCTGACGAAGCTCTATAAGCCTTTCCTGATCAATAACTTCCGTGTGATCTTCATGGATATCCCCTCTGCTGAGATGACGAAATATGCAGCCAATTCGATGCTGGCCACCCGTATTTCGTTTATGAATGACATCGCCAACCTCTGTGAACGAGTTGGCGCAGATGTAAATATGGTACGCGCTGGAATCGGTTCTGACACACGTATTGGTCGCAAGTTCCTGTATGCAGGATGCGGATATGGTGGCTCGTGCTTCCCTAAGGACGTGAAGGCACTTATCAAGACTGCCGACCAGAACGGTTATTCGATGGAAGTGCTGAAAGCAGTAGAGCGTGTGAATGAGAAGCAGAAGAGCGTGCTCTATGAGAAACTGGTGAAGGCATTCGGTAGCGAAGAGGCCTTGAATGGCAAGACCATTGCCATGTGGGGACTCTCGTTCAAGCCTGAGACTGACGATATGCGTGAATCGACGGCTCTTGTCATGATTGGCAAACTGCTGGATGCAGGCTGTCAGGTTCGTGCTTACGACCCCATTGCGATGAATGAGTGTAAGCGTCGTATAGGAGACAAGGTGACATATTGTCGCGATATGTATGACTGTGTGCTCGATGCCGATGCGCTGCTGCTGCTGACAGAGTGGAAGGAGTTCCGCTTGCCAGGCTGGGGCGTCATCGGAAAAGCCATGAAGCAAAAGCTGGTCATCGACGGTCGAAACATATTTGATACAGAGGAACTTGACGAGAACGGCTTTGAGTATCATTGCATAGGAAAATGATGAGGAAACTGATGACCATACTGGCAGCTGTAGCCCTGTTGACGGGATGTTCTCGTCAACAAAGTAATAGCTCTGATCAGACAGAAAGCCTTGAGGCCAAGAAGTTGTTGCAAGGCGTGTGGCTCGATTCTGAGACAGAAGAGGTGTCTTTCCAGGTAAAGGGCGATACCATCTACTACTCAGACTCTACGAGCATGCCTTCGTATTTCAAGATAGTTGGCGACTCACTGGTATTGGCTTCTGGTACAAAGTATGGTATCGAAAAACAAGCAGAACATCTCTTCTGGTTCCGTAATCAGAATGGTGACATCATCAAACTGAAGAAGAGCGACGATCCTGATATTGACAAAGAGTTTGTGCATGATACGCCAAAGATCATGAATTACACGCATCAGGTGAAGACCGACTCTGTCGTGACGTATAATGGTGAGCGCTATCATTGGTATATTGCCATTAACCCCACGAAATACAAGGTCACCCACCGTACCTTTAATGATGATGGTCTGGAGGTGGAGAATGTTTATTACGACAACATCATGCATATCAGCGTGTTCAAGGGCGCTCAGCAGATTTACTCGAGCGATTTCCGCAAGCAGCAGTACGCCCAGAAGGTTCCTCAGGATTTCCTGGAAGACGCCATCTTGGGAAATATGGAGTTCAGCCATATCGATGCGGCAGGACTGCATTTCAATGCTACGCTCTGTATCCCCGACGGTGCCAGCTGTTATCTGGTTGAGTCGTTGATCGACTATCACGGTAAGATGGCGATGAAGCTTGTAGAATATTAAAATAAAATAAGGAGGGCTCTAGTCCTCCTTATTTTATTTCTCCTCTATCCAGGCATCCAGCAGCATTCTGGCTATCGAAAGTTTTTCTGGGATATTCGGCAGGTTGTCTTTGCGGAACCATCCGCCTTTGGCGATTTCGCTTTTCTGGAGATGGATTTCACCTGACACGTAATCTGCATTGAAACCTACCATCAGTCCACAAGGATAGGGCCAAGGTTGTGAGCCGAAATAGCGGATATTAGTAATGGTAACGCCTGTTTCTTCTAAGGCCTCACGGGCGACAGCCTCTTCCAGCGTCTCGCCTGTTTCCACGAAACCAGCAACAAGTCCGAAGAAGTCGCGCTTAAAGTTCTTCGCACGCACCAACAGCACCTCATCACCCTTGTGAATCAAGACGATGACAGCCGTTGCCAGCTGTGGCCATATCTCCTTTCCACATTCCGTACATTTCTTGGAGATATCGGTATCCATACGCATCGGAGCACCACAGATGCCACAGTATTTCGTGTTCTGATCCCAATACAGCAGTTCCTGGCATTTGCCTGCCTTCAGATACAGATTCTTCGGAAGATGATAGTAGCTTTGGCGCAGTCCGCACATCTCGTAGCGCTCATCGTCGGTAATGGGAGAGTCTATCCGATAGGTCTTCACCTCTGTACCGTCTTCCATCGGGGTGATATTCATGATATGCGTCCAAGGTTTCTCTGCTATTGGGGGCTCTTCCTGCAAAGGGATGGTATAGCCTCCGTCGGCTGTCTTTTCCAGCAACAGGTCTTCTTTGCAGAATACGAAATAATAGGTCTTCATTTGCCAAACAGTTGTTTGCGGTCACGTTCCAAAGCAGGCTTTGCCCATTCCTCAGGAACAAACTTCCAGTTGTTGTTGGGTTGTGGATCGATGGTGCCCATCTTCATGATTTCCTCAGTCAGATAGTGGCGCTGGTCCATATCCGTGTGGAAGAGCACACGACTTTCAAGCGAGTCTTGAGGAATACCGGCTCCCTTTGTCAGCAACTCTCCGCCACCGTTGGCACGATAGCTGTTCATGACAACCTTATACCATTTCTGCTCGTCGAAGGGCTCACCATTCGACATCTGCAGGATCCTGACTTTCTCGCCATCGGGTTTCGTCAGGTCTACCTCGTAGTCAATGCCTGATGCAGAATCGAAGTTGAATGTGTAATACTGGAATCCTGTGCGCTGCTGGTCTTCTTTGGAGTTATCGTTGAGTCTGAGCGCATGATCTTCAGGTGATGTCATCGTATTACACCACATATCATACGAGAACTCCAGATGCTTGCGGATCTCTTCGCCAGTCATACGGAGAACGAACAGCAGATTCTCGAAACGATAGAGCTTGAACATATCGGCTTGTGTCACATCGCCTGCCTTGATGACAGAATTGAATGACAGAGGGGCATTGAAAGACACGTCGGCCTTCGAGATCTGTAGCTGCAGATTATGGATAAGATCGGTAAAGGCGGAGTTGCCAAAGAAGCTGTCACGGGTATAGATAGGATTCTCAAAACGGCCTATCTTGCGGTCGACGTATTGCTTGACAGCCTCGATCTTCGGAGCGAAGTGTGTGAGCATCTCCTGATCGATGTCCTCATCGAGCACGCTGACAATCTTACCGCTGATGTTCTTCTTTGTCAGCTTTCCTTTTTTATAGGTGAGTTCAATGTCGGCTTCAGCCACATTCTTCACGTAGCACGACGGGTCGATGAGGAGTACCTGCTTGCCCTCTTTATTCGTGATCCACTCATTGTGTACCTGGTGATCGTGCCCGAAGAAGATGATGTCGAAACCAGGAACCTCGTAAGCTACAGCCGCAGTAGCGTTCTCTTCATAATCCTCTGTGATGATGCCACCGTCTTTGCCAGAGTGGAACAAGCCGAAGAGCAGATCAGGCTTCTCGGTCTCCTGTATGTATTTCACCCATTTCTTGGCGCAACTTACCATCTCCTCAAACTCAATGCCTTTCCAGATGGATTTGTTCAACCAATTAGGGATAGCAGGTGTGAGCATGCCGATGACACAGATCTTTACGCCATCCTTATAGTGGACAGAGTAGGGGTGAAGCCCATGATAGATATGATCAGGGTGAGCAGCGTCAGCATTCTTGTATTCTTCCTTGACGATATTCGCACCCAGCAACGGACAGCGCACCTCACGGATCCACTTGTCATAAACCTTATGGCCTGGTTCGATATCGTGGTTGCCAACGGTTTCTGCGTCGTACTTCATATAATTGATGACAGAAGCTGCGAGATTCTCATCCTCAGGCATCACGTAATTCGACCAGTAGACGCAAGGCTGGCCCTGAAGGATGTCACCATTGTCAATCAGCAGGAAGTTGTCGCCATACTGCTGTCGCTGCTTGTTGATGTAAGTGTTCGCTCGTACAAGTGTACCTTTAATAGGCTTCTTTTCCATGAAGTCGTATGGAAAGAAATGCCCGTGTACATCACTGGTCTCAATGACTTTCAGACGTACGGTCTTCGAAGCTGGCTTGGCATAAATGTTCAGTAGCATACCGAAGGTAATGATTGACAGTAAGAGTATCTTCTTCATATTAAGTTTTTAATCTATATGGGCTGCAAAGTTACGAAATTAAAATGATACGACCAAATCCTCAGAAAATTATTTTTATGATGAGTTCGGCACACTTTTTGCTGGATTGTCAGAAAAAAGAATAAGAAAAGGAGGATAAAGATTATGGCATTTATTGATTATTACAAGATTTTAGGAGTAGATAAGACGATTCCCCAGAAGGACGTCAAGAAGGCCTACCTCAAGCGGGCCAAGCAGTTCCATCCGGATTTGCATCCTGACGACCCCAAGGCTCAGGCCAAGTTCCAGGCCTTGCAGGAAGCCTACGATGTGATTGGCGACCCCGAGAAGCGCAAGAAATATGACCAATATGGTGAGCAATGGAAACAGGCTGATCAGTTTGGCGGTTTTGGCGGTGGTGGCGCTGGTGGCGGTAATCCTTTCGGTGGCTTCGACTTCTCTGGCTTTACGAATGGTGGCGGCTTCAGCTCGTTCTTCGAAGACCTGTTTGGTCGTAAAGGTCGTCAGGGTGGGGGCTTTGGAGGCTTCCAGGGGTTCTCTTCGGGCAGATCGGGTTTCGGACATGAAACACGTACGAACTCAGGCGAGATGAACGCCAACGTCTCTATCGATCTCTACACGGCTCTGCTGGGTGGCGAGGTGATTATTACCTTGTCAAACGGTCAGAAGGTGAAGATGAAGATCAAGCCTGAGACGCAGCCAGGTACGAAAGTACGTCTGCGAGGCAAAGGCTACGACAGGGGCGACGGTACCTTCGGTGATCTGATTATCACCTACCAGGTAAAGTTGCCTACAAACTTGACAGAACATCAGAAAGACCTGATCCGTCAGCTTCGCAACGCTTAATTACAACGAGAAGACCAGACAAGCCCAGTTCTGGTCTTCTTTTTGTTTTGTCAACTTCAGTCCCAGCGTCTTGGCTTTCTCGATCAGCATCTCGCAGTCTTCTGTATAGAATCCGCTGAGGATCAGACTGGCGCCTGGTGCCATCTTCCCTCGGAAACTCTCCATATCAGCGAGCAGGATATTACGGTTGATATTGGCCAGCACGAGATTGAAGTTTCCTTCCACCTTATTTAATATAGAGGCATCGCCCAGCAAAGATGTAAATCGGTCGTCGACCTGATTGATGACGGCATTATGGCGGGCATTGTCTACGCTCCACTCGTCGATGTCATAGCCAATGGCCTCAGCAGCCCCAAGCTTCAAGGCACAGATGGACAGGATGCCAGTACCCGTGCCGCAGTCGAGGACGCGAATCTTGTGGAATGTGGAATGTGGAATGTGGAATGAGGGTTCTTGGTTGTGGAATGTGGAGTGTGGAGTGTGGAATGAGATTAGTTCTGAGCAGATCATGCGGGTGGTCTCGTGGGTGCCTGTGCCAAAGGCGAGCTTCGCATCAATCTCGATGGGGATGGCGCCTGTAGGCATGGTTTCAGGCAGATGCCTTCCATCATGAATCACAATCACAGGACATTCCTCACTCCTCATTCCACCTTCCACATTCCACATTCCACCTTCCACATTCCTCATTCCACCTTCCACATTCCACCTTCCACATTCCACAACTATCGGCTCAAAACCCTCTTGCTCCCATTGCTCATTCCAGTCGCGGTCTTCTGCAGGGCGGATGTCATAGCTGATCGAGATGCCCTCGAATGGGAAATCGTTCAGCGAAGTTTGCAGGGTGCTGACGTCCAAAAGGTCTTGTTGGATATATCCCTTCAGACCTGTACTGGTCTCTTCAAATGTCTCAAAACCGGCCTCTCCAGCAATAGCCGCAAGCAGGTCTGCTGCGTCTGTGGAGAAGGGCAAAATGGTGAATTCTACTTCGAAATATTTCATAATGATGTTAATTTTTGAGGCAAAATTACAAAAAATAGGGAAAATCCTATCATAAGTTAGGGTTTTTCCCTAAATTTGCACTAAAATTCGGTGTATTTTTGCATCGTGAAACTATATCAAGTAAAAAAAGTAAATAAAAACAATAAGATTTGGGAGGATTGAATATGAAGAAGATGCTATTTTACCTTCTTGCCTTCATGCCATTATCAATGATGGCTCAGGACGATGATCTCTATTTCGTACCCAAGAAGAAGGCGAGTGTAGAGGTGGTGACAGATAACTACGGTCTGCCCAAGGATACCTATTACGAAGGCTGTAACCGTTCTGTCGACGAGTACAATCGTCGTATGAGGAGTTCATACACGGAGATCGCAGGCGACTCTTCGAAAGTTGATGTTATCGATTTCAACGGCCAGAAGGGAGTCTATCCTGATTCGCTGAAGAATGGTGATTTCGAGCTGACGAAGAAGATGACACGCTTCGATGATTACGTCCTGACGGATAATGAGGCTTTCTGGGCAGGCTATCGCAAAGGCGTTAACGACTGGGGCTGGCATTCTCCTTGGTACTATAGCTATTATGACTGGTATGATCCCTGGTACTATCCATATTGGTATGGAGGCTGGTACAGAGGCTGGTATACTGGCTGGTATGGCCCTTGGTATAGAGGTTGGTACGATCCCTGGTACTATGGCTATTACGGCTATCCGTATTATGCCTATCGCAGCTACCCGATATATTATGGTGGCAGCTACACAACCTATCGTTCGCCTCGCTATCACTCTCCACGCAGGTCATTTGGCTCAGGTCGCTCCGGCTTCGGATCAGGCGACCGTCGTACAGCAGGTCGTGGATCCTTTGGAGCCAGCTATGGTTCTGGCAGACCCAGCTCATCGTCGAGCAGAATGCCAAGTAGCAGCAACGGTTCCTTCGGCGCCTCTCGTGGCGGCGGCTCCTTTGGCGGAGGCGGCTCTCGTGGTGGCGGTTCCTTCGGTGGAGGCGGCGGAGGTGGTCGCTCAGGAGGCGGCGGATTCGGACGCCATAGATAGTTTACGGTTTATAGTTTACGGTTTACAGTTTACGGTTTATAGTTAAGAGTTTATAGATTTACAGATATGATGAAGAAGTTTTTATTTGTAGCAATCGCCTTGGCAACAGTAATGCCGGTGGCTGCACAGGAGACATATGAAGTGGCAGAAGTGTCTACTCAGGATCTGAATGGTACTGCCCGTTACGTGGGTATGGGTGGTGCGATGGAGGCTCTGGGTGCTGACATCTCTACAATTTCCACTAACCCTGCTGCTATCGGCCTTTTCCGTCGTAGCTATGTCGCAGCATCGCTGGGTATCGTTACTCAGGGCGATGTCTCGAGTTGGGGACCTGCCAAAAAGACCAACGTCAGCTTCGATCAGGCTGGTTTCGTGTTCTCTAACCGTCTGAGTCGCACCAGCTTCCTGAACTTCGCGTTCAACTATCACAAGAGTCGCAACTTCAACCAGATTCTGGCGGTGACAGATCGTCTCGACGGTGCTTCGCAGAGCAAACTGACGCTGGATAAGTTCGCTGAGGGTGTGATTAAGAGCAGCGACGACTTGACCTATAATCAGGTGGATGTGCTCTATCACGAGGGTCTCTACGACACGAACCTCATCCTCAAAGATGGCTCGTTTAAAAAAGATGCCTATCGCTTCGATGGCGACAACTACACCTTCAATCGTGGCAACAAGGGTTATATCAGCGAGTTCGACCTCAATATCAGCGGCAATATCAACGATCGCGTCTATCTGGGTGTAACGGTGGGTATCCACGATGTGCACTATCGCGGCTATAGTAACTATTTTGAGAACGTAAGAACAAAAGATCAAGAGGAAGCAAAGTTGCCTAATATCCTGCGCACAGCTGAGCTCGAAGACTCGCGCGATATCGACGGTTCAGGCTACGAGGTGAAGTTAGGTGCTGTCATCCGTCCTATCGAGAGTTCACCTTTCCGCTTCGGACTCTACATCAACTCGCCCATCTTCTACGACCTGCGTTCTGTCAATAAGACAGGTTTGCGTCTGAATAGTCAGTATTTTGCTGA
Organism: uncultured Prevotella sp.; assembly: GCA_900318395.1. Taxonomy (GTDB): domain Bacteria; phylum Bacteroidota; class Bacteroidia; order Bacteroidales; family Bacteroidaceae; genus Prevotella. Next base: position 88,276 of record ONKL01000006.1, read on the forward strand.
TGAGAATCCTCGTCACGACGAACTGAAGTATGAGTTCCGTACTCCTTGGAAGTTCGGTGTCAGCCTTGGACATACCATTGGCACCAATCTGGCGCTGGGTGCTACCTATGAGTTTAGCGACTACGGTGCTACCGATGCCCGTATCAAGAGGGGCGAGGGCTACGACTGGTATTACGACACCTATTACACAAAGACTGATAGAGATAAGGAGATGAACGACCACATCAAGCAGACCCTTAAAGGCGTTCATACCGTGAAGGTTGGTGCAGAGTTCAAGCCCATGCCGATCATGTCTCTCCGTCTGGGTTACAACTTAGTATCGCCTATGTACAAGCAGGATGCCTATCGTGGTGTGGATGTCTGGTCGCTGGGTAACTACTACTCTTCAGAGACTAATTACGTCAACTGGAAGGCTACCCACCGCATCACCGCTGGTGTAGGTTTCACATTCGACCACTTCAAGGTAGATATGGCTTATCAGTATCAGACGAAGAAAGGTCAGTTCCTGCCCTTTGCTGGCAGCGGCAACGACAACCTGCCCTTCGATCAGGAGGTGAAGAACAATCGTCAGCAGGTATTGCTCACGCTGGGCTACTCTTTCTGAAATAAGCAGTACTTATTGTCAATTAAGTGGCACTTACCGAGAAATAAGTGCCACTTATTTTTGGTTTCTCGTTTCTTTTGTGTATCTTTGCACGCAAATTTGTGTAATTTTGTAAATTTGTGAAGAAATGAAGAAACTGTTATTGGGTGACGAGGCTATCGCTCAGGGCGCTATTGATGCAGGTCTGAGTGGTGTCTATGCTTATCCCGGCACTCCTTCTACGGAGATTACGGAGTATATCCAGGACTCGCCTGTTGCCAAGGAGCGCAACATCCATCGTCGCTGGTCTACCAACGAGAAGACAGCTATGGAGGCAGCTCTCGGTATGTCGTATATGGGCAAGAGGGCTCTGGTGTGTATGAAACATGTGGGACTGAATGTCTGTGCCGATCCGTTCGTGAATTCTGCGATGACAGGTACGAACGGCGGACTGGTGGTGCTCGTGGCCGACGATCCGTCGATGCACTCTTCGCAGGATGAGCAGGACTCGCGCTTCTATGCGAAATTTGCCATGATTCCAACACTTGAGCCCAGTTCGCAGCAGGAGGCCTACGACATGATGCAGGAGGCTTTCGATCTCTCAGAACAGCTCCATCTTCCCATCCTGATGCGTGTCACCACCCGTATGGCCCATTCGCGTGCCGTCGTTGAGATCAAGGACGAGGCTCGCCCTCAGAACGAGCTCAACTACGACGCTCAGGCCTCAAACTGGGTGTTGCTGCCTGCCTTTGCCAAGAAGCGTAACATCGTGGTGACTGGACAGCAGCCTGTACTCGAGCAGATGGCTGTCGACAGCAAATACAACAAATATATCGACGCAGATGACCACAAGTTGGGTATCATCGCCAGCGGTATCGCTTATAATTATCTGATGGAGTGCTATCCTGACGGATGTCCGTTCCCCGTGCTGAAGATTTCGCAGTACCCGATTCCCAAGAAGCTCATCCGTCGCATGACCGACGATTGCGAGTATGTGCTGATTGCCGAAGAGGGACAGCCGTTCATCGAGGATCAGGTGCGTGGCGTCATGCCAGGCAATGCGGTTATCAAGGGTCGCCTCACTGGCGAGCTGCCTCGCACAGGCGAGCTCAATCCCGACTTCCTGAAGCGTGCGCTGGGCATCGAGAGCAGCGAGAGCTATGCTCCCTGCGAGGATGTCACGCCGCGTCCGCCAGCACTTTGTCAGGGTTGTGGCCACCGCGATGTGTATACCGCCCTCAATGAGGTGCTGCGCGAGTATCCCAACGCCCGTGTGTTTGGTGATATCGGCTGCTATACGCTGGGCTTCCTGCCTCCCTATAAGGCTATCCACTCTTGCGTCGACATGGGTGCCTCGATCACGATGGCTAAAGGTGCATCAGATGCTGGCCAGTGGCCTGCAGTAGCCATTATCGGCGACTCTACCTTCACTCACAGCGGTATGACGGGTCTGCTCGATGCCATCAACGAGAATGCTGACATCACCGTGATTATCTCGGATAACCTGACTACGGCTATGACAGGCGGGCAGGATTCGGCTGGTACCAATAAGTTCGAGGCTATCTGCAAGGGCTTGGGTCTCTCTGAGGATCACCTGAAGGTGGTGAACCCCATCCCCAAGAACATGCCCGAGATTACGCAGGCCATCCGCGATGAGATCAACTATCACGGTGTGAGTGTCATCATCCCTCGTCGTGAGTGCATGCAGACATTACAGAGACATCTTAAACAAAAGAAAGCAGCTGAGAAAAAGTAAAAAGGTTAAAAAGTAAAAAAGAATGAAGACTGATATAATACTTTGCGGCGTAGGAGGACAAGGTATCCTCTCAATCGCTACCATCATCGGCGAAGCTGCCATGAAGGAGAACCTGTACATCAAGCAGGCTGAGGTTCACGGTATGTCGCAGCGAGGCGGCGATGTGCAGTCAAATCTGCGCATCTCCAGCAATCCCATCGCCAGCGACCTGATTCCTCTGGGTGGTGCTGATGTGATCATCTCGATGGAGCCCATGGAGGCTCTGCGCTATCTGCCTTTCCTCGCTAAGGATGGTTGGATTATCACTTCGAGCGCTCCTTTCGTCAATATTCCCAACTATCCTGATATTGAGAAGATTAAGAGCGACTTGAACAGCATCAAGAATGTGATTGTGCTTGATATCGAGCAGGCTGCCAAGGATAACGGTGTGCCTCGCTCGGCTAATGTCATCCTGCTGGGTGCTGCCCAGAAGGCACTGGGTATCGAGTATGACAAACTGGAGGATGCCATCCGTCGTGTGTTCGGACGTAAGGGCGAGGCCATCGTCGAGGCCAACATCAAAGCCCTCGCCATTGGGCGCGAAGCGCAGAAGTAATTTAAAATAAATATGGAAACTCCAATTAAGAAAGAAATAGTCGACGGGCTGGTGGCTGATCTGGGAATCACCGACTTTGCTAAAGCCACGATCCGAGAGGTTAAACAAGTAGCCGCCAAGGCCGAGAAACAGAGTGGGGTAGAGTTCATCAAAATGGAGATGGGCATTCCCGGACTTCCTGCAGCTCAGGTTGGCGTCGATGCACAGATAAAGGCCTTGCAGGACGGCATCGCCCACTCGTATCCTGATATTCAGGGTGCCCCAGCTCTGAAAGAGGCAGCTTCCCAGTTTGTGAAGGCCTTTATCGGTGTCGATATCAAGCCCGAGGGATGCGTTCCCGTTACGGGTTCGATGCAGGGCACCTTCGCCTCATTCCTCACCTGTTCGCAATGCGATGAGCAGAAAGATACCGTACTTTTCATCGACCCAGGATTCCCTGTGCAGAAGATGCAGCTGCAGGTGATGGGCGTGAAGTATGAGACTTTCGACGTCTATGACTATCGTGGCGACAAGCTGCGCAAGAAACTTGAGGGTTATCTCAAGCAGCGCAACATCTGTGCCATCGTCTACTCCAACCCCAACAATCCCTCATGGATCTGTCTGCGTGAGGAGGAACTTCAGACCATTGGCGAGTTGGCTACGCAGTACGATGTCATCGTGATGGAAGACCTCGCTTACTTCGCAATGGACTTCCGAAAGGATCTCTCTAAGCCTTTCCAGCCGCCTTATCAGGCTACCGTTGCCCGCTATACCGATAATTATATGCTGCTCATCAGCGGTTCTAAGGCATTCAGCTATGCTGGCGAGCGTATTGGTGTGGTCTGCATCTCCGATACGCTGTTCCATCGTCATTTCGACGCCCTTGCCAAGCGTTATCAGGGGCTGCCCTTTGGTCCCGTATTCTCTACGCGTATGCTTTATGCGCTGTCGTCGGGAACGAGTCACAGTGCCCAGTATGCGATGGCAGCCATGCTGAAGGCAGCCTACGAGGGACAGTATGACTTCCGTCGTGAGGTCAGTGTCTATGGCGAGCGTGCCCGCAAACTGAAGGAGATATTCTGTCGTCATAACTTCTACGTGGTCTATGATAAGGATCTTGATGAGCCAATTGCCGACGGATTCTATTTTACTATCGGCTATCCTGGTATGACCTCAGGTCAGCTTGCTCTCGAACTGATGTACTATGGTGTCTCGGCCATCTGCCTCATCACCTGTGGTAGCGAGCAAGAGGGCCTGCGCGTATGTACCTCGTTCATCGAGGATCACCAGTATGCTCTCCTCGAAGAGCGCATGCAGATCTTTGCCCAGAACAATCCACGATAAAAGGAAATTCAATTAATAAATGTTAGATCAATGAGAAGAACAAAACTTTGGGTGCTAGCCGTCATCATGTCGTTTGGCTTTGCATCTGTAACAATGGTATCATGCTCGAAAAACGATGACGAGAAGTCTGTTACAATCGTCAAGAAAGAGTATTTTCAATCGTGGAACCAATGTGAGGCACTAACGGCCTTGAAAAAGTATGTCGAGGACGTGACGAATCCGAAATCAGCCAACTTTATCAAGGTGGAAGACCGTATCGTCACTTTTGATATGGACGGTACGTTTGTGGGCGAACTTTATCCTACTTATTTCGAGTATAACATGCTCGAATACCGTGTGCTCGACGATCCTTCGTATCGAGATATCGCCCCTGACGATGTGCGTGAGGCGGCTCAGAATATCCGTGACTTCGTGCGTAATGGGAAACCACTGCCCGATCACTTCGACATGATTCACGCCAGAGCTGCTGCTAAAGCTTATGCGGGTATGACGATCGCTCAGTTCGACAGTTATGTGAAGGCGTATGCCAGCAAGCCTGCCAACGGCTTTAAGGGTATGACCTATGGCGAGAGCTTCTATAAGCCTATGCTCGAAGTCTTTGAGTATCTGAAGGATAATGGCTTTACCTTCTATGTTGTTTCTGGTTCTGACCGTTTTATCTGCCGCTCTCTGACGGAATCTCTTGGTATCGAGCCCAATAGGGTGATTGGTATGGATGTCTGGTATAATACGAGTCATCAAGGCTTAGAGGCTGGTGTAAATTACACGATGGGTAAGGGCGAAGACCTGATTCGTACAGACTCGCTGATTATCAAGAATCTGAAGACCAACAAGGTGCTTCAGATTTCTCAGGAGATTGGCAAGGTACCTGTCCTTTCGTTTGGCAACAGCGGCGGTGACTGTGCTATGCATAACTACTGTCTGAGCAACAAACTGCCTTGTGCTGCCTTCATGCTGATTGCCGACGACGAGGAACGTGATCACGCCAATCGTGAGAAGGCACTCCAGCTGGGTGAAAAATGGCGCAACGAAGGCTATCACGTGATCTCTATGCGTGATGACTTCAAGACGATTTACGGCGAAAATGTCATCAAGGTGGATTTCACTTTCTGAAACAGACTCTTAGGACATTTATATAAACAAGAAAACGGGATGCTCTCACGAGTGTCCCGTTTCCTGTGATCCGGTTGGGGCTCGAACCCAAGACCTACTGCTTAGAAGGCAGTTGCTCTATCCAGCTGAGCTACCAGACCAAAATTCAGTCTTTTAAGTAAATTCGGCTGCAAAGGTAAATAATTTATTTGAAATCTCCAAATTTTAGAGCGAAAATCCCTTGTTTCAGTCTGTAAATCGAATATAAGTGCGGTCGTCGAAGGAGTTTGAGCCCGCCACGAAGGCCTTTGTGGCCTTAAATGAACCGATATTCAACGGGTCTGACTCACGCTGTTGCTGTAGGCGCTGCTCGCTGTCTTTGAGGGTTGACTGGAGGAAAGGGTAGCCATCGGAAGCCAGCACAATCTCGTTGGGCTGGAAGCCAAGGGTGATGACGGGCACCTTCGTCTCAGGGATGGGGAAGCCGTCGACAACGGCAAAAGTGATGTTCTGGTTGTGCATAACCTCAAGCATGCGTGGGATCATGGCCTCGCGTGCAGGGTCTGAGGATTGCAACAGGGCAGCGGGCTTAACGCCTGAGGCGAGCAGTTCGACGACGCGAGCTGCCCGCATCTCAGCCAGCTCTTGTTCGTAGGGCTTGGGATTGTCGAAGTACTGGCCGTTGATCAGACAATGACAGTCGCCTACGAGCCATACTTCGCGTCGCAGACGGCTGTAAATGACGACTGAAGCGCAGAGACGCTCCTCGGGATGGTCGTAGAGCTGCTGGAGTATCTGCTGGCTCTTGTCGCTGCGCAGGCTGCTGAGCAAGGGAAGGTAGCTCTCGCGGATGACGCGTGTGGCTCCGATGCAGAATTGGTGGCACGTGATGTCCTTGGGCATACGTCGGATATAGCGACTGATGAGTTGCATGGCGTAGCGGCCATTGCTCATAGAGCGGTGATGGCGTCGCTGGGTCTTCGAGGTGGAGCCGTCGATGACGGCTATGAAATCATCGGTGGCGACGATTCCGTCCTCGCTTGCCTTCTGGGGACTCTTTGCGATCTGACTTTGTTCGATGATTTTCATTGTGATTGGGCTTAGGCTTCGGACTGCTGGAGGCAGGCTGAATACCATTATACAGACGGGCGATAAGATCGGGACGCCCGATGCGTCGCAGGCTCTGCTCGATGGAGCGTCGCTCCTCGGGCTTGTACCAGAAGAAGTATTGTCGCTGGGCGAGCTTCTCGCGTGGGGTCTTGGCACTGAATACTTGTTCGAGTGTGTAGGGGTCGTAGCCAGTATACCAAGTTTCAGTGGCATTTGTCATCGGTGTTGGCGTGAAGTCCTGCACTTGTTCGAGGTGAAAATCGAGCTGCTTGGTGATGACGGCGAGCTCAGCCATATCGGCCTCGTGACAGCCTGGGTGGGAGGAGATGAAGTAGGGGATGATCTGCTGGTTCAATCCTTCCTCACGGTTAATACGGTCGAAGATACGCTTAAATTCGTAGAACTGCTGGAACGAAGGTTTGCGCATGAGTCGTAGCACGTTGTCGGAGGTGTGCTCTGGGGCTACCTTCAGTCGGCCTGATACGTGGCGCGTGATAAGCTCACGGGTGTACTGTTGGGCTGCCTGATTGGCGGCTTCGTCTTTGCTGCGGTAGAGCAGAAGGTCGTAGCGAACGCCGCTGCCTATGAAACTGCGCTTAATGCCTGGCAAGGCATCGACGGCGTGGTAGATATCGAGCAGTTTGGAGTGATTGGTATCCAGGTTCGGACAGATCTGCGGATGGATGCAGCTGGGTCGTCGGCACTTCTCACAAGCATTGAGGTTGCGTCCGTGCATCCCGTACATATTGGCTGAGGGGCCGCCTAAGTCGGAGAGATAGCCCTTAAAGTCGGGCATCTCGATGACCTGCCTGACCTCGCGGAGAATGCTCTCCTTGGAGCGACAGGCTATGAACTTGCCCTGATGGGCGGATATGGTGCAGAAGGCACAGCCTCCGAAACAGCCTCGATGGATGTTGACAGAGTGCTTGATCATGTCGTAAGCCGGGATGCGCTTTCCCTTATACTTTGGGTGAGGCTGACGCGTGTAGGGCAGATCGAATGAGGCATCGAGCTCGGCAGTGGTCATTGGCGGGTATGGGGGATTGACGACTACGCTGCGCGTTCCGATGCGCTGTATGATCCGTTGGGCATGCATCATGTTCGACTGTTCCTCGATATGTCGGAAGTTCTCGGCCTGTGCTCGTTTGTCGCGCAGGCACTCTTCGTGGCTGTGGAGCACGATGTCATCTTTTGTGATCTCAATATCGTCGGCCAGATAGACGGTCTGGGGTACATCACGCCATTCGCCAGGGGAGCGACGAGCCAATTCGATGATGGGCTTTTCGCCCATGCCGTAGATGAGCAAGTCGGCACCAGAGTCGACTAGGATGCTGGGACGGAGCTTTTCCTGCCAGTAGTCGTAATGAGTCAGTCGGCGCAATGACGCCTCGATGCCTCCAAGCACGACGGGCACATCGGGGAAGAGTTCTTTCAGAATGCGGGTATAGACGATGGTGGGGTACTCAGGACGGAGGTCGTGGCGCCCATCGGGGCTGTAGGCATCTTCTGAGCGCAGACGTCGATTAGCGGTGTACTTATTAACCATCGAGTCCATGCAGCCTGGCGAGATGCCAAAGAAGAGCCTTGGGCGCCCCAACTTCTTGAAGTCTCTGTAGTCGCCGTGCCAGTCGGGTTGGGGCACGATAGCCACGCGGTAGCCTGCAGCCTCGAGCGTGCGTCCGATGACAGCAGCACCGAATGACGGATGGTCGACATAGGCATCACCCGAGAATAAGATGACATCAACCTCATCCCATCCTCGGAGTTCCAATTCCTTCTTTGTGGTCGGCAGAAAATCCGTCAGTCTATACTCCATCACTTTTCATTCTTCACTCTTCATTCTTCACTCTTCATTCTTCACTCTTCATTCTTCATTTAATTAAACGGTGTTCCCTGGAAGGCGCGAGTCGTCATGCCGAGGTTGTCGTTGCCACGATTCTTCCAGTTGATGTAGAGCAATACGAGCTGCTGGAGTCCGAACGCCTTCATGTTTGGATGATAGATGACGTCGAGGCAGAGGTCGAGTAGGCTCTTGTCCTTACCAGCGTCGCCAGAGAGGAGCGAACGAATGTTCAACTTGAGCTTGTCGAGTACTTGTTCGTCAACATAACCGTTGCTGTCGATGAGGTCGCGAAACAGTTGATACTTCTCAATAGTCTGCAGATGTTCGTCTGCGATTTCGATACTACGTGTACCAGATGAATTAGATTGAATCTTCATAATGATTGATGTTATTAGTTGTTAATATGATGGTATCAGGAATTTGAGTATGCCGCGCATGAGAGCCGAGCGCTTTTGCTCAGACTTGATGCACTCGAAGGGGAAGCCGATCGTCATAACCTTGTAGTCGTTACCATCATAGGCGACACAGGCGCTGTAGTCGTCGGCATAGAGCATGGCTGAGTAGGCAGGCTTTACAGGCTGCAGTACATCAGGGTGGGTTGCGGCATAGTGCTGCTCGTTGAGATGACGGTAGAAGCAGAATGTCGTACCCAGTCCAGAGATGGTGTCACGTGCGAGCGAGTCGGTGTTCGTGCCTGAATAGTTGCATTTCAGTACGTCTTCGAGGAATCGTCGCTCTGATGGCATCTGCATATCAGCACCTATATAAGAACCGCTGACGAGCAGGGCACCACCTTTATCAGTGAAGAGTTGCAGGTGACGACGAAGCATCTCTGGGAAGGTCTTGTAAGGGCGCAGGGAATAACCGTCGTTGTGCTCGAGACCAAGAATGAGATCGACCATCGTGTATTGTGTAGGCAGAACCTCGTTGGTAACGAGTGCCTCTGACGAGCAACTGGCAATTGAGATGCGCTTGGCTGTGGCGATGGCCTCAGCGTGGGTTCGGATATAATCGAAGTCGTTGCCTGCTATGAACTGTCCCATGAGCGTGTCGTTGGTCCATCCGAGTCCCTTACTGCCGTTCTTACCCATCGCGTCCTTACGAAAGTTAGTCTGATAGCCCAACCATCCTGCTGTGCGTCCGTAGGTGACTCCAGGATCGACCTCGAAGTCAAAACCTTGTTCGGCTGCATTATCGCGCACATGGGGTGAGGCCAGACGATGGAAGCCGTTGACAATAAGCACCGACTTTTGGGCTTCAGGAACATCGAAGCAGGATACCACCTCGCTGGGGAAGCTCTCGCCACCCTCGTTGACGGCAGCCACACGGAAGCTGTAGAGCTGACCTGGTTCGACAGAGAGTGTATAGCTCGTTGCATCTCCTTTTATATAATAGCCATTGTCGAAGCCGCTCTGTCCGATGGCGGTATAGACGATATAACCTGTAGGATGCGCCGTAGGCTCATCGGGATCGTCGACTGGGTGCCAGCTGAGGCGAGCCTCACCATTGCCTACGAGTTCCACGCGCAACCGATTGGGCGTCAGTGGGGTGACGGTATAATCGGTGTGGTGCATACGGCAGATGTAACGCAGGAGAGCCTTGTAGACGCTGCGTGCAAAATCGAAGCGGAAGTTGGGATCCTGCGCATAGCGCATGTCGGCAAAGTTCTGATGGGAGAGGGTCTCGAGGATGGCGCTGGGGATTGAAGGGCAGCGCGCCTCGGAGTAGTTGCGGTCGTATAGCTCGCGCATCTGCCAGGAACCATAGAGGCGTCGCATATCGTTGGAGACGGAGTTGAGCAGCTCATCGGCCAGATCACGTGAGACGAGGCGTGTGAGTCCTGTTCCGAGAATACTATCGTTGAGATAGGTGGTGCAGACGGTGAGAGTTCCTGTATGAGATCGCCCGTCGCGAGTGAAGCCAGCATCGCTATGAACGGCGAGTGAAAGCTCGAGGGGCACATGGCGCCCTATGGTGTCGGGCATGAAGACAGATCCTCCAGCAAGCAGGTTGGCCATATAGCTACGGGCATTGATATCATCGCCATAATCGTCTTCGCCATTCTTAGTGGAGTAGACCTCCCAAGGCATGCCCGCCCACTGAGTATAGTAACGAGCTCCTTCGAGACATCGCGGCAGACCACTGATGGAGTTGCCTCGCAGAATGTTACCCATACCACCTCCGAAGCGTACAGCATCGGCAGTGACAATACCCTTATGATGGCGGCTGTCGTTGGCGAGTACTACACAGTTTCGACTGTCAGAACCGGCATCGAAATCGAAGGTGCCGAGATAGACCCATGTGGAACCACCCATCTGCTGATTGACACGGAACTCGGTAGGGATGCCCTGATGCCAGACGGTGTAGTGGGCATCGTCGATGCTGCCCTCGACGGTCTGATAGCTCACATAGACGGCGTAGCGCCCTGCCTCTGGGATGGTGGGCTGCCAGGCGACGGTGCTCTTCTGTCGGCCTTTTCCTCCAACCTGAGCCCGACGGGCTGTTCCTGCACGGAATGGATTCTCGTGGTCAAAATAGGGACCAGTATGATAGGCGAAACCTACGGAGTCGGTAGTCTTCCAGAGATGCGTACCACTGATCTCATGATAGCCCAGTGGCGTGTCGTTGTCGACAATCACCTCATGGCGCTGCCAGTCGCGCTCGCGAGGGGTAAACACGATGGCACCAGCGCGCTCGAGCATTGGGATGAGATAGGGTATCACGATGGTCTGAGTGAAAAGGTCCTCGGTGGTGCCGAAGAGTTCTGGGCGCTGCCAGCACCATTCACCTTTGTTGATGTTGTAGTATCGTCCATGACTTGCCCAGAGGCAGAGGTGGCGGTTCTGCAAGCCGTTAGTAATTTTATAGGGTAGGGAGGCGTTGCTCACCCAAGGCAGTCCCTTGTATTCGACATCACCCCAAGAACGACTGGCGTCAGGCTCCTGTCGCATTCGATTAGCTACAAGCTGGCCAATCTCCCATCCGCCTGTCGTAATCTTCAGCTTGTACTGTCGGCAGGTATCAGGCAGTAATTCGAGGATATCGTTATAGATATTCGCCGTAGTGGCAGGAGTGAAACTCTGTTCGCCGAAATGTGAATCTGCTGCCACCTCGATGATTTTCAGAGAGTCATCAATGGTCAAGCTCTTCAAGTGGGCTGATGAGCGAACAAGTTGTCCAGACGGTCTGTAGGATATGAAATATTGGTTTAGCTTGTCTTTGAGTTCCTTTTGCGGGTCGTTCTGTCGTCGTACTTTTGCCCTTTTGGCAGCAAAGGCGTCCTCGGCAGAGATCATCAGTATCGCGGCAAGGCAAATGGTTAAGATGTTTTTCATACTACAGTTCTCCGATGGTAAAGTTTTCGGGCTTTTTCCCCTTGAAGTCCTTAAAGTAAACTTTAATGTCACGCATATCCGCCTCAAGGTCGCCTGAGGGGATGATGGTCTTCGTACACTGGATGAGCTTGCGCTCGTAATCCAGTCCGTAGAGCAGGATGGGGATGCCAGCCTTGAGGGCGATAAAATAGAAGCCCTTCTTCCAGTCAGGGTTCTTGGAGCGTGTGCCCTCGGGGGTGATACAGAGGCGGAATACATCAGCCTGCTTGGCAGTCTCGGCCATTGCGTCGGTCATACTGGTGTGCTTCTGGCGAAAAACGGGAATGCCGCCCAGACTTCTGAAGATGGGTCCGAGGGGCCAGAAGAACCATTCTTTCTTCATGAGGAAATTACTCTGCACACCATGGGCACCAACATAGAGTTGCCCGATGAGAAAATCCCAGTTGCTGGTGTGCGGAGCCAGGCAGAAAATACACTTCTGGGGCAACTGTTCCGTTACTTTATCAGTAAACCCCATGTGCTTGTACAAGAGCCAGTTACAAAATCTTTTCCACATGATTTATGCGCCGATTTGGTCGATGATTTCCTGAGCCTGTGCCGTGAACTTGTCAATCAGATCTTTATAATACTTCTTCGGGCTCATACCTGGTTCTGGGTGGGATACGCGCTTAAGATACTCCGTCCCTAATTTGATGATGGAGTTGAGCAGAGTCTCTGCCTGCTGCATCTGGTCTTCTGTGCCGTAAAGTGACACTGCTACTACTTCTGAGAAAATAACCTCACAAGTAGAGGTAATGCTCTTCTTAAGTTTTCTTTTGTTTGCCATATTTCTCTAATTTTGGGTTGATTTTGATACATTCAGTAAGCAAAGATAAGAAAAAAAACTGAGATAGCAACTTTTTTACACACAAAAAATATTAAATATGATGATTTTGTGTCGTTTTCATTCGTATTTTTGACAAAAATCATCTAATTTTGCACGTTGAAAATCGAAATTCATTCATTCTTAAACAAAAATAACGATTATGGAAAAAAGTGCATTGCAGATGGCGAGAGCTGCTTACCAGCCAAAGCTGCCTAAGGCTCTCCAGGGTGCAGTAAAAGTAAAAGAAGGTCAGCCCACCCAGAGTGTAGGTGACCAGGAAGAAATCAAGAAGTTGTTCCCCAACACCTATGGTATGCCAATCGTAGAGTTCGAGCCTGCTACGGAGGCTAACAATACGAAGTTGAACGTTGGTATCATCCTTTCAGGTGGTCAGGCTCCTGGTGGACACAATGTGATTACAGGTCTCTTCGATCAGATCAAGAAGCTGAATCCTGAGAATCGTCTCTACGGTTTCATCCTGGGTCCTGGCGGTCTGGTTGACCATAACTATATGGAGCTCACCAAAGACATCATCGATGAGTATCGCAATACCGGTGGTTTCGATATGATCGGTTCTGGACGTACCAAGCTGGAGAAGGTTGACCAGTTTGAGAAGGGTCTGGAGATTATTCGTGAGCTTGACATCAAGGCTATCGTTATCATTGGTGGTGACGATTCTAACACCAACGCCTGCGTACTGGCTGAGTACTATGCTGCCAAGAAGTATGGCGTACAGGTGATCGGTTGTCCTAAGACCATCGATGGTGACCTGAAGAACTCTCAGATTGAGACCTCTTTTGGCTTCGATACTGCTTGTAAGACATATTCTGAGCTCATTGGTAACATCGAGCGCGACTGTAACTCTGCACGTAAGTACTGGCACTTCATCAAGGTGATGGGCCGCTCAGCTTCTCATATCGCTTTGGAGTGCGCTCTACAGACACAGCCAAACATCTGTCTGATTTCTGAGGAGATTGAGCAGAAGGGTATGAGCCTCGATGATATCGTAGATTATATCGCCAACGCTGTGGTTGCTCGTGCTGCTGATGGAAACAACTTCGGTACGGTTATCATCCCTGAGGGTGTGATCGAATTCATTCCTGCTATCAAGAAGCTGATTGCTCAGCTGAACGACGTATTGGCTATGCCTGAGGCAAAGAACCTCGACCGTCATGAGTCGATCGACTTCGTAAAGGCTCACCTCACCGACGAGAACCTTGCTGTATTCAACAGCCTGCCTACTAGACTGAGAAGCTGCTCTCTACGATGGTAGCCCAGAAGCTCGAGAAGATGAAGAAGGAAGGCAAGTATGTTGGTAAGTTCGGTACTCAGCACCACTTCTTCGGTTATGAGGGCCGTTGCGCTGCTCCTTCTAACTTTGATGCAGACTACTGCTATGCCCTTGGAACATCAGCAGCTCAGCTGATTGCCAACGGCAAGACAGGCTACATGGCTATCGTGAAGAATACGACCGCTCCTGCAGAGCAGTGGATTGCTGGTGGTGTGCCCATCACGATGATGATGAACATGGAGCGTCGCGCTGGTGAGATGAAGCCCGTTATCCGTAAGGCTCTCGTAGAGCTCGACGGTGCTCCCTTCAAGGAGTTCGCAGCTCATCGCGACGAGTGGGCTCGTAAGACTGCTTACGTATATCCTGGTCCTATCCAGTACTGGGGCCCCACAGAGGTCTGCGACCAGCCTACGAAGACTCTGGCTCTCGAGCAAGCTAAGTAAATAAACTATTTTGGGCACGGATTCCACGGCTCTCTTTGAGAGACACGGTTAAAAACAGAAGCCGTGTAAATCCGTGAAATCCGTGCCTTTTCTTTTTTCAATGGCCAAGAAAAGAGTCGTTCGCCGGAAAGGTATCGGAACCAGTCATACTTACCATGGTCCAGGTGGCCGTCGTAAGCCTAACATCATCATTCGCTTCCTACAGAAAGTTCCTGCTTGGGGATGGTGGATAGGCGGTACTGCCATTGTGGCCATTTACATCTGGTTCTTCTATTATGTCTTTGTAAGTCCTTTCGGATTCCGTTTCAGGGCACTCTATGGAGATGTCAGTTATCCTGAAGGCTACGAGATACATGGTATCGACATCTCGCACCATCAAGGGCGCATCGACTGGGACGAGCTGAAGGATAACGGAACGATCAACGATAGTCCTATTAGGTTTGTCATGATCAAGGCCACAGAAGGTTCAACACAGACTGACGAGAACTTCCACGATAATTTCTATCAGGCACGTGAGCATGGGTTTACGCGAGGAGCCTATCATTTTTACAGCGTACACACACCAGCCTATCAGCAGGCTGCGCACTTCATGAAGACCGTGAAGTTGGAGAACGGTGACCTGCCTCCTGTGCTCGATGTGGAACACAAACCTGAGAACCAGACCGACGAGCAGTTCAAGAGTTCTGTTTACCTGTGGCTCGACATGGTGGAGAAGCACTACAAGGTGAAGCCAATCATCTACACCTACTTCAAGTTCAAGATGCGCTATCTGAACGACTCCATCTTCAACGAGTATCCATACTGGATAGCCCACTACTATGTGGACTCGCTCGAATACAAAGGGCCTTGGAAATTCTGGCAGCACACTGATGTAGGGCGCCTGCCAGGCATCAAAGGGAATGTAGACTTCAATATCTACAACGGCTCCTACTACGACTTGCGACAGATGACATTAGGATCGCAGGAGACCATAGGTGAGAAAGCATACAGCGAATAAGTCGCTTATATATATAATAAGGTGAAACTAGATGAAAAGATTCAGGATAACGATTACGATAGGATGTTTGCTTATAACCATGACCTGCGCAGCACAACGTAGGCAAATTGGTGATGCACGAACGATTCTACAGAGTGGCAAGAACTTCGACAAGGCAGAAGAGATGATGACCAACCTGTTGAATGACTCTGCCAATCTGGAGAACCTGCGCATCTATGATGTCTGGCTGCAGGCTGTAGAGAAACAGTATGGTCAGCTGAACGAGCAGATGTACAAAAAGCAAGAGGTGGATACCATGAAACTATTTACCCTGACAAAGAGAATGTTCACCATTGCTGAGCGTCTCGATTCACTCGACATGAAGCCCGATAAGAAAGGCAAGGTGAATCTGCAGTATCGGAAAGAGAACTCAGAAAAGATGATGACCTATCGCCCGAATCTCTTCTTCGGAGGTGCTTATTACGTCAGGAAATCAGACTTCATGCAAGCTTTCGACCTGTTTGAGACCTACATAGATTGCGCCCAACAGCCACTTTTCGAGTCACTTGACCTGATGAATACGGATGCCAGGATGGGAGAGGCAGCCTATTGGGCTTCATACTCAGGCTACAGGATGAATGACCCAGTGATGACACTTCGTTATCTGGAACTGGCAAGGCGCGATACGTCCAAACTGGAATCGACGCTGCAGTTTGCTGCTGAATCCTGGCGCCTGCTGATGGACGATTCTCAATATCAGGCGATATTGTGGGAGGGCTTCCAGCTGAATCCCCGTTCTACATACTTCTTCCCCAGACTCATGGACAGCTATACGTCACGTGGTAACTATGAACAAGGATTGGTAGTGGCCAACGAAGCTCTGAAGGCAGACAGCCTGAACCAGCTGTTCCTCTTTGCCAAATCCACGATGCTGCTGAACCTGGGGCGCTATGCAGAGTGCCTTGCCTGCAGTGAGAAGTTGATAGGCATGAACTGCAAGATGGCAGATGCTTACTATAATGCAGGTACGGCCTGTCTGAATATTGCGCTCAGGATGGATTCGCGCAAATACAAGAAGCAGATCAAGAAAATGTATCAGCAGGCGATGCCGTATATGGAGAAATATCGCCAGTTGGCACCTGACGAGAAGGATCGTTGGGCACCTGCACTTTATCGTATCTATTTCAATCTAAATATGGGAAAACAGTTTGATGAGATAGATAAAATCTTAAAGAAATAAAAAAGTTAAGGCAGTTTGATACATATTTGCCATTTTCTTTTTAACTTTGTGGATTAGAAAATAATTTTCACAATCTAAAACAAATAAAAAAAGAAATTATGGCAGATAATGCACAACTGATTGCTCAGTGCGAGGCACGGGCTAAGGAATGGCTCTCTCCAGCCTTTGACGAGGAGACACGTAAGGAAGTTCAGGCGATGTTAGATGCAGATGACAAGACTGCGCTCATCGATGCTTTCTATCAGAATTTGGAGTTTGGTACTGGTGGCCTTCGTGGTATTATGGGCGCTGGTACTAACCGTATGAACAAGTACATTGTGGGTATGGCTACTCAGGGTTTTGCCAACTATATCCTGAAGGCTTTCCCAGGCAAGCAGAGCAGCGTTGTAGTAGGTCACGACTGTCGCAACAACGGACGTATGTTCGCTGAGACTGTTGCCGACATCTTCTCAGCTAACGGCATCAAGGTTTATCTGTTCGAGAGCCTTCGTCCTACGCCTGAGATCTCTTTCGCCATCCGTCAGCTGGGCTGTCAGGCTGGTGTAAACGTTACAGCATCTCACAACCCTCGTGAGTATAATGGCTATAAGGCTTACTGGGATGATGGTGCTCAGGTACTTGCTCCACATGATCAGGGTATCATCGATGAGGTGAACAAGGTGAAGATTGAGGATGTGAAGTTTGAAGGCAACAAGGAACTCATCGACATCATCGGTGGTGAGATGGACTGGGACTACCTACAGGCTGTGAAAGAGGCCATGGTAGATCAGGACGTTATCCTGCGCCAGAAAGACCTGAACATTGTTTATTCTCCAATGCATGGAACTGGTCGCGTGATTATCCCTGAGGCTCTGCGTTCATGGGGATTCCAGAATATCCATGTGGTTCCTGAGCAGATGGTGATCGATGGTGACTTCCCAACGGTAGTCAGCCCTAACCCTGAGAATGCAGAGGCAATGACACTGGGTATGAAGCTCGGCACACGCCTGAATGCTGACCTCGTGATCGCTTCTGACCCTGATGCAGACCGTCTGGCTATCGTATGTCGCAATGCAAAGGGCGAGTGGGAGATCCTGAATGGTAACCAGACCTGTATGATGTTCTGCTGGTACATCATCGCTAACAAGAAGAAGCTTGGCCAGTTGAAGGGCAATGAGTTCCTGGTTAAAACCATTGTAACTACTGAGGAGATTGCAGAAATTGCCAAGAAGAACGGCGTAGAGCTGCGTGACTGCTACACAGGCTTCAAGTGGATTGCTAACGAGATTCGTATCTCTGAGGGCAAGCAGAAGTATATCGGTGGTGGTGAGGAAAGCTTCGGATTCCTGCCATTCGACAAGGTGCGCGATAAGGACTCCCCAGCATCTATCTGTCTGATCTGTGAGATCGCTGCTTGGGCACGTGATAATGGTATGACCCTCTACGACCTGCTCATGAACATCTATAAGGAGTATGGCTTCTCGAAGGAGGCTACCATCAATGTGGTAAAGCCTGGTAAGACGGGTGCTGACGAGATTAAGCAGATGATGGTTGACTTCCGTAGTAATCCTCCAAAGGAGCTGGGTGGCTCGAAGATTTGCCTGTGGAAGGACTATCAGACCTTGGAGGCTACCAATGCTGACGGTTCAAAGTCGAAGCTGAACATGCCTACGACAAGCAACGTGCTGCAGTGGTTCTGCGAGGATGGTACGAAGGTATCTGTTCGTCCTTCTGGTACTGAGCCTAAGATCAAGTTCTACACTGAGGTGAAGGATCCAAGCTTCAAGGATGCTGCCGACTATGAGCGCTGCATCAAGGCTGCTGAGGAGAAGATCGAGGCCCTGAAGAAGAGCTTGAATCTTTAAGCCAGCGAACTTCTGAGTATTAAGATACCCCGCTTTTGGCGGGGTATCTCTTTTTATGTGCCCTCCCAATGGAGGGCTATCTTCATTAGTTAGTAGAAAATCGATGAGAGGATGTAAGCCACGATGGTAGAGACACATACAGAGATGAGTCCTGGCATCATGAACGAGTGGTTCAACAGGTATTTACCAATAATGGTCGTTCCTGAACGGTCGAAGTTCACGGTAGCAATATCCGAAGGATAGTTGGGGATAAAGAAGTAACCGTAGACAGAAGGCAGCACACCAAGGAGCACAGGACCAGGAATGCCCAGAGAGTAGGCAAGTGGCAGCATGGCTACAACGACAGCACCCTGCGAGTTGATGAGCACCGACACGAGGAAGAACACGAATGCGATTGACCATGGGTAGGCTTTTACCAAATCTGCAAGCATCAGCTTCATCTCAGGCAGATAGTTGGAGAAGTAAGTATCAGCCAACCATGCGATACCGTAGATGGCTACAACGGCCACCATACCAGACTGCCATACTGGACCAGCGACGGCTTTCTTAGGAGCAGCCTTGCAGAAGATAATCATCAGGGCAGCAGCAGAGATCATCACAATCTGGATGACAATGTTCATAGCCAGAGGCTTGTTGAACCACTCGGTCATACCCGTTACGTGTACCTTGGCCTTTACAAGCTGGTCGGCTGTCATGGTCATGTTCTCATCAATATGGATTCCTTCTGCTCCCTTAACGGCACGAAGAGTCTCGTGAGCTGGCAGGGCATTCTGGAAAACAGCGAAGAAGACGATGACTGCGAGCGCACCTAAGAAGATGAATACAGCGTTCTTGGCTGACTGTGGGATCTCCTTGTCGAGTGTGGTAGCACCACTACCGTAGATATAATCGCGCTGTGCAGGATCCTTCAACTTTGCCAGGAACTGTGGGTCTTTATCGAGGTCGAGACCACGCTTGTAGCTGGCAGCTGCAGCAGCCATCAATCCACACACGCAGGCTGGGATTGAAACCATCAGCACACCAGGAATGGTAATGTCGAAGTGGTTGGCATTCGAGATGCTGACGAAAGCCACGACGGCAGCAGCGATGGGCGAACAGGTGATACCCACCTGAGAAGCGATAGATGCCACACCACAAGGACGCTCAGGACGGATGCCCTTCTTCAGGGCGATGTCGCAGATAATAGGCATCAGCGTATATACGACGTGACCTGTTCCCACCAGTACCGTCAGGAAGAAAGTTGTAAGGGGGGCGAGGAAGGTGATGCGGCCTGGGTGCTTACGCAGCAGTTTCTCTGCTATCTGGATGAGCCAGTCCATACCACCAGAAGCCTGCATGATACCAGCACAGGTAACGGCAGCAATGATGATGTAAATAACGTCGGTAGGAGGCGTGCCAGGCTTCAGGCCGAATCCAAAAACAAGCAAAGCCAAACCGATACCGGAAATAGCTCCCAGGGCGAGGCTACCATATCGAGAGCCTACCCACAATGCTCCGAGTACAATACAGAGCTGCAGAATCATTGAAAATGTAATCATAGATAATATTTATATTTTTAAACGTTTTAAGCTATTGTATTTGTTTACGACTGCAAATTTAAACAAATTATTTGAAATACAATACTTTTTTATCAGAAATATTAAAAAAAACTATTTCATTTTGCCATATCGAATATTTTATGTACCTTTGCGCCCTAATAAGAATTAAGAATTTATAGTTTAAAGATATGGCCAAGAAATTTGCCGAACATAACGGCCTGAATCTGACTCAGGTGAACAACGACATCCTTGAGATGTGGAGAGAAAAGAATGTGTTCTGGCGCTCTGTCGAAGAGCGCGAGGGCTGTCCGCAGTTTGTATTTTTCGAGGGTCCTCCCTCTGCTAACGGTCATCCTGGCATCCACCATGTGCTGGCGCGTACCATCAAAGATACCTTCAACCGCTATAAGACGATGAAGGGGTATCAGGTTAAGCGTAAGGCTGGATGGGATACCCATGGACTGCCCGTAGAGCTGGGAGTCGAGAAGGAACTTGGTATCACCAAGGCTGATATCGATAATAAAGACTCGGAGAAATACATCTCGACTGAGGATTATAACAAGAAGTGTCGCGAGAATGTGATGATGTTCACCCAGGAATGGCGCGAACTCACGGAGAAGATGGGTTACTTCGTCGACCTCGACAATCCTTATATCACTTACGACAACAAGTATATCGAGACCCTGTGGTGGCTGTTGCAGCAGTTCTACAAGAAGGGATTGCTCTACAAGGGCTACACCATTCAGCCTTATTCACCAGCTGCAGGAACAGGCTTGAGCTCGCATGAGCTGAACCAGCCTGGCTGCTATCGCGATGTGAAGGATACGACTGTGACAGCTCTGTTCAAGGCGCTGAATCCTAAGGAAGAGTGGACCAACTGGGGTACTCCTTATTTCGTAGCCTGGACAACCACACCTTGGACTTTGCCTTCAAACACAGCCCTCTGTGTGGGTCCAAAGATCGATTATGTGGCAGTTGAGACTTACAACGCATATAATGGCGAGAAGATCACCATCATCCTGGCTGAGAGCCGACTGAATGCCTATCTGGCTCCAGAAGGGAATATCACAGATGGTGGCGAGATGCCTGAGTATAACAAGGGCGAGAAGTTCGTGCCTTATCGCATCGTAGGTCGCTACACGGGTGAGGAGCTCGTAGGTATGAAGTATCAGCAGCTGATGCCTTGGGTAAAGCCTTCGGCAAAGCTCGACCAGAATGCTGCCGATTATGTAAAGGCTTATGCAGAGGCTCACCCAGAGAAGGTGTTTGCTGGCGAGAACGGCAAGGATCAGTTTGTAGAAATGGAGAGTGAGGCTTTCCGTGTGATTCCTGGTGATTACGTGACTACAGAGGATGGTGCAGGTATCGTGCATATCGCTCCTACCTTTGGTGCCGACGACGCCAAGGTGGCTAAGGATGCCCATATCCCAAGTCTGTTCCTTATTAATAAGAAAGGTGAAACCCGTCCGATGGTCGACCTTCAAGGTAAGTACTATGTGATGGACGAGCTCGATAACAACTTCATCGAGAAGTGTGTGGATAAGGCAGGATATGGTCACCACGCAGGCGACTATGTAAAGAATGCCTATGCACCAGAATTCAATAAGGATGGTAAGTACGACGAGCAGGCTGCTTCTAAGGCCGAAGATCTGAATATCGTGATCTGTATGGAGATGAAGCAGGAGGGAACTGCGCTCAAGATCGAGAAGCACGTACACAACTATCCTCACTGCTGGCGTACGGATAAGCCCGTGCTCTACTATCCGCTCGACTCATGGTTCATTCGCTCTACAGCCAAGAAGGACCGTATGTTCGAACTCAACAAGACCATCAATTGGCAGCCAGAGTCAACAGGTACAGGCCGTTTTGGCAACTGGCTTGAGAACCTGAACGACTGGAACCTCTCTCGTTCACGTTTCTGGGGCACACCCCTTCCTATCTGGCGCGACGAGGATGGCAAGGAAATCTGCATTGGCTCCGTTGAGGAACTCTATAACGAGATCGAGAAGTCTGTTAAGGTTGGATTCATGCAGTCTAACCCATTGAAGGATAAAGGCTTCGTGCCTGGCGACATGTCGAAGGAGAACTACGACAAGATTGATCTCCATCGTCCTTATGTCGACAATATCATACTCGTTTCTGAGAGCGGCAAGCCCATGAAGCGTGAGACTGACCTCATCGACGTCTGGTTCGATTCTGGTTCTATGCCATACGCTCAGGTTCACTATCCGTTCGAGAATAAGGATCTGATTGATAAGGGCATCGCTTTCCCATGCGACTTCATCAACGAGGGAGTGGATCAGACTCGTGGCTGGTTCTTCACCCTTCACGCCATTGCTACGATGATCTTCGACTCAGTAGCCTTCAAGAATGTCATTTCTTCAGGACTGGTGCTCGATGCCAAGGGCAACAAGATGTCGAAGCACGTGGGCAACGTGGTCAATCCGTTCGATATGATTGGTAAGTATGGCTCTGATGCCGTCCGTCTGTATATGATGACCAACTCAGAGCCTTGGGACAACCTGAAGTTCGACCCAGAGGGCGTTGACGAGGTGCGCCGTAAGTTCTTTGGCACCTTATATAATACGTATAGCTTCTTTGCGCTCTATGCCAATGTAGATGGTTTCGACCCTGAAGCACCACAAGTGGCATTCGACAAGCGTCCAGAGATCGACCGCTGGATTCTCTCTTGCCTGAACACCCTCATCAAGGGTGTAGAGGCTGAGCTCGACGGCTACGATCCCACACGTGCTGGTCGCCTCATTGATGCTTTCGTCAACGACGACCTCTCTAACTGGTACGTTCGTCTGAACCGCAAGCGCTTCTGGGGTAAGGAGATGAGCGAGGATAAGCTCTCGGCTTATCAGACACTCTATACCTGTCTGATGACTGTGGCTAAGCTGCTGGCTCCGTTTGCACCGTTCTATGCCGACCAGCTGTATAAGGATCTGGGTGGCCAGCTCGATTCTGTTCATCTCGATAAGTTCCCTGTAGCCGATGAATCTCAGATCGACAAGGATCTCGAAGCTCGTATGCAGATGGCTCAGAAGATCACCTCAATGGTTCTCGCCCTGCGTCGCAAGGTGAACATCAAGGTGCGCCAGCCACTGCAGGCCATCATGATTCCTGCTGTCGATGCTGATCAGAAGAAGCACATCGAGGCTGTGAAGGACCTGATTATGAACGAGGTGAACGTGAAGGAACTTCGTTTCGTTGAGGGAGCTGGTATACTTGTCAAGAAGGTGAAGTGTAACTTCCGAACGATGGGTAAGAAGTTCGGCAAGCTCATGAAGAGTGTGGCTGCTGCAATGGACGCCCTCTCGCAGGAGCAGATTGCCGACCTCGAGAAACAGGGCACCATCGCCATCAGTGTAGATGGTCAGGATGTCACCGTCGAGGCAGCCGATGTCGATATCATCAGCGAGGATATTCCTGGCTGGCTGGTAGCCAACGAGGGTAACCTCACAGTAGCCCTCGAGGTAGAGCTTACCGATGAGCTGAAGAACGAGGGTATGGCCCGTGAGCTGATCAATCGTATTCAGAATATCCGTAAGGAGAGTGGTCTTGAGATTACCGATCGTATCAATGTGACCATTGCTCCTAACGATGATGTCCAGAAGGCTGTTGACAGTTTTGCTGACTATATCAAGACGCAGGTTCTTGCAGATGGCATCTCACTGCAACCTAATGATGGTCAGGAGATTGAGTTCGATGACTTCAAGCTCAACATTAAAGTGACAAAACAATAACAATCAATAATATCAATAACAACAAACTGAATTATGGCAGAGAAAACACGCTACACTGACGAGGAGCTCGAGGAGTTCCGTCAGATTATTAATGAGAAATTGGCCCTCGCCAAGCGCGACTATGATCAGATGATGGGCGTATTGACCAATCAAGACTCTAACGATGTTGATGACACATCACCTACCTATAAGGCGTTAGAGGAGGGTAGTGCCACACAGACAAAAGAAGAGCTCATCTCTATGGCAGCTCGCCAGCAGAAGTTCATTCAGGGTCTGAAGGCTGCTTTGGTTAGAATCGAGAACAAGACATACGGCATCGACCGTCTGACGGGTAAGCTGATTCCGAAGGAACGTCTGCGTGCTGTTCCACACGCTACGCTGAGCGTGGAGTCAAAGATGAACCAGAAGAAGTGACATCTCAAAGCCCTATATTGACTAAGGGCAGGCTGGCGACACTGATAGTAGTCGCCATTCTGCTTATAGACCAGGCTATTAAGATCTGGGTAAAGACCTCTATGTGTCTTCACGAGAGCATACAGATTACCGATTGGTTCTATATCACATTCATCGAGAATATGGGTATGGCTTTCGGCATGCAGTTAGGCAGTAAGATTCTTCTGTCGCTTTTCCGTGTGGTGGCCATAGCGGGTCTGACTTATTATATCTGGCTTGAGGTGAAGCGTAAGTCTCCCACAGGCTATATCGTCTGTCTGGCGATGATACTTGCCGGAGCTGCTGGCAATCTTATCGATTGTCTGTTCTATGGGCTGATTTTCAATGAGTCTTCGCCCTATTACGTCTCTTACTTCGTACCCTTTGGCACTGGCTATGCGCCCTTGCTGATGGGAAAGGTGGTCGACATGTTCTACTTCCCTTTGATTGAGACGGAATGGCCTTTATGGATGCCTTTCGTGGGTGGCGAGCACTTTGTGTTTTTCAGTCCTGTATTCAATTTCGCTGATGCCAGCATTAGTGTCAGCGTGGTATGGATGATCTTGTTCTATCGCGAGCAGATCAGTGTGTCGTTTGGCGAGAAACCCTCAGAAGTGAAAGAATCGGAGTCATGATGCGAGGTTGCAGATATCTGGTGTTGGTGTTTG
This sequence comes from uncultured Prevotella sp., assembly GCA_900318395.1. Lineage (GTDB taxonomy): Bacteria > Bacteroidota > Bacteroidia > Bacteroidales > Bacteroidaceae > Prevotella. Next base: position 112,959 of record ONKL01000006.1, read on the forward strand.
TGGGCTTACAGCTTTTCCTGGCATGTAAGCCAACAGATCCGCCTCAGTATATCCAGCCCGACGAGATGGAGGATATCCTCTATGACTATCATGTGGCTCAGGGTATGGCTATGGGTGTTGAGGGCAACCCCTACAACAGTCACCTCTATTATGAGGCCGTGCTGAAGAAACACCATGTCACCAGTGAGCAGTTCGACTCGTCGCTTCATTATTACTATTACCGTTCCGATCGTTTCATCGATATCTATAAGCGAGTTCAGGAGCGTCTTAGCGACGAGGCGCTATTGTTGGGTGCTTCAGTGAGCGAGGTAGAGCGCTATATGACGCAGTCGACAAGTGGCGATACGACCGACATCTGGGAGGGTGGCAGGCGAAGGGTGCTTGTTCCCTTCCGTCCGTATAACTATCTGCAGTTCCGTGTGAAGGGCGATACGGCTTTCCATGCTGGCGACAGCTTCCTCATGACGTTTGCCAATACGTTCCTCACGCAGGGCAGTCCTCGTGGTGCCGATGCATATCTGGCCGTTACGTATATGAACGATAGTGTCGTTACGCGTAATCAGCCTGTCTCAGGCTTTGGCGTTACCACGATGGTGATCCCTGCCTGTCAACAGCGTGTGAAGGAGATATGTGGCTATATCGTGCTGAATCAGCATCTGGACAACAACCAGTCGAATGATATCTGCCTGCTGTCTCTCGACCATATTCAGTTGGTCCGTTTCCACCATCATGAGGATGAGAAAACGAAGACCGACAGTGTGAAGACGGATACCACTCGAACTGCTGTTACGCCTCGGGCTGACAGCGTCCAGACGGAAAGAACGCCTTTTGGCAGGCCGCGCAGAATAACTAAATTTTAACCAACAAACTTGATGATTATGAATCTGAAATTTCGTTTAGCACTGATGAACTTCCTCGAGTTTGCTGTATGGGGAGCATATCTTACCTGTATGGGCAACTACTTGGGACGTGCCGGACTTGGCGACAAGATCTCCTGGTTCTATGCGATCCAGGGCATTGTGAGTATCTTCATGCCTACACTGATGGGTATTGTCGCCGACCGTTTCCTCCAACCTCAGCGCCTGTTAGGTCTGTGCCATCTGTTGGCAGGTGGGTTTATGCTTGGCTGCTGGTGGCTGGGCGTGGAAGCTGGTCATGGGCACGAACTGCCCGACAAATGGACGTTCATCGCTTTATATACGCTGAGTGTGGCTTTCTACATGCCCACCATTGCATTGGCCAACACGACGGCCTTCACGATCATGAAGAAGAACAATATGGATACGGTGAAGGAGTTTCCTCCCATCCGTGTGCTGGGTACTGTCGGCTTCATCATGACCATGTGGTTTGTCAACTGCTCAGCCTGGAGTTCTGGCGATGCTTCACAAGAAGGACTCGCCTTCACGCTGACATTTGCAGAGAATCCTTATAAGTTCCAGTACACCTATATGCAGTTCTTCGTGTCGGGTCTGCTGAGTATCGTGCTCTTCCTCTACACGTTTACACTGCCTTCGTGCGAGCTCACGAAGAAGACAGGAAAGGTGTCACTGGCAGAGAGCTTTGGCCTGAATGCCTTCAAGCTCTTCAAGACCAAGAAGATGGCGCTGTTCTTCGTCTTCTCAGCGCTTCTGGGTATGTGTCTGCAGGTGACGAATGGCTATGCAGTACCGTTTATCACGAGTTTCAAGGGCAGTACCGATCCGGCTGTCTACAATTCGTTTGCAGCTAACAACGCTACGTTGTTGTCGAGTATATCGCAGATCAGCGAGGCGCTTTGTATCTTGATGATACCATTCTTCCTCAAGCGTTACGGCATCAAGGTGGTGATGCTCATGTCGATGTTCGCGTGGGTGTTCCGTTTTGGATTCTTCGGTATCGGAAATCCAGCCATGCCTGGGGTGATCATGTTCATCCTCTCTTGCATCGTCTATGGTGTAGCCTTCGACTTCTTCAATGTCTCAGGCGGTATCTTCGTCGATCAGGAGTGCGAGCCCTCCATCAAGGCTTCCGCCCAAGGTCTGTTCATGATGATGACGAATGGCATCGGTGCCACCATAGGTACGCTTGCTGCAGGAGAGATTGTCAATCATTACTGTTCCTGGGAGAACAACTATCTGCAGGGAGATTGGACTACGTGCTGGTTCATTTTCGCTACGTTTGCCCTGGTTGTAGGTGTGTCCTTTGCACTGGTGTTCCATCCCGATAAGAAGTGATTTGTAATTAGGAAATGAAGGAAGTAAGATACTTTTTCGTCCCCGATGCTGCCAATCAGTCAGAGTTGCCTTCCGACGAGGCGATGCATGCGCTTCGCGTACTTCGCTTGAAGGCAGGCGACGAGATGTTCCTGATGGATGGAGTGGGGTGCTACTATCGTGCTCAGGTAACGATCGCAGCTACTCAGCACTGTCATTACGAGATTCTCGAACAGCTGCCTCAGGAGCGTCCGTGGGATGGTCTTGTGCATCTGGCCATCGCTCCCACGAAGATGATGGATCGCATCGAGTGGCTGTCAGAGAAGGCCACAGAGATCGGGGTCGATGAGATATCCTTTGTCAATACGAAGTTCTCTGAGCGTAAGCTCGTTAAGATACCCCGTTTGGATAAGATTGTCGTTTCGGCAGTCAAGCAGAGCCGTAAAGCCTGGAAGCCCCAGCTCAACGAGATCGTCTCGCTGAAGGATTTCATCCGTGAGCATCAGGAGGGGCGCAGATACATTGCTCATTGCTATGAGGAGATTCCGAGAACCTATCTTTATGATGAGTTGCGCGAGCCCTCTGACAGTATGGACGCTACGGTCTTGATAGGTCCTGAGGGCGATTTCTCCATCGACGAGGTGAAAGAGGCTGTTGCGAATGGCTATAAGTCAGTACATCTGGGCACGAGCCGTCTGCGCACAGAGACTGCAGGACTGAGTGCTATCATGATGATGCAGCTTGCGAAGGAATAGTTAATAGTGAATAGTTAATAGTGAATAGTGAATAGTTAATAGTTAATAGGGAATAGTATAAATTATATATAGATTATGACTGACGAGAAAATCATGTCAACCATCAAACCCGATGGTGAGTATTGGCAACCGGAATTAGAGACCATGCCAAGAGAGCAACTTCAGCAGTTGCAAGTTAAGAAATTGAAGAAGAGCATTGAGATTGCCCTGCAGTCGCCTTTCTACAAGAAGCGTCTGGGTGAGCATGGTATCACAGCTGATTCCATCAATTCGCTCGACGATCTGCGTAAGATTCCGTTTACAACAAAGCAGGACCTTCGTGACAACTATCCGTTTGGTCTCGTAGGCGGTAACCTCGACGATGCTGTCCGCATCCACTCCACCAGTGGTACTACGGGCAATCCTTGCGTCGTCATCTATTCTGAGCACGACATCTGTTCTTGGGCCAATATGATTGCCCGTAACCTTTACATGGTGGGCTGTCGTAAGAGCGATGTGTTCCAGAACTCCAGTGGCTACGGTATGTTCACAGGCGGTCTGGGCTTCCAATATGGTGCAGAGTGGCTTGGCGCTATGACCGTTCCTGCAGCTGCAGGTAATTCCAAGCGACAGATCAAGTTCATCAAGGACTTCGGCACCACCTGTCTCCACGCCATTCCTTCTTATGCCATTCGCTTGGCTGAGGTGTTCCGTGAGGAAGGTGTCGATCCTGCATCAACGAAGCTCCGTACCCTCTGCATCGGTGCTGAGCCTCATACCGAAGAGCAGCGTCGTCGCATCGAGCGCATGCTGGGTGTCAAGGCCTACAACTCGTTTGGTATGACCGAGATGAATGGTCCTGGTGTCGCCTTCGAGTGCAAGTATCAGGAGGGAATGCATCTTTGGGAAGACAACTATATCGTAGAGATTGTCGATCCTGACACACTCGAGCCAGTGCCCGATGGTCAGATGGGCGAGATGGTGCTTACCACGCTCGATCGCAACATGATGCCTATCCTGCGCTATCGCACGCGCGACCTCACCCGTATCATTGCCGAGCCCTGTAAGTGTGGACGTACCCACCGTCGTATCGACCGTATCAAGGGTCGTACCGATGATATGTTCATCATCAAGGGTGTCAACGTCTTCCCGATGCAGGTTGAGAAGATCCTCGTGCAGTATCCTGGACTGGGTAGCAACTACCTGATCACCCTCGAGACCATCGACGATAATGATGTGATGACCGTTGAGGTAGAGCTGGATGGCCTTAACACAGATATCTATCCTGAGATTCAGAAGATGGCGAAGGACATTCAGCGCGCCCTGAAGGATGAGATTCTGCTTACGCCTCAGGTTAAGCTTGTGCAGAAGGGCTCTCTGCCTCAGAGCGAGGGCAAGGCTGTGCGTGTGAAGGATCTTAGACCCAGTCGCGAAGGATGAGACGAGTCATAGTGGCAGCACTGCTTGCCTTGTCGGCCAGTCAGATGTCGGGCCAGCGCTTGGAGATACGTGATGTCTTCAAGCAGATGCCCGATTCGCTGATGCCCTATCTGTCACAGAACAACCGACTTGATTTCATCGACTTCCTCGATGCCAATATGAAGGCCGAGGTGAAGAATCGTTTAGGTGGGACAAGCGAGATGCTGGGACTCTCCAGCGACAGCCTCTCAATCCGCATGAGCAGTTCGTTGCGCACAGACCTCTTTCTGATGCCGCTCTCTACCCCTGTCGACTCTGTCAGTGATGTGGTGGTGATGGTAGAGACCTTTCTCGCTGATTCCATTCATGGGCAGAGCCATGTCAGCTATTTCACAACCGACTGGAAAAAGCTGTCTACAGTCCCTCCTTTGAGCGACATTCAGCAGAAGCGCATTCAGGCGTGTATTTTGCAAACGATTCTTAAAAAGGATGAGGAAATAGTGAACAAATATTAAATATGGTCACATTTAGCAACAAAATTGAACTTATATTAAGAAAACTTTCTATATTTGCATTGTGTTTTTCATGGTATTAGATTATTAAGGTTAATTAAAGAATCTTATTTTTCGAGAGAAAAGTAACATTCGAACTCCATCCACAATATAATATTTTGTATTGTGAATGGTTCAAAAAAAGGGAGCCTGAGAAGGTTCCCTTTTTCTATGCCCCTCCACACTCCACCCTCCACACTCATCGAAAAATCTGTATTATTGTAGCATTTCCTAAGAAAACCTTTGGCGCTTTGTAGAAATTGCGCTATCTTTGCATCAGAAATTATATATGACACTCACAGAGCTGATGGCCACCATCCAGCAGAAGAGTGCTCCGAACAAGTAACGAACAAGCACCCTACAAGCACCCCACAAGCTCCCCACAAGTACAGGATAAGTTGCATACTGACGATCCCAACATCTTAAGAATCGTTCAAGCTGTAGGTGCACAAGAACTATCAGTAAAGGAGATTATGGATGGGATTGGATTGAAAGATAGGAAAAATGTTTTGAATCTTTATCTCAATCCTGCCATCACTGGTGGCTACATCTGTCTGCTGTATCCTGACAAGCCTCGTCATCCACGACAAAAATATCTGCTAACAGATAAGGGAATTGTGCTTTATAAAAAACTAAGAGGAGTCTTTTCCGTTACATCGTTACACCGTTACATTTGAACAAAAAGAAAAACGGGAGGCTCTTGCGAGTGTCCCGTTTCTCTTTGGTGAAGTATCAATAGCTTCTTGCTATGATGACGCGGGCCTTGGAGGGCTTGCCGCTGACCATATCGACGCCAGGGGTCTGCTCTACGCCGAAGGGGACGCAGCGGATGGTGGCCTGGGTCTCTTCCTTGATCTGTGCCTCGGTCTCGGCTGTACCGTCCCAGTGACAGAGGAAGAAACCGCCGTCTTTCACGCGCTCCTTGAACTCCTCGTAGTTGTCGCACTCGAAGATGTGGGCATCGCGATAGTCCTTGGCCTTCTTGAAGATGTTCTGCTGGATATCCTCGAGCAGCTGCTCTACGTATTCAGTGATACCCTCGATAGAGCGCGTCTCCTTCTCCAGTGTGTCACGACGCATCACCTCGATCGTACCGTTCTCCAAGTCACGGGCTCCCAGTACCAGACGTACGGGAACACCCTTCAACTCGTAATCGGCAAACTTGAAGCCAGGGCGCTTGTTGTCGGCATCGTCGAACTTCACGGTGATACCCTTCTGGCGCAGGGCCTCGATGATCGGAGTAACCTCCTTGTTGACCTGCTCCATCTGCTCGGGCTTGGTGGCGATGGGGATGATGACTACCTGGATAGGAGCCAGACGTGGAGGCAGAACGAGTCCGTTGTCGTCGGAGTGGGTCATGATGAGCGCACCGATCAGACGGGTAGACACACCCCAAGATGTGGCCCATACGTACTCAGGCTTGTTCTCCTTATTTAAATAAGTTACCTCGAATGCCTTGGCGAAGTTCTGACCCAGGAAGTGGCTTGTGCCGCTCTGCAGGGCCTTGCCGTCCTGCATCATGGCCTCGATGGTATAGGTGTCGAGGGCACCGGCGAAACGCTCTGTCTCGCTCTTCACGCCCTGAACCACAGGAACTGCCATCCACTCCTCGGCAAACTTGGCGTAGACCTTCAGCATCTTCTGTGCTTCCTCTTCAGCCTCCTCACGAGTGGCATGAGCTGTGTGACCTTCCTGCCAGAGGAACTCCGATGTACGGAGGAACGGACGTGTACGCATCTCCCAGCGCATCACGTTACACCACTGGTTGCACATCAGGGGCAGATCGCGCCAAGAGTGAATCCAGTTCTTATAGGTGTTCCAGATAATGGTTTCTGAGGTGGGACGTACAATCAGCTCTTCCTCCAGCTTGGCAGTAGGATCGACCTCTACGCCGCTCTTATCCTCCTTGGCGCGCAGACGATAGTGGGTCACGACGGCACACTCCTTGGCGAAGCCCTCCACGTGCTCAGCCTCTCTTGAAAGGAAAGACTTTGGTATCAGCAGGGGGAAATAGGCGTTCTGGGCACCTGTCTCCTTGAACATCTTGTCCAGTTGCTGCTGCATCTTCTCCCAGATGGCATAGCCGTAAGGCTTGATGACCATACATCCACGTACGGCACTCTGTTCAGCGAGGTCGGCCTTTACCACGAGGTCGTTGAACCACTGGCTGTAATTGTCAGCCCTTTTCGTTAATTCTTTTAATTCTTTTGCCATTTTATTCTTAAGTTTAATCAATTTTGCGTGCAAAATTACATAAAAAATATGAAATAGGTATGTTTTATTATAAATAAATTATTAACTTTGCAAGCAAAACGAACGTTTAACTTATAAAAATAGGAATAATTATGAGAAGTTTGAAAACAATTTGCGTAGCACTGTGCGCAGCATTAGTGCTGGTGGGATGTAATATGAACAATACCGCAAAGGGTACGGCCATCGGAGCTGGTGGTGGTGCAGCGCTGGGTGCTATTGTTGGTGCTCTGGCTGGTAACACCGTGATCGGTGCAGCTGTAGGTACTGCCGTAGGCGCAGGTGCAGGTGCCATCATTGGTCACAAGATGGACAAGGCCAAGAAAGAGGCCGAGGCTATCCAGAATGCTCAGGTAGAAGAGGTAAAGGATGCCAACGGACTTGATGCCGTGAAGGTGACCTTCGCTTCGGGTATTCTCTTCGCTACTGGTAAAAACGACCTCTCAGGCGAGGCAAAGGCATCGCTCCAGCAGCTGGCTGGCGTGCTCAAGGGCAATAGCGATTGTGATGTAGCCATCCAGGGCTATACCGACAATCAGGGCTGGAAGAACTCTACTGCAGAGCAGAGTGCCCAGAAGAATCAGGCTCTCTCGCTTGACCGTGCAACAGCTGTATCCTCTTATCTGCTGGCTTTAAGCGTTCCTGCCACCCAGATTAAGTCTGTTGAGGGTTTTGGTGAGTCTAATCCCGTGGCTTCTAATGCGACGAAGGACGGACAGGCTCAGAACCGTCGCGTTGAGGTTTACATGTACGCCTCTCAGAAGATGATCCAGGAGGCCGAGCAGGCTGCAAAGTAAGAGGTGATCAAGATCATTCTCAAGCTCATTCGATGGATAGTGGTAGCGTTCTTTGCTTCCACTATCCTTTCAGTTGTGGTGCTCCGCTTTGTGCCTGTATTCTTCACGCCTCTGATGTTCATCCGGTGTTATCAGCAGGTCACTGAGGGGCGCGACCTTAAGTTGTCGCATCACTGGGTGCCGCTCGATGAGATATCCGAATCGATGCCTCAGGCTGTGATGGCCAGTGAGGATGCCAAGTTCCTCAAGCATCATGGCTTCGACTACGAGGCCATCGAGCATGCAGCCAAGCGTAACAAGGAGCACCCAGAGAAACGTCGTCTGGGGGCTTCTACCATCTCCCAGCAGACGGCCAAGAATGTGTTCCTCTGGCCTGGGCGCTCATGGGTGCGCAAGGGCTTCGAGGTCTACTTCACCACCCTCATTGAGCTGATGTGGTCGAAGCAGCGTATTATGGAGGTCTATCTCAACTCGATCGAGATGGGCGAGGGGATATATGGTGTGGATGCCGTGGCTGAAGAGCATTTCGGTACCGATGCCCTTCATCTTTCGAAGGCACAGTGTGCGCTCATCGCAGCCACCCTGCCTAATCCCCGTCGTTACTCCAGCCTACACCCATCGGCCTATATGCTGAAGCGCCAGGCGCGTATCCTTCGAGAAATGCGATTCGTTACCACCTTCCCCAAAGAGGGAAATGATGTGAAACAGAAGAAAAAATGAGATATTTCGTATGGTTCAGCTATGACGGGACGGCGTATCACGGATGGCAGATACAGCCCAACGGGAACTCGGTGCAGGCAGAATTGCAACGGGCTCTCTCGACCTTGTTGCGCGAGGAGATCAGCGTGACGGGGGCTGGCAGGACTGACGCAGGGGTGCATGCGCGACAGATGGTGGCGCACTTTGATTTCAGTGAGGCCATTGACCTTGAGCAGTTGGCGTATAAACTGAACAGGATTCTGCCGTGCGACATCGCTGTGGACCGTGTGGAGCTTGTGGACGATGATAAGCACGCACGATTCTCAGCGACCTCGCGCACGTACCATTATTATATTCATACAAAGAAAGACCCTTTCAGCAGACCTTATTCGACGGAGTTGCACTATGAGCTTGACTTCGACAAGATGAATGAAGCCGGGCGCATCCTGATGACCTATGATGACTTCGGTGCATTCTGCAAATCTCATTCAGACGTGAAGACGACACTCTGTCGCGTGACGAAGGCAGAATGGGTTCAGACCAGTGAGACGAGCTGGTACTTTGAGATTACGGCCAACCGCTTCCTGAGGAATATGGTGAGGGCTGTGGTAGGTACGCTGATAGATGTCGGGCGTGGACGGTTGACATTGGATGATTTCAGAAAGGTGATTGAGGGAAAGCGTCGCACAGAGGCAGGCGAGAGCATGCCGGCCAATGCGCTCTTTCTCGAAAATATACGTTATTAGTTGACGGTTTATAGTTGACGGTTTATAGTTTACGGTTTACAGGATGTGGCTGATATTAGCTTTTATGTCGGCAGCGTTGTTAGGCTGCTATGATTCTCTGAAGAAACAAGCGCTAAAGGGGAATGCGGTTATTCCCGTGCTGTTCTTGAACACCCTTTTCTCGAGTTTGATTTTCCTGCCTTGCATCGTACTGAGTGATTCGACAACGATGCTTGACAACACGATATTCTTCACGGCGAGTGGTGGCTGGGAGATGCATCAATACATCGTGCTGAAGGCGTTTATCGTGCTGAGCAGCTGGATTCTCGGCTATTTCGGCATGAAACATCTGCCACTGACCATCGTGGGACCCATCAATGCTACTCGGCCAGTGATGGTGCTTGTAGGCGCACTGCTGTTCTTTGGTGAGCGCCTGAACGTGTGGCAGTGGATCGGAGTGCTGCTGGCTGTGGCCTCATTCTTGTTGCTGAGTCGCAGCGGCAAGAAGGAAGGCATCGACTTTAAGCACGACCACTGGATCTATATGATTGTGGGGGCTGCTGTCTTAGGAGCTGTCAGCGGTCTCTATGATAAATATCTGATGGCTCCTGTAGAGAATGGAGGCGTCGGGCTCGACCGCATGATGGTGCAGTCGTGGTATAACATCTACCAATGTGTGATGATGGGTGTGATGTTGTGGCTGTTGTGGTGGCCTAAGCACGAACAGACCACACCATTCCACTGGTCGTGGTCGATTCTTGGTGTGAGCATCTTCTTGTCGACGGCTGATTTTCTGTATTTCTACTCACTGAGTCTGCCTGACGCCCTGATCTCCATCGTGTCGATGGTTCGAAGGGGCAGTGTAATTGTCAGCTTTATGTTTGGTGCGATGTTCTTCCGTGAGAAGAACCTTAAAGCTAAGGCTTTTGATTTGGCGCTGGTGCTGCTTGGAATGTTTTTCCTCTACGTCGGCTCGAAGTAAAGAGATCCCTCAACCCATTGAAATCCTTTTTCATGATGATGCCGATGCCTTGTGTGTTCAGGCTCGACTTCGTGAAGTAGCGGTCGTTGGTCTGATTGTAGACCTTGAGCGCCAGGTTTCCGTTGGGGTATAGAAGGTATTGCAAATCGAAATCGCCGATGAAGGAGGGGTTGGCGCGCGTCGCATTGTCGCGATAGCCGAACTGCCCGTTGAAGAGCAGGCGGTTGTTGAGCATGCGCCCGTTGATAATGCCTTCGTATTCAGCATTGTGCCAGCCTTCATTTCCTGTTGAGATGTTGGCTCCGAAGTTCCAGTTGTCGTTCTTGATGATCTGGTTTAAGAGTGTGTTGATCTGAGTAGAGAGTGTGCCTGAGAGGAAACTCTGCATGGCGAGCGATGTCTGGTCGGTCTGCTGGCCTGTGGCGCTGTTGTTGGCACCCTGATTGTAGAATCGTCCGATACCAAGCAGATAGACCACCTGCTGATTCATCTCCTGCTGCCCGTTGATGATGGAGCGCACCATCTGCTGCTCGTCGGCATTGACGGTAGGCATTTCGAGGTCGAAGTCTACTTGTGGGGCATTGGGCTGTCCACCGATATTCATCAGACAGTTTACACGGATGGTGTTGTTGGTGAACGAGTTGCCGATATTGAGGTCAGAAAGACTGACACCATTGACAGTGTAGACGGCCTGCAGATTAAGCGCTGCGTTATAGGGATCGCCTCCAAAGACAATCGTACCCCCTCGGTTGAAGGTGAAGTTCTTCTTGATGATATTCTGGATGGTAATGCCATAGGTGCCATGATCAACAGTGTAGGTGCCAAACATGTTGAATGGCCCCTTGTTGTGATAAGTAGCACGGATGGCCCCATCGCCGTTCAGGGTGATGTAGTCCTTGGTATTGGCGTCCATCAAGAGTCGCAGAGTGGCAGCTGGTGTCGTGTTGATCAGGAAATTGATGTAGATGTCGGTATCGGCAATGCGCGTGTTGACGCTTTTCACTGGCTGCGTCGTGTCATCATTGTCAGAACTCCACTCGATGAACTCTTGTCGCGAGATGGCATCAGGGTTAGCTGCATTATAGACAAAGACAGAATTGGATTCAGGGGTGACATCGCAGTTGATGGTGACTACCCCAGGGCGTCCCTGAATGGAAACATTGCCAGTGGCATAGACTGTGCCGTAGAACGATGATCCCCCAAAGTCAGTGAAGTCATAGGCCAGCAAGTCATCGGCCTCGACAAAGAGGTCGAAGGTGAGGTTGGTGAGGTGCTGGTGATGAATACCGCCTGAGAGAAATGCCATGTGGTTATTGCGGTCATAAACAGGCAGACGGTGGAGCTCGATCTCGTCGGGAATGAGCACAACCGTGTCGCGTCGCAGCTGATAAGTCGTGTTGAGGGAAGATACTGTGGCCTCTCCATCGACAACGACTTCGCCCGTGAGGTTGATATTGTCGAGGGTGCCGGCGAGGCGTGTGCTACCATTGGCATGACCTGTGATGTGACTGAGGAACGATTTGGTGAAATTGTACATGAAGTCGATATAGGTGCCATGAGCATCGATGGCAAGGTCGATGGTGTTATGCACGGGCGAGATGTAGCCCTTGACATGGGTCTGCGCCTCAGGACCATCGTCGGCAACTGCTTGAATGTCAATCTGCTCGGCCTCCTGATTCCACTTGGCATGAGCACGGAGTACACCCATGCGCCCTTGCTCGAACTTGAAGTCGCTGACATCGAGATCGGCAGAGGCCGCAAACTTTCCGAAGATCGATGAAGCACGAGCACGCCCAGTGGCCTTGCCTGCGAACTCGACACTGTGGAAGTTAACGAGATCGAGGATATAACCAACTTCGACTTCATTAAGATCTACCGTGATAGAATCGGTCGTACGTTTCGAAGCGATGCCGTCGACAATGATATGCTGGGCTCCATGATGAATCTCAAACTGGTCGATGAGAAGGCGGTTCTCACTATATAGGATATCCGAGGGCTCTACGCTCCATTCGCTATTATTCAGTAAGATGTTAGAGGGAATGATACGCACATGAGCCTCTGACTGGTTGGCGAGGTTGCGATAGAGGCGGATGATGGCGTTGAGATTACCACTCATGTGCTCTGCAGCATCATTATTATCCCATTTGAGGGTGGTTGTGAGATTGTTATTGCTGGCATCAGCCTGCAGGTTGAGTTGAAGGTGATGCCCGTTGTCCATGAATTTGGTGAGGTGAAGGTCACACTTGATGGCATCATCAGGTGAGGTAATACGGATAGTTCCGTCATTATACCAGGCTCCGTTATAGGCAAACGAAGGAAAGTCGCCCTCGAGATTGATGATATTTGAGAGGTCATTGACCTGTGCTTGGAGCGAAAGTGGCTGATGAAGCTGAAGGTCAATGCCGAGGAAGCGCTTCAGCCAGTCTGTTTTACTGATGAGCAATCGTAGGCTGAAATTATTGTCTGTATGTCGCACAGGTGGCAGACCGGGCAGGGTAGGGAGTTTCGAGGCAATCAGGTTGGTAAAACTCTGTTTGAGTGAACTGAAGTCGAAATGCCCCTTGAGAGCCACATCGGCAAAGTCGCTCTTGAGGCTGACAAAGTGAATGCCTTGCTCGTAGCCAGAAGTCAGCATCAGGTTGTCGAGATGATAGGCTGGCTGCTGTTCTGTTGCGCTGATGGTAAAGTTGCTGACATGCAGGCTGCCTTGGGCATCGTTGAGTGTACTGGCTGTGAAGTCGGCATCGATGGCACCAGAGAGGGAAGCCGTACCAAACTGGTCAGTCAGATGGAGAGCAGCAGGCGCGATGTGGACGACTTCTCCCACGAGACGCACTTTCTTAGCCTTCTGACTGGAGTCCTCGAAGACATCCTCAGTCAGTTCTCCCTGCATTTGGGCAGCCAGATGGGGATCGTCTATTCCCAAGTAGCCAGAGATGGCTCCTTGTCGATAGCTGCCGTTGATGGTAATATCCTGATAGGTATAGCCATTGTAGTCTAACTTGCTGATGGTACCATCAACGGTTACGTCGTGCTTGTTTTGCTCGCGTAATTGTCCACTGAGCTTGATGTTGGTGGTGAGTTGTCCAAAATGCTCGTTGGCAAGAATCTGACGGAGACTGATGCCATCGGTGCTCAGCTTACCCTGGAATATCTTGTCGGGGGTGATTTCGAACTGGGTATCGACAGAACCAGCCCCTGAACGCGCAACAGCCTTGAGCGAGGTGTTTCCTTGAAGGGAACGGTCGAATGTTCCTGTGAGTTGGAGATTTCCGATGCGCGTGAGCTCCTGCGGTATCTGAGGAATGGTCTTGGAGAGGAAATCGATGCTGGTCTCAGACAGGTTCACTTGGTTCATCTGAAGGTGCCAGGCTGGTTTGGAGAAGTGCTCTACCCAGCCACTGACGGCGAGGCTGATGTCACGCTCCTGAGTAGCTGCACTCAGATGCCTGATCGTGACTTGATCGTCAGTGCCACTGAAGTCGGTCTCGATGCTAATACTCCTTTGGAAATTCTTGAGCGCAGGAGCAAAACATCTTAAGTCAGAGGGTGTTATGCTCGTCTCTGTGATACGTCCAGAATACTTGGTAGAACCAGGAACCAGCCCTTTCTCATTCATCAGATAAGTGGCCTTGAGCGTATCTATCACCAACTTCGTGCTGGGCATCTCGACAAGCAGTCGCGATAGTAATGCTTGGTTGCGTCCAGCTTCAAATCGGAAACTGATGCGATTGATGAGAAGTCCTGATTGCTCGATGCCACCAAAGCGCTTGACGTTCACATTGATAGAGTCGTCGGTAAGTGTGCGAAGCGAGATATTGGCGCTAAGCCCGGCAAACAACAGATGGGCAGGATTGAATTTGTCAGGGGTGCGAGGCTGATCGTAGACATCATAGGACACACAGGAACGGCGCATGATAAAAGAGCCAACACGCAAGTCGAGTGGGGTGTGACTGGTGGTATCCTTAGGTGCCAACGAGTCGAGAACGAATTGGAAGTTGTGAGGTGCGTGGGCGTTCTGCCGATAGATGGACAGACGAGCACCGAAGAGTTGGGCAGATGAGATGGAAATGCGCCCCTCAGTGAGTGGACCGATATCAATCTTTGCCGTGAGACGCGCCACACGAACCATCGGCTTGCGACGCTGGTCGAGAATTCTGAGATCATCGATGATGATGCGGTTGAGGAATCCCATATCGACTCTTCCTACAGATACCTCTGTACCAAGATGTCGCCCCACCGCATCGGCAACCTTCTGGCCGATGAAGTGTTGCGCTGCAGGTATATGGGATACGCCCATGAGCATCAGATTCAGCAGAATAATACCCCAAATTGTCCAACTGACGAAACGTTTGAATAGCTTCACGAGGCAAAAATACAATAAATTATCGGTATTTTGACATTTTTTTCATGATTTTTGGTTCTGTCTTACATTTTTTTATTAATTTTGCCGTCGCTGTGTGCAACTATTCAATCAAATTTTGATATAAATGGCAAATGTTATTAAGCTAAACAAAGGTTTGGACATCAACCTGAAAGGACGGGCTGAGGAAAAGAAAATCCAGCTGAAGTCTAATGGCAAGTTTGCGCTTGTTCCTGACGACTTCGAAGGAGTGACTCCGAAGGTCGTGGTTCGCGAAGGTGACAAGGTCAAAGCCGGGGATGCACTGTTTGTAAATAAACAGTATCCCGAAGTGAAGTTTGCCTCGCCAGTCAGTGGTACAGTCAGTGCCGTAGTGCGTGGTGAACGAAGGAAAGTGCTCTGTGTGAAGGTAGATGCCGATGCCCAGCAGAGTTATGTGGATTTCGGCAAGAAGGATGTCAGCAAGCTCGCAGGCGATCAGGTCATCAGCGCATTGCTCGATGCCGGTATCTTCGGCTACATCAATCAGCTGCCCTATGCTGTCAGCACGAATCCAAGTGTGAAGCCCAAGGCCATCTTCGTATCAGCGCTGCGCGACAAGCCTCTGGCTGCCAGCTTCGAATACGAGGTGGAAGGACAGATGGACGACTTCCAGACTGGTATCACTGCCCTGTCGAGAATTGCCAATGTCAATCTGGGCATTGGAGTAGGCTCTAAGCTGGCAGGTGTGAAGGATGCAGAAGTCTACGAGTTCAAAGGTAAGTGCCCTGCTGGCAACGTTGGTGTTCAGGTGAACAACATTGACCCTGTCAACAAGGGCGAGGTGGTGTGGACTATCGGTGATCCCACTGTGGTGCTCTTTATTGGACGTTTGTTCAATACAGGTAAGGTGGATCTGAAGCGCACTGTAGCACTGTGTGGCAGTGAGGTGAAGAGTCCTGCCTACGTGGATATGCTCGTAGGCGAGGAACTTGCGACCTTGTTGAGCAACAGCTACGATGCGTCGAAGAATGTTCGCATTATCAATGGTAACGTGTTGACAGGCAAGCCAACGACGAAAGAAGGTTTCCTTGGGGCTCATTCCTCTGAGATTACCGTTATCCCTGAAGGTAACGATGCCGACGAGGTGCTGGGTTGGATCATGCCTCGTTTCAAGCAGTTCTCTGTCAGTCACAGCTACTTCTCTTGGCTTCTGGGCAACAAGTCGTATGTGCTCGATGCCCGTATCAAAGGTGGTGAGCGCCACATGATCATGAGTGGTGAGTACGACAAGGTGCTGCCTATGGATATCTATGGTGAATACCTCATCAAGGCTATCATCTCCGGCGATATCGACCGTCAGGAGGCGCTGGGCATCTATGAGGTTAGTCCTGAGGACTTTGCACTCGCTGAGTTCGTGGATTCCTCGAAGCTTGAATTACAGCGTATTGTCCGTGAAGGACTGAACATTTTACGTAAAGAAAACGCATAAAGACATGAGTGCTATAAGAAACTTATTTAACAAGATGAGGCCAAGCTTCGAAGAGGGTGGCAAGCTGCATGCTTTCCGCAGTGTCTTCGATGGTTTTGAGACATTTGCGCTTGTGCCTAACGATACTTCTAAGTCGGGTGTCAATATTCACGATTCCATCGACTCGAAGCGTATTATAAGTATGGTGATCATCGCCCTGATGCCAGCCATGCTGTTTGGTATGTATAATATCGGCTACCAGAACTATCTCGCTGCAGGCACGCTGGCTTCAGCCTCGTTCCTCGAGATCTTCTGCTTCGGCTTCCTCGCCGTACTGCCGAAGATTCTGGTCAGCTACATCGTAGGTCTCGGCATCGAGTTTGCCTGGGCTCAGTGGAAGGGTGAGGAGATCCAGGAGGGTTACCTCGCCTCTATGGATGCTGGCCCTGGCCTGCGCTTTCAGCGTGATCTTCTGTAAGGAGATCTTCGGTGGAACGGGTATGAACATCTTCAACCCCGCCATCGCTGTCCGTATGTTCCTCTTCTTCGCCTATCCCTCTAAGATGACGGGCGATCAGGTATGGGTGGCTCAGAATAGTATTTTCGGACTGGGTAACGACCTGCCTGATGGCTTCACTGCTGCCACACCGCTTGGTCAGATCGGTCAGGGCATCAATCCCGATGCCTCTATCATGGATATGATCGTGGGATTCATCCCTGGTTCTATCGGAGAGACCAGCGTCATCGCCATCGCCATCGGTGCTGTGATGCTGCTGTGGATGGGTATTGCCTCTTGGCGCACGATGCTGAGCGTCTTCGTGGGTGGTGCTATCATGGCATACATCTTCGAGCAGACGGGTCAGAGCATGACTTGGTGGCACCACTTCGTTATGGGTGGATTTGCTTTCGGAGCTGTGTTTATGGCTACTGATCCTGTTACATCTTGCCGTACTACCACTGGTCAGTATATCTATGGTTTCCTGATTGGTGCGATGGCTATCATCATCCGTGTGATGAATGCTGGTTATCCTGAGGGTATGATGCTAGCCATCTTCTTTGGTAATATGTTTGCTCCCACCATCGACCACTTCGTTGTGGAGCGCAATATCTCGAAACGTTTAAAGAGAGGAGGTATCAAATGAAACTGAATACAAACTCTAACGCGTACATTATTATATATAGTGCGATACTCGTTGTCGTCGTGGCCTTCTTGCTGGCATTCGTCTATCAGGCCCTGAAGCCTATGCAGGATGCTAACGTGGCCCTCGACGTGAAGAAGCAGATTCTCTATTCGCTGAATATTCGCAACCTCGATGGTGCAGAGGCAGAAGCCAAATACGCTGAGGTCGTGAAGGAAGAGAAGGAGCTCGACGGACAGAAGATTTATGAGTGTCAGATTGATGGTCAGAACATCCGTGTGGCCAGTCTGAAGGGTATGGGCCTCTGGGGCGGCATCAGCGGCTATGTGGCTATCGACAAGGAAGGTAAGGTCTTTGGTGCCTACTTCAACCATGAGAGTGAGACTGCCGGCCTTGGTGCTGAGATCAAGGATTCTCAGGCTTGGCAGGAGAAATTCATCGGCAAGAAGATCTTCAATGAAAACGGGGAGGTCGTTCTCTCTGTTGTAAAGAAGGTAGACGACCCAACTACTCAGGTTGATTGTGTGACAGGTGCTACGCTGACTTCTAACGGTGTGGATGCTATGTTGAAAGAAGGTCTGAAGAATCTGAAACCTAAAACAGAGGAGGAGTAAACTATGGCATTATTCAGTAAACAAAATAAAGAGGTTTTTACAAACCCGTTGAACGTTGACCATCCTATTCTGGGTCAGGTACTGGGTATCTGCTCGGCTTTGGCTGTTACATCACAGCTCAAACCAGCTATCGTGATGGGTCTTGCAGTAACGGTGATTACGGCATTCTCTAATGTGATCATCTCAATCATCCGCAACACCATTCCTAACCGTATCCGTATCGTGGTACAGCTGGTGGTTGTGGCTGCTCTCGTAACTATCGTTTCTCAGATACTGAAGGCTTTCGCCTACGACGTGAGTGTTCAGCTCTCTGTGTATGTCGGTCTGATTATCACCAACTGTATCCTGATGGGTCGTTTGGAGGCCTTCGCCATGCAGAACAAGCCTTGGCCATCGTTCCTCGATGGTGTGGGTAATGGTCTTGGCTATGCCATGATCCTGGTCATCGTGGGTGCTGTTCGTGAGTTGCTTGGACGCGGTAGTCTGCTGGGCTTCCAGATTATCCCTGATGCCTGCTACAACTTCGGCTATGTGAACAACGGTATGATGACGATGCCTGCCATGGCACTGATTCTCGTGGGATGTGTGATTTGGGTTCATCGTGCTTACTTTTATAAGGAGAAGTAATTATGGAGCATATAATTAGTTTACTATTCCGGTCGATATTCGTCGACAATATGATCTTCGCATTCTTCCTCGGCATGTGCTCATATCTGGCAGTGTCGAAGACCGTGAAGACTTCATTAGGCTTGGGATGTGCTGTGACCTTCGTGCTCACTGTAACCGTTCCCGTCAACTATCTGTTGCAGACCAAGGTGCTGGGTCCCGATTGCCTCGTTGAGGGCGTTGATCTCAGTTACCTGTCGTTTATCCTCTTCATCGCTGTGATCGCAGGTATGGTTCAGCTTGTTGAGATGACGGTTGAGAAGTATTCTCCCTCGCTCTACGCTGCTCTGGGTATCTTCCTGCCTCTGATTGCTGTTAACTGCGCCATCATGGGTGCCTCGCTCTTTATGCAGCAGCGCATTCTGATGGATCCGTCTAATTCGCAGGCCATTACCTCTATCTGGGATGCTATCGTCTATGGATTCGGTTCTGGTATCGGTTGGATGCTCGCCATCGTGGCAATGGGTGCCATCCGTGAGAAGATGCAGTATTCGGATGTGCCCAAGCCTCTGCAGGGTCTCGGCATTGTGTTTATCACCGTAGGCCTCATGGCTATGGCTATGATGTGTTTCTCAGGCTTGAATATATAATAATAAAACACAGAGATACAGAGGTACAGAGTTTCTGCTTTTGTTTGTACCCCTGATAAAAAAAGAACTTTGTATCTCTGTGACTCTGTGTTGAGATAAAAAAGATGATTATGATAGAATTTATATCTTATAGCATTGGGGTTTTCCTCTTGGTAATCATTTTGCTTGTGATTATCCTGTTGGTGGCTAAGAAGTATTTGAGCCCCAGCGGCAACGTGAATATTACAGTAAATGGCGATAAGGTGCTGAACGTACCTCAGGGCAACAATCTGATGGCCACACTCAATCAGAATGGCATCTTCCTGCCTTCAGCTTGTGGTGGAAAGGCCAGTTGCGGACAGTGTAAGGTTCAGGTACTTGAGGGTGGGGGCGAGATCCTCGATTCAGAGAAGCCTCATTTCACCCGTAAGCAGATTAAGGACCACTGGCGCCTGGGTTGTCAGTGTAAGGTCAAGGGCGACCTGAAGATCCATGTCGATGAAAGTATCCTTGGCGTTAAGGAATACGAGTGTACCGTTATCTCCAACAAGAACGTGGCTACGTTCATCAAGGAGTTCAAGGTGCAGTTGCCTAAGGGTGAGCACATGGACTTCCTGCCTGGCTCTTACGCACAGATCAAGATTCCAAAGTTCGATTGCATTGACTATGATAAGGATATCGACAAGAGCCTGATTGGCGACGAGTATCTGCCTTCATGGGAGAAGTTCGGCTTGTTCCCATTGAAGTGTAAGAACCCCGAGGATACCATCCGTGCCTACTCCATGGCCAACTATCCTGCAGAAGGTGATGTCTTCATGCTGACGGTTCGTATCGCTACGCCTCCGTTCAAGCCCGATCGCTCAGGCTTCATGGATGTGAACCCAGGTATCGCTTCATCTTATATCTTCTCGCTGAAACCAGGCGACAAGGTGATCATGAGTGGTCCTTTCGGCGACTTCCATCCACACTTCGACTCGAAGAAGGAGATGATCTGGGTTGGTGGTGGTGCCGGTATGGCTCCGTTGCGCGCACAGATTATGCACATGACGAAGACACTGCACACGACAGATCGCGAGATGCACTACTTCTATGGCGCACGCGCACTGAACGAAGTGTTCTATCTCGACGACTTCCTGGGCTTGGAGAAGGAGTATCCCAACTTCCACTTCCATCTGGCTCTCGACCGTCCAGACCCAGCAGCCGATGCCGCAGGCGTGAAGTACACAGCAGGCTTTGTTCATCAGGTGATGTTGAACACTTATCTGAAGGATCACGAGGCTCCAGAGGATATTGAGTACTACATGTGTGGTCCTGGCCCGATGTCTAAGGCTGTCGTTTCTATGCTTGATTCGCTTGGTGTCGATCCAGAAAGCATTATGTACGATAACTTCGGAGGCTAATCTCCGTCTAACCCCTCAAAAGAGCGAAAACAAAAAAGTTTTCGCTCTTTTTATTTGCAGTTTGCTTTATTTTTCGTACCTTTGCACCCGAGTTCACGCCGTACTTGCCTTGAGAGGCAGTGAAGGTGTGGGTCAAAACATATTGGATACAGCGTCTTACAACGCTTTGTTTTTGGTTCTTTGAACCTGAGAAATTCAAACTCCTAATCAAGAACACTGCAGAGTAGATGCTACGGGTAGGTATGAAACTGACCCGTTAGTGTGCAGAGGCTTCACGGCCTCAGGCACACTTTACGGGTGCATTATATACCTCGGCGTGGGCGTCAATTCTGTCTGTTTATTAGGAAGGTTTTCTCAGGACCTAAAGAACGGACGGGCAGAATGAGAGTTCACGCTATTTTTGTGTGATTTTGCTGTTTTCCAATTCTGATTGCAATTAAGAGTGCTACTGGTCCAGGGCTACGATTGATGAGCAATATGAATGAGGAAATACCGTTGAGCGGCACCTGTGTCCCAGACGCAGGCACTCGTTCCTATGCTTCGTCCGCCAGCCCACAGTCACAGGAACAGATGGCCTGGTATCCGATGTACGTCACTTACAGTCGTGAGATTCAGGTTCGCGATGCCCTCGACAAGAAAAGCGTAAAGAACTTCCTCCCCATGGATCGCGTCACAGAGCGTGTCGGCAAGAAGCTCGTCCACACCATGCAGCCTCTGATCCACAACCTCATCTTCGTCTATTCCAACCGCACCCAACTGCGCGAGCTGAAGATGTTCAATCGCGACTGCACCCACATGCAGTTCATGACCATCAAGCCCCGTAACGACGAACAGGCCTCTGTGGTCATCACGATCCCTGAGCGCCAGATGGAGCAGTTCATGCGGGCTATGGGAGTCGATGACGCCTTAGGCCAGCGCTCCTTCCTGCCTTATACCGATTTTCTCGGTCGTGAGGGTCAGCGCATCCGTTTCCTCCGAGGTCCCTTCGAAGGTATCGAGGGCACTATCAAGCGCATCAACAAGAACCGCCACCTCGTCATCACCCTCCCTCACATCGGCGTCCTCGCCATCACCATCCCCACCACCCGTGACATCGAGCTCCTCCCAGATAAGTAGATATTTGTACGGCAGCCTTTAGCCTCCTTCTAGCCTGCTTCTAGGCTTACTCAAGAGTAAGGCAGCAAGCAGCCTGAAAGCAGCCTAAAGCGAGAATGAAGCCTGAGTGAAGTGCCTTGGAAGCCCCCCCCGCCGCGTGGCGCTCCCCGAGTGTTTTAACGCAGGGGAATCCCTGCTTCCATTCAAGATAAGTAGATAATTGCCTCAAAATTTGGATAATTCCAATAAATTTTCTATCTTTGCTCCCGAAAATAGAATAGTTATTATGGAAGAGAAAGACATGATGATAGCTTCTGAACCTGTAGCATCCCATCCATTGACATCGTATGCAGATGTGATGGAATACCTCCATACTATCCGTATTTCTCGTGAGGACAAACAGAAGGTGGCTGATCGAATATCTGTAGAGCTAAAGGAGCCAGCATTGTCTGCCGCATATGATCGTTTGGAGCATTTAGGTCAGTTACAAAATAATTGGGATGGCGATGGAGCCAAGAAGGTCTCTTACGATGCTCTACGTAACTTGCGCAGGGTTTTGCTCATTTCCGATAATGATGATTGGAAGTTTTGGATGATATCACCTGCTCCTAATGGTTCATTGGGATTACAGTCCAAACTGCATACAGCATCAATTAGTGTTGGTGACAGTGAGTTCTCGTTTTATAGCGAAAATAGCGAAGGAGAAGATTGGGATGACAACATCAAGTTTACCCCTTCTGGATTCCTTGAAATAATGCGCCGGATTGTATGAGTTCCGCATCGACTATTAACGGCAACGAAAAGGTTGTCCGTATTTTGCACAGAGATTGGGTTGTTGACAACGAGCTTCAGATAAATGCTTTTGCTTTACGTCAGAATGAGACATACATATCAGTTAACAGACCATCAATAGAGTCATACGTTAGTGATGTATCAGATTTCGTAAAAAATCATGCTTCATTCCGTGTGTCAGATGATAGTCAATCCATCAGGTTGGCAAGTCTAAATGTGGGAGAAGTTCGAAGTATCAGTATTTCTTTAGGTCGACAAACGGTGGATTTATCCGTTGAGGTAGAACCTCGTGACAGTCATTATCAATCACATGCAGGAATCTTCACAAAATTAGCTGGGCAGAACATCAAGGGTGGTCAGCAAATGGATGTATCCATTGATGAGAATACCACTTTGCCTATCATGGCTATTTTTCAAAAGGTTCAGTATCGCCTCAAAGAATTGGCAACGCTTGAAGAACAACCCCTCGGTGTTAATTCAAAGATATAGATTATTATCTTAATTATTGTAGCCCGCAGGGCCAAATGAAACCCATGGCGAACCCCGAAAGCAGCGAGAGCAAAGATAAGCTAGCTTAAGCTTTGCCGAGTCGCGTCAGGGATGGACGAAGTCAACCCCAGAGGGGCAAAGGCTAGAGAGCCATACCAAAACTTTGATGGAGAGAGCCAGCTCTCGGAATCAATTACATCCTTCCATATAGGGAAGGCTTGGTTAGGTGGATGCTTCTTTGGTTCCGCTCGAGCGGGGTGATCGGTAAAAAATAATTTCTTAAACCATTTCTTTCCAAAAGAAAATACCCCAGGTCACATTAATGGAGGCTTTAGGTAGATTGATGGAAAGGTGATTGGAGAGCATCTTGCAAAGTTGTTAATTCTGCCTTATTTTATGTCCTTCTGTTCTTTTTATCTAAAAATAGTTCTTTCAGTCGCTACGCTTTGTGAAAGCGGCATAGCCGAGTGCTTTTTATCTAAAATAACTTGCAACTTTCAAAATAATGTTGTATCTTTGCAACCAAAATTAAAGCAATGATGAATACAACAAAAAAAATCATTCAGGCACTGGCATATATCGCCTATCAGCAGACTGACCATAAGATTAACAGTATGAAAGCATACAAGTTATTATGGCTGGCCGATAGGTATCACTTGCGTCAGTTTGGTCGTACAATTACAGGCGACACATTCTTTGCGCTGCCTCATGGTGTTGTGCCCTCAGATGCCAAGAATGTCGTTGAGCATCAGAATACCCATATTCCCAACGATGAGGAATACGCAGCCAAATATATCAAGAGAATCAGTAAATATAGCTTCCAGGCTGTAACAGAACCTGATGTGATGGAGTTTTCCGACTCCGATCAGGAAGCCCTTGACAAGGTGCTGAAAGCTTACGGCAATCTGGATCAGTATCAGTTGGAGAAACTTTCGCATACTTTCCCAGAGTGGTTGGCCTACAAGGAGAAGTTGGAGGCAGAAAATACCCCCAAGGCATATAAGATAGACCTTGATTACTTCTTTGATGAAGCCAAGGAGGATAAGAGTGGATTGTTCGTGGATGATCCCGAGAAACTATCATTGGTAAGATTCCTCGTAAACTTCAGGAAGAAGCAGTTATAGAAGGAAATATCTATTTCTTTGAGAAAAATGCATCATTCGGCATTCCTGGTCATATGCATGTTTGTATAAAGCGTGCCGATAGACTGTTGTTCTTCTCAACATGCTCTTCGCAGATAAACACAGCATTGCAGCTGGCAAAACGTTTTGGTTGGGACATCAATACCTTCCCTGTCTATAAGGCTAATGCAGAAACGAATCAGTTCAAAGAACCTCTGACATATGTCAATTGCAACAAATGCTACGACATATCCGTCTCTGACTTTGTAGATTTGATCAACAAAGGTGAAGTCAGACTCCTTAAAGGGAATTTTACAGATGTCGATTTGCAATTAATCGCTAAAGGTGTCAAGAGCAGTACTCAGATTGTTCGTGACATAAAGAAACTCTTATGATTTTATGCGAAAAGTATATTCCACGACAGCTGGTGCAACCTTCCATCAGGAAACGCCTAATTATACCTTCTGCTTCCGAAAAGAGTGTATTGAGGCCATTATCAAGATGTCACCAGGCGAGTATGTCATCATCAATATGACCCATACGCGAGATGGTCATCTCTTACTCTTCACCAATTGGGGCAACTACTTCAATAGAATGCAGAATCCCGCAGTCCAGATGCCTCGCATTGAGAAGAACTGCCCAACGCTTTACAAAGTGTTGGTAGGCGAAGATCCTGATAATGTCAGGGAGATGGTCTTCGGAAGTAAAGGTCATGAGATGCATGGGCTAGGAATTAATCTGGAATCTTCTGTTAAGATCCCCATCATGTTAGAACTTGACGAGAAGATCATGAAAGCCCTTCTGACCCTTGCCAACAAGGTGGCAACCATCTGTCAGGAACTCTACGATAACCCTCCCTTTCCGTCATGGAAAGATGGGTTAGATGAAGTTTGGAACTGATAATCATACAACAATGACTATAACGATATAGGCTTCGTCTCACGTAAGTGATATGAAGCAATATGTTGTACTTCCGCAGCAGGGTAATTATTATGGGGAAAAATGTCAGTTTTTACA
>ONKL01000102.1 GCA_900318395.1 uncultured Prevotella sp.
ACGCTTATCTTCTCTTGTCGAAGAGTCTTGCTGTTGCTTTCCACTAGTTGAAACAATTCGTCAACTGTCATCTTGCGCTCCGTCTGGGCCTTCGCCACCATCGCAGTGACTACAGCCATCAGGAGCGCCATGTTCCTAAATGTCATTAATACCAATAAAATAGTGACGGGGAACACACCCCTTTTCTTTTTGCGGGTGCAAAGTTACGAATTATTTCGATAAGTTGTAACTTTTAGAATGCCAATAATTAAGAAATATTAACCATTGGAGTAGTCCCAGTCTGTCACATAGTGGTCGAACTTGACCTCATCGATAGGGCAGAACTTGGCGATGATCGCCAGAATGTCTGCCTGCTGTTTGGGCGATAGCATGTTTTCGCCATGATGGACTCGGTAGTATGGTCCGTTACCTCGTCCGAAGTAGGAGTGAACGCACTGGCGAGCCTCAGCCCTGTCCCGATAGGGGATCTTATCATAGAGCTTCGAGAAGCCCCATGCCTTCTTGACCAGTTTCTTCTCACAGTAGCATCGGCACTCACCTTCCTGCCAGGCTGTGGGATACACAGCCTGTCCGATGTAGTTCCCCTCTGCCTTCAGCAGTCGGGCCTGATAGTGCATGCACTTGTCCTTCAGACTGCATGCATCGTTAAAACATAGGGCATAACCCCAAGGAATGTCTTTCGCTTTCAATTCTTTTTCTTCCATATTTCCTTTTCTTAGTACGATTTGCGCTTTTCACAGCGTTTTTCGTTTTTGCGACAGCAATGCTGCGAGCAGCATCGCACTCTTTTAGTGTGCAAAGATACAAAATAATTTTAGCGATTCCAAATTTAACACCAATTATTTACCTGCTTTTTTTGCAGTGTAAGTGCTTTTCAGTTCCGCCTTGAGCCCAAAGACATCATGATTTCCTCAAATTTGATCTTTTTTTTATGGTTTTTTTTGCTTTGAATAGCCATTTTCGTTGTCTATCTCTACAAAAATGCAAGTAAATAGCTGTTTATTAGTTATTTAGATAAATTTTTATATCTATTTTAATTCTACTAATCCTCTACTAAACCTCTACCTATCCTCTACCTGGTCCTCTACTATTCGCTCAAACGACAGAAGGAACCTGCGGCATTATTCCCACGTTGGGAACATGACATTCCCACGTTGGGAATAAAGTATTCCCACGTTGGGAATAAAGTATTCCCACGTTGGGAATAAAAGCCGAACCTGAGTGAAGAAATACTCGCTCAATAAGATGCCCCTGTTGCAGAATAAGGAACGCTTATTGCAGAATAAGGAACCCTTATTGCAACATAAGGAACGCTTATTCGGTTTGTAGAGTTAGAGTAGATGATTGGTAGAGATTAGGTAGAGGTTTAGTAGAGGATTAGTAGAGGATAAGTAGAGGTAAAAATTTCATAAAAAGTTTGCAAATACCAAGTAAAATCAGTATCTTTGCAGTCTATTTGTGATAATTTAGTAGAGATAGAATTAAAAAATGAAAATATGAAAGTAAGTTTATTGAAAATTTCGCGAAATAAGGAGGTCATTAAGCGTCTTGAATTGAGGGAGATCGCAGAAATGATCCGTGAGAATCCTGAAAAGAACAAAGTGTTCAATCTCCGACTGAACTATCAGTTCTATAAGCCCCAAAGGAAGCCTGACGGGCAGATTGTGCTTGACAGTCAGCAGCATACGGTGAATCTGCCTCGAATCCTGTTTGCTGTGGAGTGCATCAACTTCAAGGAAATTCAGAAGGGACTGAAATACAACGGCCTGGTAGTCGTTGAGGTGAACGGGCTGAAGACGTATGAGGACGCCGTCAGCATCAGGAACCAGGCAGCGAGGATGGACGAGACACTGATGGCATTCCTGGGGGCATCGGGCATGAGTGTGAAGATTGTCTGCCGAGGTGAACTGTTTGGAACCTCCTCCGACCCCTCCGAAGGAGAGGAGAAACTGCCCCTTAAAGAGCAGGACATGAGGCAATTCCATAAGAATCTGTATGAGACAGCCCGCCGAGCCTATCAGAACCAGTTCGGACTGGACATCGAGTATCTGGAGCCACAGTTGGAGCGGACAGTCTATCTGAGTGCCGATCCTGAGATGTACTTCAACCCTGATGCGCGCCCCTTCAAGGCTGATTGTGAGCAACATAAGGAGCCTGAGCAGGCCCGGATTTCCTGGGAGAGTGACCAGCTGATGCCTGGGCGCACCATCACGCGTACCTATCATTTCAATTGGATATTCATCCTCCGCGAGGTGCTGGGCGACTATTTTGATTTGCCCGACGAAGACCGTCAGATGCAGCTCTTGCAGCAGTTAGCCCGCAAGTCGCTGGAGCAGGGCATTCCCCTTGCCCACGCCCAAGGGATGACGCTGGAGCATCCGCTGTTCCATAACGACCCAGATCTCGTGAAGAGCGTCTTCAGCACCACCTACGAAATCCCCCTCATGGAGGACTATCGCAAGAAGCACAAGATGAAGCCGCTGAAGAGCGTGCCGCAGGAAACGCTGCAGACCATGCGGACGGAAATCTTCCTGACGGCCAACTACGACATGCGGAAGAATCTGATGACAGGCGTGGCTGAATATCGCATGAAATTCTCTGAGGATCAGACGTTTAAACCACTTACCGAAGAGGTTCGCAACGATATGACCATCGAGGCTCGCGAACAGGGTCTGAAATCGTGGGATCAGGACGTGAACCGCTTCATCGACTCTACCCGCATCGAACAATATGACCCCGTGAACAGCTGGCTCAACAAGTTGCCGGAGTGGGATGGGCACGACTATATCGCCGACCTTGCCAAGCGAGTGCCAACAGACCAGCCCCATTGGGAGAAGTATCTCAGATACTGGCTCACGGGTATGGTGGCACAATGGCGTGAGAGCGATAAGCAGCTGACTGGCAATGCGTTAACGCCGTTGCTGATTGGTCGTCAGGGTTGTGGAAAGACGCGTTTCTGCAAGATTCTGCTGCCTCCAGAACTGCGCGACTATTATAACGACAAGCTGAACTTCAAGAACGAGTTCGACCTGAATATCGCGCTGACAAGCTTCGCCCTCATCAATATCGACGAGTTTGACAAGACGACGAATTCTCAGCAGATCGTGCTGAAATATCTGCTGTCGTCGAGCGATGTGAAGTTCCGCCCGCCTTACGGCAAGACCATCAAGCAGTTCAGGCGCTATACCTCGTTTATCGGCACGACCAATCAGATGCAGCCACTCGTTGATCCCACTGGTTCACGCCGATTCGTCTGCGTGGGCATTCCTGCCGGCAAGAGCATCGACTTCACTGACAATCTGGACCATCGCCAGCTCTACGCCCAGGCCTTATACCTATTTAATAAAGGTGAGCGTTTCTGGCTGGAGGATGACGAGATACAGACGCTGATTGATGAGAACGCGCCTTACCAGCGGACAGTAGATCTGGTGGAAATGATCAACGAGACTTTCCGTAAGCCAAAAGAGGGCGAGGGTCGCTGGTGGGGAACCCCTGAGATCCTATCGACCTTCGCCAGCCGCTATGCCTACTTCGATGCCAAGAAGACCTCGCCCAACGTACTGGGCCGTGCGATGAACAACTACCGCTTCAACTTCAAACATCGTATGGTGAACGGCTGCTCGGAATACTGGCTCTGCGAGAAATGAATCAACTATGACACAAGACGAACGATGGATGGAGCGATATAAAGAGGTGATTGATTTCATTGAAACCAATCATCGGAATCCATCTAAGCATAGGATTGAGGAACATGATTGCCTTAATTGGCTAAAGTCAAATCGTAAAGTGATGAATGCAGGGAAAATGAAACCAGAGCGAGTAGAGAAGTTTCGGAAGCTATTAGAACTGACAGAACAATACAGACGAAAGAATCAGTATGAATAGCAATGATACAGGGCTGCATCCGCATAGGTATATCGGAGCAGGCCCAAAGAGTAGGTGACAAGTCAACAACGACACTACCAGCACCTTTAGAATCTAAAAAAGGCAGAAAATAGACACAAAATGAAAGTTTTTATCCCATATTGCTTGTTGGTATGAATATTTTTTGTATCTTTGCAAAAGTAATGACGGTTACGGTAATAACGAATACTATGCGAAGCAAGGATGACAGTGTTGATGGGACGCAGACGTATTGGAAAGACGGAGCTCTCACAGCGATGTGGTGATGATACTGTACTTTATTTCTTTGTAGGAAAGAAAGCAGAGGCATTGCTGTGCCAGGACTATGTGCGTGAGATACGTGAGAAGCTGGATGCACCTATTCTTGGTACACCAACCTCCTTCTCCGAAGTATTCAGGTTTGTACTCCAGTTGTCTGAGAGCCGTCCGTTCACACTTATTATCGACGAATTCCAGAAC
>ONKL01000031.1 GCA_900318395.1 uncultured Prevotella sp.
AGTCTTTGCCATAATTCTTTTCCTTTCTTAATTTTTAATTGTTAATACTATTTTTATTTTTAAATTCTCTTTTTGTTGTCGCTCAGAAGTCTTGTTTGTCCTGATTGACGATGCAAAGGTAAGACGATTTTTGGCTCATTCCAAGTTTTTTTGCTAAAAATGATTTGAGTAGTAGCGACAGGAAAACGATAATGCGACAAACTGGACTCACAGCCTGAAAAAATGTCGCAAAAGAAAGAAGAATCCCGATGACTTTTTTGCCATCGGGATTCTACTATTGAGCTAGGGGAAAATCTACATACCTGCTGCAGCAATCCACTCGTAGATACAGCTGACAACGCCGAAGAGGGCGATGCCTGCAGTACAGATAGCGAGGGCGCACTTAGTGTTGATGTCGCTCTGGAAGGTAGGCAGCGGCTCGTCAGTCTTCGTGATATACATAGCCTTCACGATGAGCAGATAGTAGTAGAGTGATACTACAGTATTGACGAGGGCGATGAACACTACGAAGTAGGCCCAGGGATCGCCATTCTGTACACCAGCCATGAAGACGAAGAATTTAGAGAACATACCTGCGAACGGAGGGATACCAGCCAGAGAGAACAGAGCCAGCGTCATCAGGAAGCTGAGCTTGGGATTCGTCTGATAGAATCCATTGTAGGCAGCCATATCCGTACGTCCGCCATTATTGCGCTCCACTACATTGATAACAGTGAAGACCGACATATTGGCTACGATGTAGACGAGTACATAGTAAGTAAGCGAAGCCATGCCGAGCTGACTGTTGCCAACGACTGCCAGCATGATATAGCCAGCCTGCGAGATACTTGAGAACGCCATGAATCGCTTGAGCTCGCTCTGACGGATAGCAAAGAGGTTAGCTACCGTGATAGAGAGCACAATCACGATATAAAGCATGTAGTCCCAATACTCGACCATTGGCTGGAACACCTTCGTCAGGATGATGCACAGCGTGATGGCTGCAGCACCCTTAGAGATAACGCTGAGATAGCCAGTGACTGGTGTAGGCGCACCCTGATAGGTATCGGCTGTCCAGAAGTGGAAAGGCACGAGTGATATCTTGAATCCAAGACCACTGAAGAAGAAAGTCAAGCCCATAATGGTGAGCGGCTTCGCTGTGATCACAGCAGCCACATCGTCGAAATAAAGCGTACCTGTGGCAGCATAGATGAACGAGATACCAAACAGCATGACTCCACTTGAGAAAGTTGCCACGAGGATATACTTGGCAGCACCCTCCGCACTATCCTTACGATCGCGATCGAAGGCCACCAGACATGCCAGAGGCACTGAGGCCATCTCGAGACCAAGGAAGAACAGCAGGAAGTTGCCCGAAGACATCATGACAAACATACCGAGCAATGTTGAAATGATCAGCATATAGAACTCACCAGCCAGACGCTTCTGGGTAGCTACCCAAGGTTGAGCCATCAACACAACGATCAGAGAACCAAAGGCCAGGATGGCTTTCATCACATTCACTGCTGGAGTGGCGACATAGAGACCGCCAAAAGCTTCTGCAGGATTAGCCAGGAACACAATGCGTACAGGTAACACTGCCAGCAAAGCAACCGTTACAATATACAATGTATCGAGCTTCTTCTCACTACGGTGCATGATAAAGTCAACCACAAAAACTGCTAACAATATGAGAACGAGGTAAAACTCAGGAACCATATTTAAGAATTGTCCGTAATTCATATCTTTTGTCCTCCTATTTTTACATTACACCAATTGACTGAAGAATTGTACCTGCAGCAGGTGAGATCATATCGCTCACCCAGAATGGGAATGAACCCAGACCAGCTACACAGAAAATCAGGCAGATCACAGCGACACGCTCATCCCAAGTAGCATCGGTAAGCTCAAGGAAGTGCTTGTTCTCAACCTCGCCATAAAGGATCTTACCAACAACACGCAGGATGTAGACCGCTGTTACAACGATCGACGTACAAGCGATGATGGTAGCTACCATGCGGAAGGAACTGTTAGGATCGCCATAGAGTTCAGGAGCTCCGAAGGCACCAACAAAGATGGTCATCTCAGCAATAAAGCCAGAGAAACCAGGAAGTCCGAGGTTGGCGAGACCTGCAATCACATAACCCACAGCGAGGAAAGGCATAATCTTCATCAGTCCAGCCAACTCGCGGATGTCACGAGTGTGGGTACGTCCGTAGATCATACCGATCAGGGCGAAGAAGAGAGCCGTCATCAAACCGTGAGAGAGCATCTGCAGAACGGCACCGGTTACGGCCGTCTGACTCATCATCAACAGTGCGAAGAGCACCAGTCCGCAGTGAGAAACCGAAGAGTAAGCATTGATATACTTCAGGTCGGTCTGTACACAAGCACTCAAAGCGCCATAAACTACAGAGATCGTAGTGAGGATGAGGAAGATCCAAGAAAGATCCTGAGCAGCCTCAGGCAGCAGGTACATTGCTACGCGGAAACAGCCGTAACCTCCCAGCTTCATCAGTACACCAGCATGCAGCATGGAAACCGCTGTAGGCGCTGAAGCATGACCATCGGGAGACCAAGTGTGGAATGGGAACAAGGCGCCCAGCACACCGAATCCGATGAAGATGAAGGGGAAGAAGATGTTCTGAATATCACTCGGAATACAGTGATTAGCTGCAATCGTTGTGAGTTCGAAGGTGTAAGAACCGCTATAGATGCCATTGAAGTAGTAGATACCCAGCAATCCGAGAATCAGCAGGGCAGAACCTCCCATCAGCATCAGCGTCAGCTTCATGGCTGAGTACTCCTTACGGCCTGAGCCCCAGACACCAATCAAGAGATACATAGGAATCAGAGCCACCTCGTAGAACATGAACATCGTGAAAAGGTCGGTAGAGATAAAGAAGCCGAACACACCTGTAGAAAGCAGGGTGAACCAGAGGAAATACTCCTTGGTGAGCGGCTTCAACTGCCAAGAGGCAAAAGTTCCCGTGAACACGATGATACTCGAGAGGAGCAGCATCACGACAGAGATACCATCAACACCAACACTATAGGCGATATTCAGCGGTTTGAACCAGGGCACACTATAAGTAAGCAGCATCTCGGCTGTGTTACCAGCGGCGCGCTCCTGGATAAAGTAAATCGTCAGCCAGATGGAAAGGGCCAGCAAGCAAGATGCACCTGCCACCATCACGCCACGCACCTGATTCAGATTCTTTGCCAGCCAAAGGCCAAGAAGCATCAGGACGGGGATTATTACGAAAACACTTAATATACTCATAATCATTCAAATTCAATTTACATTAAAGCGAGTAAAACGAGCGTAAGTGCAACCGTACCAGTGAGGAACCAGACAGCATACTGACGAACGTCGCCACTCTGCCAGCTGCGGATACTCTCACCAGCCTCGTTAGCACCCCAAGCCATAAAGTTGAACGTGCCGTCAACAACGTGGCGGTCGAACCAGGCGATAGGTGTCGAGACACAACGGAAGATAATTCTGTGTGTAACATACTGCCAAATCTCGTCCTGATAGAAACGCTTGTAGGCTGCACGATGCAGCTTGGGGAACGTCTTATACAGGCGATCAGCAATCGGCTGAGTCTCACCTTTATATATATAGGTGGCGATACAGATGCTGATAATGGCAATAATCGTAGAGGTAGCTGCAATCTGCGCATCGAAGTGAATGGTGTAATCGGTACCTGCAGCAGAGACATAGCTTCCGAAGGAGCCTCCCCAGCCAAGGAATCCGCCAAGAGTAGAATAAACACCCACTCCAACAGTAATTACACAGAGTACAATCAGAGGAATAGTCATCGTAGCAGGAGCCTCGTGTGGTGTATGATGCTCGTGAGCCTCCTTGTTCTCAGTTCCCCAGAAGATACCGTAGTACAGACGGAACATGTAGAAGGCAGTCATAGCGGCAATACCTGTCATAATCCAACCACAAACAGGGCTGTACTGCATGCAGGCGGTGATAATCTCATCCTTCGAGCTGAAGCCTGAGAAGAATGGGATACCAGCGATAGCCAGACAGCTGATGAGGAAGGTGATATGAGTAATAGGCATATACTTGCGCAAACCTCCCATCAGGGCCATCTCGTTAGAGTGGACAGCGTGGATGATACAACCAGCACCGAGGAACAAACAAGCCTTGAACATAGCGTGGGTGAACAGGTGGAACATACCAGCCATATAACCCAGCTGAGCGTGATTATCCATCAAAGCCTCGTGACCTGGCAACGATACACCCAGAGCCACCATCATGAAGGCAATCTGAGAGATGGTTGAGAAAGCAAGCACACGCTTGATGTCGCTCTGGGCACAAGCCACAGCTGCAGCATAGAATGCGGTGAACACACCCACCCATACTACTATCGACATCGCCTGAGGTGCGTACTCAATCCAAAGCGGGAACATACGGGCAATCTGGAACACACCAGCCACCACCATCGTAGCAGCGTGGATCAGAGCAGATACAGGCGTAGGACCCTCCATAGCATCAGGCAGCCAAATGTGCAGTGGGAACATTGCACTCTTACCTGCACCTCCGATAAACATCAGTACGAGTGCGGTAGGAATGATGAAGCCACCAGCGGCTACAGCCTTAGCAAGGTTACCCTCGATGAAAGGTGTGGTGCCCTGCCCCATCACGATGTCACCAGCAAACGAGAAGCTGAACGAATCGACGAAGTAGCCAAAGGTCAGGATACCTACGAGGAAGAACATATCGGCAAAGCGCGTCACGATGAAGGCCTTCTTAGAGGCAGCAATGGCAGGCTTCAAAGGATAGTAGAATCCGATGAGCAGGTAAGATGATACACCCACCAACTCCCAGAACATATACATCTGGAAGATGTTGGTGGCCAGAACCAAGCCCAGCATTGACATCGTGAAGAGAGACAGGAAGGCGTAGTAACGCTGGAATCCTTTCTCGCCATGCATATAGCCGAATGAGTAGATATGAACCATCAGTGATACCGTAGAGATCACAATCAGCATCATCACACTGATAGGATCCAACAGGATACCGAGGTCGAAATGCAGATTGCCCAGAGGCAACCAAGTGAAGTTATAAGGAACAAACGTCTGATAAACACCCTCCACACGATCCATTCCAAAATACTGGAAGGCAGTGAGGTAAGAGAGTATCGTAACGATTCCCAGTGAGCAAGTGCCGATCAATCCGGCAACCTTGTGCTGCATCTTCATGCCAGCCAGTCCAAGAACGATGAACGACAGCAGCGGCAGAAGCATGATAAATATCGTGTAACTAAACATAATTTTATCTTTTTACTTTTTTACCTTTTACTTTTTACTATCGTTTCATATTCTGGATAGCATCAACGCTGTCGCTCTTGAACTTGCGGTAGACGTTGATAATAATAGCGATGGCCACAGCACTTTCTGCAGCAGCAACACCAATCACAAAGAGCGTCATGAACATACCCTCCATTCCGTTGGGATAGAGCAGACGGTTGATAGCAGCAAAGTTGATATCGACGGCATTGAGAACCAGCTCTACAGAGATGAGCATAGCAATCAGGTTGCGACGAGTCACAAAACCATAGACGCCAATAAAGAACAACAGGGCACTAAGTGCAAAAAAACATTCAACTGGTATCATGCCTTATCCTCCTTTCTTGCTACTACCAAGCCTCCGATGATACATGCCAGCAAGAATACTGAGATGAACTCGAAAGGCAGTACATACTGATATTTACCAGCGCCAACAAGAGCCATACCGATTTCCTTCATCGGAACCTCCACATTGGCAATCTCCTGAGTGTAGAAGCCTGTCTTCAGCAGAATCAGACTGACTACGACCAGTCCGGCAAGAGCAGCCAGACCGCCAGCAATCATCTTGCTCGACTTAACTCGCTCCTCAAGTCCCTGAAGGGTACGCTTGCTCACCAGTTGGATGGCAAACACATAGATCATCGTAACGCCTCCGGCATATACTGAGATCTGAGCGGCTCCCAGGAAGGTGTAGTCGAGCAGGAAATAAATACCTGCCACACCAAAGAGCACAAACAACATGAATGTTGCAGCGCGCATAATCCTCGTTGTGGTGACACACATCAGCGCAGAGCCGATGATGAACACCGCGAGAATACAAAACATGACTGTATTTCCCATAAAGCGTTACTTCGTTTTAGTGTTAAACTTACCGACTTCCCACTCTGCGCCACCATTGATAAGGTTAGGCAGAGAACCGCCTTGGTAAACCTCCTGATTCAGGTGGAGCACCAGCTTACTGCGGTCGAACACGGCGTTCTCGAAATCGTTTGTAAACTCAATAGCGTCGAAGTTGCAGGCATTCGTACACAACTGGCAGAACATACAGTCGCCCAGATCGTACTGATAATCGTCGAGCACCTTCTTTTTCTTGCCTGTCTCAGGATCCTCAGCCATGTGGGCAGTAATCTTGATGGTTCCATTCGGACAGGCCTTTTCGCACAATGTGCAAGCTGTACACTTGTAGCTGCCGTCCTCGTTGCGCTTGAATGTCAGGCGACCGCGATGACGCTTAGCCACATGGAGTGTGGTCTTGCGGTTCTCGGGATACTGCTCTGTAGACTTGTTGGTAAAGAAGTCCTTGAAGTATTCCTTCCAAGTGGTCTTCATACCAATGGCCAAAGTCTTCAGGCCGTGCCCGATTTCTCCGAAATATGTTTTGTTATCTTCCATTGCTATACCTTATTTAATATAAAGCCCCAGGGCCACCGTCCACTTGATCCACATCAGAATCCAAACCAGGAAGAAGGCCTTACCCATGAACCATACGATACCAGGGATGTAGTTCATCAGTGTATCGAAAGCCTCGATACCGATGTTTACAGGAGCCCAGCCACCGAGGAACACTGTAGCAGCAATACCTGCGATGATGAAGAGGTTGAGGAACTCGGCGAGGTAGAAGAAGCCGAAGCCCATACCAGAATACTCGGTATGATGTCCAGCAGTCAACTCGCTCTCAGCCTCAGCCATATCAAACGGGCCACGATTAGCCTCAGCGTTACCAGCGATGAGGAACACGAAGAAGGCAATCAGTGCAGGAATGTGTCCCTGGAAGATGAGCCACTTCCAAGGGCCTGTCTGAGCCTCAACGATACCGCTCATCTGCATGGTTCCTGTCAGGATGACAGCAGTAATCAGACAGAGGCAGAGCGACATCTCGTATGAGATCATCTGCACAGCACCACGCATAGCCGAAACCACAGAATACTTGTTGTTAGAACCCCAACCAGCCAGGAAGATACCTACTACGCCAATCGAAGAGACGGCGGTGAGCAGGAACACACCTACGTTGAAGTCGAGCACCGTAGCACCATTGTTCCAAGGCAGGAACGAGAAGGCGCCCACAGAGCCGATAATCACCAGAAGAGGAGCAACGGCATAGAGCAGCTTATCAGCACGATCAACGAAGAAGATCTCCTTGATGAGCATCTTCAGCACATCGGCAAACACCTGCATCAAGCCCCAGTAGCCTACTCGCATCGGGCCAAGACGGCACTGGAAGTAGGCACACACCTTACGCTCCATAAATATCAGTACGATGGCGATGAGGGCATATCCTACGAGGATACCCGTACCCACCAGCACGCACTCAATCAATATTGCCAACCAATCAGGACAGCCTATCGTAATCCTGAGCAACTGGTCGAACCATTGGGTTATAATTGAGAAATCAAACATATTTTCTTAATTCTTAATTCTTAACTCTTAATTTCCCATTATCTGTCAATATCAGGAATTACGACATCAATAGCGGCGCAAGTAGCGATCAAGTCGGCAATCTTCTGACCACGAAGCATGGGGTCGAAGGCACCAACCAGCGAGAGTCCCATCGGGCGCATCTTCATGCGGTATGGACTCTTATCGCCACGAGAGTCGAGATAAACACCAAACTCACCAGCCACACCCTCAACAGAGAAGTACCACTGTCCCTCGGGCACCTTGATGATTGGCTTCTGCTTCACATAGAAGTCGCCCTCAGGAATGTTGTCAATGAGCTGCTCGATGATATTCAAGCTCTGGTACATCTCGTTGATGTGAACGAGGTAACGGTCCATAGAGTCGCAGCCGCTGAGTGTGCACTGCTCCCACTCCACCTTATCGTACATATCGTATGGGTGGTTCTTGCGCACATCGTTCTTCCAGCCCGAAGCACGTCCGGCAGGACCCGTAACAGCATAGTTGATACAATCCTCAAGACTCATCGGTCCGCAGTTCTCCAAGCGGTTGTGAGTGATGACATTATCGCCAAACACATCCATATACTCTTGAATGGTAGGACGCAGATACTTCACCAGATCCTTGCAGTTCTTGACGAAGTTAGGATCGATGTCGTCCTGCAGGCCACCTATTCTATAATAGTTCTGAATCAGGCGTCCACCTGTGGTCTCCTCCATGATGTTCAGCACGTGCTCACGATCACGCATACCATACAGCATACCTGTGAGAGCGCCAAGGTCCTGAGCCACACACGAGGTGTAGAGCAAGTGAGAGTCGAGACGCTGAAGCTCGTCCATGATGGTGCGGATGTACTTGATGCGGTCGGTAAGTTCAACGCCCATACCTTCCTCAATCACACCCACCAGAGCATGGCGATGCTGCATGGCTCCCAGATAGTTAAGACGATCTGTCAAAGCCAGTGTCTGGGGATAGCTCATGCTCTCCCACATCTTCTCAATCGCACGATGGATATAGCCCAGGTGAGGATAGATGCGCTTGACAGTCTCACCGTTCAGCACCGTCTGCAAACGAAGTACACCATGAGTAGCGGGGTGCTGAGGACCGATGTTGATCACATAGTCGTCAGGACCGAACAACCTGTTCTGCTTGCTCTGCAGATTGCCATCCTTGTCAAGGTAGAACTCCAGACCGTAGTCGGGCTCTACATCATCCTCCAGCGTATACTCATCATTAAACTTCCAGTCCTTGCGGAAGGGATAGCCCTTGAAATCATTGCGGAGGAAGAGACGGCGCATATCAGGATGCCCGAGGAACACGATGCCGTAGAAGTCATAGACCTCGCGCTCCAAGAGATCAGCAACACGCCAGATGTGAGAAACGGAGGGGATGTAAGCTAATGTCTGTCCGTCCATCTCTCCTGTACCGTTGGATGACATGCCGTCGCCGCAAACTTGCATCTTAGCCATCATCTTCACAGAACAGCGCTTATGGGTCTCTGTATTCTCAAGAATATAGATACAGCCGAGACCACCTTCAGAACCCAGAAGGTCTTTAGGGAAGTCCTCTCCGACAATCGTTACCAGATAGTCAAAGTGCTCTTTCTCCTTCAAGTCCTGCATTCTTTGCAAGAACTCTTCAAACTTAAATTCCCTTGGTGATAGTTTCATACGCCAGCCTCCTCTTTCTTAAGTTCTTCAACAAATTCCTTGGGAACATCAGTAATAACCACTGGCTCACGACGATGATCACCATGCTTAGAGCGGAATGTCAGTTCCTCATTCGATACGCCCAGCTCACGCTCCTCAGCGGTCTGCTTGTGGTTGGCACCACCAAAGAATTTCTCAATCTTCACCTTACGC
The DNA here is from genome assembly GCA_900318395.1 of uncultured Prevotella sp. Classification (GTDB taxonomy): domain Bacteria; phylum Bacteroidota; class Bacteroidia; order Bacteroidales; family Bacteroidaceae; genus Prevotella. Next base: position 9,540 of record ONKL01000031.1, read on the forward strand.
TGCAGCTGCATCATGCCATACATGATAGCCTCTGGGCGCGGAGGACATCCTGGGATAAACACATCTACAGGTACGATCTCCTCGATACCCTTCACCACATGATAGCTCGACTTGAAGGGACCGCCACTGATGGCACAGCCACCTACGGCAATCACATACTTAGGCTCAGCCATCTCATCGTACAGACGCTTCAGGGCAGGAGCCATCTTATGTGTGATTGTTCCTGCACACATAATCAAGTCTGCCTGACGTGGAGAGTTACGCGTCACCTCGAAACCGAAGCGGGCAAAGTCGTAACGGGCACAGCCGCAGGCCATAAACTCGATACCACAGCATGAGGTAGCAAATGTAAGCGACCAGAGCGAGTTCGAACGTCCCCAGTTAATCAACTGGTCGAGCGAACCCGTAATCACATTGACGCCTCCCTCATGGAGCTCGTCAACAATCTTCTCCAGCGAGGCGTTGTCATTCCATTCCTCGTAGGGGATACTCTTGATGTGAGGCTTTCTTACTTCCATTCCAAGTCTCCTTTCCGCCAGGCATAAGCCAAGCCTAATACCAGAACTACTAAGAAGAAGCCAATGCTCAGCAATGCCATCGCGCCGAACTCCTTCACTACCACAGCCCATGGATACAGAAACACTGTTTCCACATCGAACATGAGGAACAAGATGGCGAAGAGATAGAATCCCACGGAGATGGGCAACCACGAGCTGCCTCGCGTGGGGATACCACTCTCATACGGCTCACCTTTCACCTTCGCGTAGGACCGAGGACCTATCAGCTTGGCTACGACATAAGCCGCCACCACCAATGTAATAGCCGTCAGCAAGACGGTAATTAACAAAGTAAAGTTCATAAAAAATTAATAAATGTTATAACAATATTGTTTCTTGGTGCAAAGGTAATACAAAATTTTGAGATGGCAAAACAAAAAATGCCAAATCTTAATAGAATTACAAAAAATATGCGTACTTTTGCAAAGTCAAACTAAAACTTCTCGAGAATTGTGAACAAAAGTGCTTTTAAGAAACCTTTGAAGATAGCAGGCTACACGTTAGCTGCCTTCGTCGGACTCCTGCTGATCATCACCCTGATCATCAACTTTGGTCCTGTACAAGACAAGATAGTGTTAAAAGCGACTCAAGCACTTCAGGAAAAGATACCCACGAAAGTGCATATCGACAAAATCCAGGTAAACCTGATCAGTCAGGCTGTCAGCCTGCAAGGTGTTGAAGTAGAGGACTTACAGCACAGGAAAATGCTCCAATTAGAAGAAATAAGCGCCGATCTCAAATTTCTGCCGCTGTTTATGGGCAAAATCATACTCAAAGGAGGTGAAGCCAATGGCCTGAAGGCACTTATCGTGAAACCCTCGAAAGAAGAGCCTGCCAACTATCAGTTCCTCATCGATGCCTTCAAGAAGAAAGACGATAAGGGTGAGAAGAAAGAGAAGAAGAAAAACAGTGCTAAGCGGTTTGCCGTCGATCTGAGCCATCTACAGATCTATGATATCAATGTCAAGTACAACGACTATGATATACAGCTCGAACGCGGCAGCTACACCAAAGAGCTCTCAGGCAACCAATTTGTCATTCTCCAGGATGGACAAGCCAAATGGGATGCAACGACCAAGAAGGGCAGAGAGGCGAGAACTGTAGGCATCGGACTTCTGTCGGCTGTGCTCACCGATACGGGAGAAAAGCTCGTTACCCTCAGAGATTTCAGATATCAGACCAACAATCACAAGCCACGTAAAAATGCCCACAAGCCCAAACGCGGCTTTTTCGACATGGGGCATCTTGACATCACCGCAGACTTAAAGGTAACGCTCAACCATATCAGCAAGGATTCCATCAATGCCACCATTACCAAAGGTTTTGCTTACGATTCCATCATGGGTATGGACTTCAAGGATCTGAGGTTCAACATCGCAGCCAACAAGCGGAAGGCACATATTACCGACCTGTCTATTCTTCAGAAGAGCACCAGCCTCAGAGTGACCGAGGCCGATATCAACTTCCCAGACAAAGAAAAAGGTACCGGTCTGACCTATTCGACTAAGAATATCACAGGAAAAGCTTTCCTGACCGATATCTCGCGCCCGTTTGCTCCTGTGCTCAGCAACTTCAAGCTTCCACTCTTACTCAATCTGAGACTTACTGGATCAGCCAACACGATGGAGTTCAGGAATGTCAGAGTCTATACGGAAGACAGGAAGTTTGTCTGTGCCAGCACAGGCATCATGAGGAATATGAACGACGCCCAGAAGTTATCGCTCCATTTCGAGGTCATCGATATGGTGGCCAAGCCCGGCATCAAAGACAAGCTGATCAATCAGTTCCCTGTCAAGAAATTCATGATGAGACAACTCTTCGCCTTAGGCACTCTGAGATATCACGGGAGCTTCGATATTCTTTGGAAGAAGGAGATCTTCCGAGGCAGACTCAACACCGAAGTGGGCAACATCAACTTCGAGTTCGGCATCGACAACGAGGAGAAATATCTCACTGGAACCGTCAGCACCAAGGATGTGATTATGGGCAAGCTGTTTGAGGTGAAGGATCTGGGAGCTATCGACTGCCAGGCCGATTTCAAGATTGACATCTCGAAGGCCAGAACCCTCAAGATGCGCCAGCAAAAGAGCGGCAAGCTACCTATTGGCTCCGTTACTGCACAAATCAACGATTGCGTCTATAAGACTTCCCATTTCAGAGATCTTTATGCCACCATCAATAGCGACGGCGCTCTGGCCGAAGGCAATGCGGAGCTGAGAGGAAAGCACACTGCCCTGGTTGTGAATTTCTCACTCACAAACACAGAGCAGATGTCTAAGATGAAGATTAAGCCCGGACTGAAGTTCAGGGAAATGGCTCAATAGAGCTGTTCCGAACGCTCGATAATCTCCAGGCACATACGGCTGTTATGATAAGGACACTTCCAGAAGCCTGCCTTATCGTCGACCGTATTCAGTGAACCGTCAGGATGGCGACTCCAGAACCATTCGCCGTTCTCCCAGTCGATGAGCTGGGTCTTGATATACGTCCAGCAACGCATGGCTTTCTCCAGTGCTTCCTCATCACCAAAATACTGGTAGATATTATACCATCCTACCACGTTCTCAGCCTGTACCCACCAGTGGAGGTCATCATCAACATGACCCGTATCAAGGTTCGCCTCATGGATCATCGAGCCATCAGGGCGGAGACCTTTCTCAGAAGCCTTAGCTACCTGACGGACAACATCTTCCACTTTATCGAGCACCTTTCTGTCGCCTAACACCAGCGCAGCCTCATGCATCAGCCACGAGCACTCGATATCGTGGCCATAGCTCTCCAGACGGCCAGCACCGCGTGTCCAGTCCATCTCGAAGAAAAGATCCAGATGGTGGGTCTCCGGGTTCAGAATCTTATCGGTAAAGATATCAATGAGATTACGTAGCGAAGCCTCAACGCTCAGGACAGTCTCCACAGGGACACTCACACCTACAGGCAGTACAGCGCCGATAGCAGGGACATAGTCGCACGACTGCTTAGCCTGAAATTCTCGCAGGCAGCGCAACAGATTGGTATAGGGCTCAATGATGTGCAGATGGGTGTTCTGCGACTTGGGAAAGTTGGCATCCAACTCCGACAGGCGCATATCGGCTATAGCCCCCCACTCTCTCGTACATGCCTCTATATAGCCGTTATGCTCACGGTCGAGGGCATGCTCTTCGATGCAGTCATACAGGTCGAGGGCATACTCCAGCGCTTCACGGTCGCCCGATGCACGCGCATACTCTGTCAGTCCATAGATGACAAAGCCAATGGCATAGAACTGTTTCTTGGTGTCCAAGGGCTGTCCCTTGTAGTCCACACTCCAAAAGACACCGCCATACTCCTGGTCGATAAAATGCCCCAAGATATAATCCTTGGCGCGGGTGGCAGCTTCGAGATACTCTGGATTACCCAGCACCCGATAGGCTGCAGAGAACGACCAAAGGATGCGTGCATTGAGGATAGCACCTTTCTCGGCCTCGGGATGGAGCACGCCCTGACCGTCAATACGGCCATAAAATCCCCCGTTTTCATGGTCGATCATTTTGTCAAGCCAGAAACGCAGGATGTTCTTCTGAAGGACATCCTGCATCTCGCTTTTCATCTTGCTGATTGTGATCTGATTCATTGTTTTGGTATTTGTTTGTTATTCGATTGCACGTACTTTCTTCAGTTCACTACTGATTTCATGAATACGCTTGGTCGTCAGCGGATAGAACCACACAACGATGATGGCCAGAGCGGCCACAGCAGCAGGGATGAAGCTCATCAGCCAACGGAGCACCATAAGCGCACTCTCGGGCTGAACAGCACCAGCCTCAAGCTGAGCATTGTCGGTGATATAGCCAAAGCCTGAGAGCAGCCAGAGCACAGCAGCTCCACCGATGGCACCACCAAACTTCTGAGCCATCGACGCAGAAGAGAAGATCAAGCCGGTAGATGCGGTCTTGAACTTCAGCTCGGCATAGTCAGATACGTCGGCATACATACTCCAGATCAGAGGCGACATGATACCTGTGAAGATAGAGATGACAATCTGGAGAATCAGCATCGTCCAGAAACCAGAAGGCGTGCAGGGCACGAAGAAGAACGAAATACTCAGCACAACCAGCGCAGCGTTCACAAGGATGAACGTCGTCTTCTTACCCAGCTTATTGGCGATAGGCACACAAAGCGCTACACCAGCCATATTCGACACCTCGCCTACGCCCAGGAACAATCCTGAATAGAACAGGAACAGGATGCCGAAGAACGACAGACTTACATCGGAACCAATGATGTCGAGGAAGAAGTAAGCCACCGTTGCACCACGCACCGTATTGAACAGGTTTGAGCATAAGGCGGCACCAATCAGCAACCACCAAGGCTTGTTCGACAGCAGAGACTTGAAGTCGCTACCCACACTCACCGTCGAGACCGTCTTCAGATGCTCCTTCGTCAGAAGGAAGCACAGGATGAACATCACGAAGCAGGCAGAGGCAATCACGACCATTCCCCAGAACCAGCCTTCGGGCGTCTTATAACCACCGAACATGTTTGTCAGCGGTTCCCAAAGGAACAGGGCGATAAACGAGCCGCCGTAAGCAAAGAACATACGGAAACTCGAGAATACCGTCTTCTCGTTGGTGTCATCAGTCATCACACCCAGCATCGCACCGTAAGGTACATTGATTCCCGTGTAGACGGTCATCATCATGATATAGGTCACGTAAGCCCAGATGAGCTTGGCACCGTAATCCCAGTCAGGAGTGGTAAACAGGAGGATACCACAGATCGAGAACAGCGGAGCCACCCATAGCAGATAGGGGCGATACTTACCCCATCTCGTATTCGTACGGTCGGCAATGATACCCATCATCGGATCGGAGACAGCATCCCAGATACGCGTCACGAGCACCAATATACCGGCATCAATCAGTGAAAGACCGAAGATGTTTGAATAGAAGATAGGAAGATAGTAAGAAAATACTTTCCAGAATGTCGACGACGACATGTCACCGAAACCGTATCCAATTTTCTCAATTAACTTAGATTTAGCCATAGATTATGATTTCTTGTTTTTGATAATAAGTTTCTTGATCGTTTCCACGCTGGCTGCTGTCGTCAGGCCGTCTTCTGGCGTGTTCATGCAGTAGTCGATGAGCTTGTCTACCGTCGATGTAGCCACATGCATACGTGTATCGGCTGAGGCGTAGTAGATAAACACCTTTCCGTCCTCATCGGCTATCCATCCGTTGGCAAAGGCCACGTTCATCACGTCGCCCAGATACTCATCACCCTCAGGCACGAGGAAGTAGCCACCGGGACGGGCAATCACCTTCGTAGGATCGTCGAGAGCCGTCATATACATATATAATACATAGCGCAGGCCGTCGGCTGTGGCACGCACGCCGTGAGCCAGATGCAGCCAGCCCTTCGGTGTCTTGATGGGGTGCGGGCCCTCACCGTTCTTCACCTCGGTAATGGTGTGATACTTACGCTCGTAGATAATCTTCTCTTCCTTGACCTCAGCATTTGTGATATCGTCGATCAGTGCCCAACCGATACCGCCGCCCGAACCCGTGTCGATGAATCCATCCTGCGGACGGGTGTAGAAAGCATATTTCCCATCGACGAACTCAGGGTGCAACACCACGTTGCGCTGCTGGCTCTTAGTCTTCAGGTCGGGCAGGCGCTCCCAGGTCTTGAGGTCTTTCGTGCGGGCGATAGCAGCTGTAGCCGTTGCCGCAGAGAGATTGCCGGGTTGCGAATCGTCGTGACGCTCCGCACAGAACACACCATAGATCCAGCCATCCTCATGCTTCGTGATACGCATATCATAGATATTGGTGGCAGGAATCACGTCGTCGGGCATCGTGACGGGCTCCTCCCAGAAACGGAAGTTGTCAATACCGTTAGGCGACTCTGCGACAGCAAAGAAGCTCTTGCGGTCGGCACCTTCCACGCGAACCACGAGCACATACTTGCCGTTCCACTTGATAGCACCTGCATTCAGCGTTGCATTACACATGATGCGCTGCATCAGGTAGGGGTTGTCCTGCTCGTTGAAGTCATACTTCCACTCCAGGGGGACGTGGGCAGCTGTCACTACGGGGTTCTTATACTTCTCGTAGATCCCATTCCCCCACTCTATGGGCTCGTTCTTCTTGCTCAGCAGCTCCTCATGATGAGCACGCAGGGCTGCCACTTTCTTTTCAAAATCAGTCATATCGTTATCTTATTTAATTTCGTTGAGGAATAATGTCTTGTCATTGTTATAGAAGTCCACGAAATACTGGGCATCGGGCTTCGATGGCGAGGGGCCGAACCACTCTTCCTTGTAGTTACGCCATACGAGCAGATAGCTGATGGGGTAATTCTCCACCGTAGGCAGAAGCGTCGAGGTCCACCAGGTAGGATCGGTCAGGTTCTTCAGTCCGCACTCCGTCAGTGCAGGAATCTTCCCGTGATCCTGAGCCACCTGACAAAGCACCTCCAGATTCTGCTTGCCTTGGGCGATGAAGGCATCCTTTCCCTCAGGCGCCCACTGATAGCCGTCAAGTCCCAGCACGTCTACGCGGTCGTCGCCTGGATAGCGGTCGAGCAGTCGCTCTGCCGTCAGATTCTCCTGACAGCCTGGCGAGTAGGCCCACACGATATTGTCAAACCCATCGTTCAGCAGCTTGTCCTGCACCATGTTCCACAGGGCTTTATATTCCTCCACCGAGCAGAGCTTCTCGCCCCACCAGAACCAGCTACCCGAGTTCTCGTGCCAAGGACGGAACATGAAGGGGATTTTCTCTCCCTCGGGCGTCTTCAGCGTCGCGAGGAAATCGCTCAGGCGCTGCATCCACGTCTGGAAGAGGTCATATTTCTTTCCGCCCTCAAGGATATTCTTTACAACGGTAGTGTCGCTCACGTCCCAGGCTGTTCCCTCAGGGAATTTCTGTCCAGCCAAGCCGCCGCCCTCAATCGTGGTCAACGGGTTACGCGGATGCCAGCTGATGGTGATGATGCCCCCACGCTGATGGTGGGCAATGATTTCCTCAGTGATCTTGGTAAAGGGCACGCTGTCGAGGCTCTTCACGTCGCCCATCTCAATACCGCCGAGCTCGAAACCCATCACGGCAGGATAGTCGCCGCAAGTATTCTTCACATCACTCGAATCATTCTGATACTCCCAGGTCAGTCCGTAGAACGGATCGTCCTGATGACCGAACATGATACCTTTCTGGCGGAGCGTGTCGAGTCGCTCCATCAACTGCTGAGCCTTCGTCTTTTCCGGTTCAGCCTGCTTTTGTGTGGTGCAGGCGGCTACAGCTATCGCTGCCGCTGCCATGAACAGTAATTTCTTCATATCCTCGTGTATTATTTGATATTCATCTGTTTCAGCAACCAGTTCTCCCACTCATCCCACTGCTCCTGATGCCAGAAGTGCCAGGTAGCCTGATAGGGCACGATCTCCTTAGGACCTTTGACGATATTGTAGGTCTCCCACGCTGTTGTCGGGGGCACCACGTCGTCGTTGTAGCCGAACGAGAACCAGCCCTTCTGCTTGTCGGTGATCAGGCGGGCGAAGTTGATGCCATCGTAGTAGCGCGATACTTCGATCTGCTTCTCCTGTCCCTTACCTTTATTATAATAGAAGTAGTGAGGCCATCCGCAGGCAACGCCCTTCAGCGAGTTCGTATGGTCGCAAAGAGCGGCATGCACGGGTGCATAGTAGGTGATGCGCTTGTCGAGACCAGCCGTAGCCAACGTCAGGAATCCGCCTTGCGACGAACCCGTCACGCCCATCTCCTTTCCGTTCCACGGGGTATATTCCTCGATATAGTCGAGCGCACGGATACAGCCGAGCACCACGCGCTTGTAGTAGTTCTTGTCGCGGTCGTCCATATAGAACTCCCAATACCAGTTCAGCGCACCGTGGAAGATGTCGTCATACACCTTCTGCTCCATCGTCACGGGGATGCCGTGAATGCCGATCTCCAGCGTGATGGCTCCCTGGGCAGCCGTCCAGATGTCACCGCCGTAAGGTCGCACGCCAGCTCCAGGCACACGCAACAGGGCGGGATACTTGCCCTCCTTCACAGGCACGCAGAGAATGCCGTAGGTACGATAGCCGGGCAGCATGTTCTGGAACGATACCTCATACACGTTCACGTCCTTGGTACAGCGCTCGGGCAGCAGTCGCTTCGTCGGGTCGAGCTCCGTCTTGCGGGCTTCCTTGATGGCGCTCTGCCAGAAGTCAGAGAAGTCTTTCGGCATCACGGTCGAGGGCTGCAGCTGCTCCGGGTCGAAGGCCGCCCCGCAGGCTCCCTTATAGTCCTTACCGTCCACATGGGCCGTCACGTCGACCCGATAGAATCCAGGCACCTTCATCGTACCGGTCAATTTAAGCGTACCGTCTTTCAGCGTCATGCTTTTCTTGACATCCTGATACATCTCAGGTCCTGCAGCATAGTCGATGGCCACGTTATCAAGCAGCGTACCCGACTTTCTGACCTCTACTACGAACTGGGCCTTCTCACCCGTTTTGTAGTGCCAGTCCTGATGATCCGGCTCAACAGTTACCACGATACTGTTACCACGAATTTGTGCTGAAAGCGATGCAATCGCCATCATGCAGAAGAGGGTTGATAGTAGTCTTTTCATCTCGTTGTTAGTTTATAATTCAGATTTCGGGTGCAAAGTTACGACTATTTCTGCAATCATCAGTACTTTTTTTTATCCAATGTCTGTACTATTTTGTCAATTTACTCATACGCTCCACCTGCGAGCTGATCACCTGCAGTGTTGAGGCATCTCCAGCGAAGACCGAGTTCAGTCCCTGAGCCTCCTGTGCCGGGTCGCCCGTATAGTCGTCGCCCACCTGCCACTGGTCTGTGTGCTTAGGCTTCGCCAGTCCGCCCCAAGCCCAGAAGTTACAGCCAGCGAAGTAGCCGCCCTGCTCAGCATTGTCACCCACGAGCGAGAACACATACTCATAGAATCCGTCGCGTCCCTTCGTCGGTGTGTCCAGTTCGAATTTGAACCCGTCCCTCGGGTAGCCGAACTCCTCCATCACGAGCGGTTTCTTGATCTTCTCACAGATGGCCAGATGTCGGTCGATGTATTCCTTCGTATTCTCCTTGGCGCGCGGCAGGTTCTCTATCAGCGAGTCGGCCTTAGCCCATCCCCAGTTATAGGGCCACAGATGGATGTTGGCGTAGTCGATGTTCTTGTCGGCAGTGATGCGCTCCCAGCAGTCGAAGTCGCCCTCACAGCCCCAAGCGCCCTCAGAGCCGATCGAGATCAGGTGGTTCGGGTCAAGGCTGCGGATGAGCGCCGAAGCCTCAGCGAGCCACTTCTCAAAGGCAGGCAGCGCCTCCGTCGAGAAGGCGCGCGGTTCGTTGCCGATCTGCCACGACATGATGGCGGGATCGTCCTTATACGCCAGCCCCGTATAGCGGTTCGTACGTCCGATGATAAACTTCACGTAGTCGTAGAAGAGCTCGTGCGCCTTCTGGTTCGTGGCATATTTCGTCATCGCCTGCATAAAGGCGGGATAGCCGTCCTCGTTAGGTCGGGGCTGCTTGCCCTCGCCGGCATGCTCCAGATAGAAGCCGTAGCCGCCGCTCCACTCCCACGAGTTGTTCAGATAGAGCACAGCCACCATTCCGCGCTTGCCCATCTCCTGCAACAGGTAGTCGAGACCAGCCAGAATCGTGTCGTTATATTCGCCCGGAGCCACCTGCAGCGTCGGCTCCACCTTTGTCTTCACGCCGCGCTCACCGTCCGAGCCCACGAGCACGCGCAGGTTGTCGATGCCCATTTCCTTCATCAGGTCGAGCTCCTTACACAGACGTTCGCGGTTGCCGCCCTGCCCTTCCGAGCCAAGGATTGCCCCATACCAGAAGTTCGTGCCGACGTAGTAGTACGGCTTGCCGTCCTTCACGAAATGGCCGTTTTCCACCTTGACGAACTCAGGCGCCTTCGCCTCTTGCTTCTGCTGACAGGCAGCGATCATCACCGCCAGAAATACTGTTGAAAAGAGTTTTAGATTCATCTTCATATTGGTTTATTAATTTATGGTGCAAAGGTACAAATAATGTTTCACACCACCAAATGTTTGGGGCAAAAAAAAGCACATTAATTGCACTATATGCATCCATCACTTCTTCTGCAGTGTCTGGAACCCATCAGACAGACTGACTAATGGGGTCATCGAGGTCATTAAGGTCATTTGGTCATTATGTCATTAAGGATTTCGGATGTGTCATTTTAATCACTATATAATAAAATATATTTTATTATATAGTGTGGTTTTGACCGTTTTTCAAATTCCTTAATGACAAATGACCTTAATGACCTTAGTGACCACTTTGACTGTCTTTGCTTGTTTATACTGTTTTCAAAAAGTGCTTTTTTAGGTGTCATTTCTTGATTATTATTTTGAAGATGCTTGAAATATTCGTACCTTTGCACTGTCAACGAAAAAAGACGAAATTTGCGGCCTAACTGGGCAACAAAAATTACCTAGCGCGCAGACAATTGTTTCCTAGTAAATCCGCAGAACAGAGTCTCATCTGCGACAGATGAAATTATCAGACAAGACAAGCAAAAAAAAAGAGCGCAAAAGTTCCTGTCCCCTCTGCGCCCTTTGATGCAATTCCGATTTACTTGCTTGTTCGGTTGATGTAATCTAAGATGATCTGTGCGGCATCGTCCTCGGTCAGGCCGTCCATCGAGATGACAAGCTGGTAGTTGCGGGTGTCGTAGCGCGAGGTGTCCTCGTATTTCTTGATATAGGCCTCACGGGTGGCGTCTATCTTCGCGATGATGTTGCGAGCCTCATCCATCGAGACGTTCTGACGGTCCATGATGCGCTTGATGCGGTAGTCCATCGAAGCCTGGATGAAGACGCTCAGGTGGTTGGGCCATTCACGGAACACCATGAAGCCTGTGCGGCCTGCTATGACGCACGATGTCTGTTCGGCCAGCTCCTGCTGGATGCGCTTCTCCGTCTCGAACATGGTGGCATTGTCGAGCTTCACCTCGGCTTCCATCGGCTGGCTGGTACTGTTGACCAGCGTCTGGTAGTAATTATTGATGTCGTTCCACCACGACTTCTTCTGCGCCTTGATTTCCTCGATGCGCTCTGGGGTAAGCCCGAACTTCTTGGTCAATCCATCGATGACGGCCTTGTCGCAGTATTTCACTCCCAACGTCTCGGCCAGCTTACGACCTACGGTACGCCCACCAGAACCGACTTCGCGGTTGATGGTAATCACAAATTTCTCGTTCTTATTCATAATTATTAATCATTGTTTGCACACAGGGAGAATTGCCCTGCTGAAAATTTCCGATGCAAAAATACGAAAAATTATCGAAACAACATGTTTTTCACCACTTTTTTTATAAAATCGCCCTCGCTTTAAATGTGCACGCTGGGGTCAGGCCCCAAAGTAAAGTCTTCGGTTGCCGGAGGGGTTGCTGGGGTCAGGCCCCAAAGTAAAGTCTTCGGTTGCAGGAGGGGTTGCTGGGGTCAGGCCCCAAAGTAAAGTCTTCGGTTGCCGGAGGGATTGCTGGGGTCAGGCCCCAAAGTAAAGTCGCAGGCGACTGTACTTTGGCGCCAGACCCATGGAGCTGCGCCAGACCAGAGAGCTGCGCCAGACCCATGGAGCTGCGCCAGACCCGAGGGCTGTAATCCCCGCCCATTATTTTTGAGCGGGGATTCTTGTGGATTTATTAAAGCATATAATAATTGGTCAGGAAGAAGGTTCTATCCCAGTCGACAATCTTCACCTCCGACTCCTTTGCCGGATGGATGTCGTACTCGTCGAGCACCATCACCTGCTTCTCCTTCAGGTCGTAGAGGGGCCACTCCTTGGCCTTGCCGTCGGGAGAGATGTCGGCACTGAGCGACGGGTTGCCTGTCTTGGCGAATTGTACCCACATCTTGCTCATGGTCTTGCAGAAGGTTTCGTCGTAGGGACGGCCCTCGATCATGTCCCGATGACAGAATACGATGGGTACCTCTTCGAAATGAGCACTCTTGCGGATCGGATCGGAAGACTCTACCCTATAATAATAGGTGTAGGACTTGCCGCCGCCCATCGTCTGGCACTCCGACATCTTGATGGCGCCATCGATGAACCAGCTGTGTCCGAACAGACGGCTGTCTGGAGCCCAGTCTTCTACCGCTCCTTCCTTGCAGTACTGTTCGAGCTTTGCCCTCTCTTCATCGGTCAGCAGCTGGGCAAACTTCTTCGTCTTGCGGTCGGCTGCCCACGCTTTGAATCCTTCCACAGTCCAGTCGGCCACGAAGCAGTTCATTTCGTCCTTGTTGCAGCCCTGAAGGAAGGTGATATCCTTGGCTACGCCGCTGGTGTATGCCTCCCAGGGGTCTAAAGGCAGGATGCGCCCGTCTCTGACGGGGAACATGCGCAGTGCGATGGCTTCGGCTGCTGTATCGATCAGTGTTCTGGCATCGACCTTCATCAGATCGGCAACGGTCTTGCAGCCGAGGGCCTCCATCAGATCGTTCGTGCTGGCGATGCTCTCTTCCAAGGAGTTGGTCTGTGAGGGAGCGCCGCTCTGGGCGATGACCTTCTGGAAATACTGCTGGGAACCATTGATCAGCGGCTGCATGGTCACGCTGCCTGCACCAGCCGACTCGCCCCAGATGGTCACATTGTCGGGGTCGCCGCCGAAGGCTGCGATATTCTCATGAACCCACTTCAGCGCCATCTTCTGGTCCAGCAGAGCCACGTTCTGTGCGTCAGGATAGTCTTTGCCGTCGGCCAGGTGCGCCAGATGGAGGAAGCCGAGAGCGCCCAGTCTGTAGGCGACGGTAACGAAGATCACATCGGGATACTCTTTGGCGAGATTGGTACAATCAAACAGTTCGATGCCCGTTCCGCCTGCCATAAAAGCGCCACCGTGAATCCACACCATCACAGGCTTCTTCGCTGTGGGATCGTCAGTCTGCCATACGTTCAGATACAGGCAGTCTTCTCCCTGATGGTCGGTGATCGAGAGATCCTGAACAGCGAGACGGGCAAAATGATAGGCCTCATAGATGCCGTCGTCGGGAGTGAAGTCCACCGGTGCCTTCCAGCGCAGCTCGCCGACAGGCTGTTTGTCAACGAAGGGGATACCCTTGTAGGCGATGACATTCTCCGTCTTTGTGCCGACGAAGGTTCCGTTAACACACTTGACAGCTAACGACTGGTCGTAATTGCCGTCGGTAATTTTCTTGTTCTCACTGTACTGAGCTTTCAGCTGATCTCCATTTTCACTCATATCCTTAGTTCCGCAGCACTCCAGTTTGACTTTCTCTATAGACACTTCAGATTTCCACTTATCTCAGTGCTGCTGTTCAAGACAAGCAAAATCATCAATGACTTAGCAAAGGAATATATTTCCGATGCAAAAATACGAAAAATTATCGAAACAAAGTGTATTTCTTTTGCGTAATTACATCTTTTTTTATACTTTTGCAGTCGAAAACATTTAAAACTTACGAATATGATACTCATAGCAGATAGCGGAAGCACTAAAACAGACTGGGCCATCGTTACAGCCAGCTCTCAACCAGTAGTCCTCTCGACACAGGGCATCAACCCCATCCATCAGTCGCGCGAGCAGATCGTGCAGATCATCCGCGAGGAGTTTATGGGGCCTATGGGCTCGAGCCCTGACGTACAGAAACTCCGCAGCGGGTCGATCCTGACGCCCGACTTCCCTTACGCCGTCTACTTCTACGGCAGCGGTGTGCGCCCTGAGATGGAGCAACTGATGTCGTCGCTGCTCAGCGAGCTGTTCCCCCAGGCATCGATCGTGGAGGCTCACAGCGACCTGCTGGGTGCCGCCCGCGCCCTCTGTGGCCGCAAGGAGGGCATCGCCTGCATCCTCGGAACGGGTGCCAACTCGTGTCTCTACGACGGCAACGGCATCGTGCAGCACACACCCGCGCTGGGCTATATCCTCGGCGACGAGGGCAGTGGGGCCGTGCTGGGCAAGCGATTCCTGCACGACCTCTACTGCGGGATACTCTCGCCCGACGTGCTGCAGGCCTTCGAGGCGAAGACCAAGCTCACGCTGAAAGAGATCATCAACCGCGTGTACCGTCAGCCGCTGGCCAACCGATGGCTGGCCTCGCTGTCGGAATTCATCAGCGACCACCTCGACGATCAGGGTGTGCACGATGTCGTCGTGCAGAACTTCACCGACTTCCTGCGCGTCCATATCGCACCCTATGAGCACCGCGAGCTGCCCATCTCGTTCGTAGGCAGCGTCGCCTTCCATTATCAGGATCAGCTGCGCGAGGCCGTTGCGGCTTACGGCCGTAAGAGCGGCACCATCATCAAGACCCCGCTCGCGGGGCTCATACGCTATCACATGCCACAAAAATAAATGAAAAGACTTCTATTACTGATCACCCTCCTCGTGGGGATCGCCACTACGGCCAGCGCCGTGCTGAAGGAGAAGGACCTTGAGATGACGCTCACCTTCCTGCACGCCGAGCTGGAGCAGTATCACAACGACCTGACCAGGCGCACCGCCATCAGAAAGGAGCGCACCAAGCAGCTGATCACGCAGATGCTGCTCACACTGAAACAGGCCGACCAGAACGCGCTGATGCTCTACTCGCAGAAGACGGAGAACGTGTTCGACCTGACCTACGCCTGCCGCGAGGCCACCAAGCAGTATCATGACTTCCACAACCACCAGATGCCCTTCACCCAGTTCCTGGAGAAGACCGAGGCCGACGTGGCCCGATACGACAGCCTGATATCAAGTCTGGAGTCGATGCCCGACATGATGACTACGAAGTATGGCAACAGCAAGCGCGACTCCTGTCTGGTGCTGGCCAAAAGCATCAGGCAGCTGCTGGGCGAGAACGTGATTCAGCTGAAGCGCAACATCCACTACTACAACATGGCGGAGCGGCGACTGAGCGAGATGAACAACTACGCCCAGAAGCGCTACACCGACATTCAGCGCAGCATCTTCATCAACGGCGGCGAGAGCTACCCCACCCTGCTGGGCAACATCGACCGAAGGTGGAAATCGATGGTCGAGGCGGTGAAGAACAAATACGACATACATGAGGATTTCAAAGAGGATGCCGAGTCGCAATGGAGCTCGTTCTTCGTGTTCGGACTGCTCGTGATGACCCTCATCTTCTTCATCGTAGCCAGTCTGACGAACCTCTTCTTCTTCAAGCTGCTGCTGCCCAAGCGGTTCAAGACCGAGGAGTTCAAGAAGAAGCAGCCCGTGATCATCATGGCTACGACGACCATCACCTTCGCCCTCATTCAGGGACTGCTGATGGGCAAGTCGACGCAGAACTTCGTGCTGATGGCCTCGTCGCTGCTCGTAGAGTATGCCTGGCTGCTGGGCGTGATCTTCATCTCGCTGCTGCTGCGCGTGAAGGGCGACCAGATCAAGAGCGCTTTCTATATCTACGCCCCCCTCGTCGCCATCGGATTCATCGTCATCGCGTTCCGCATCATCCTCATACCAGGCGAGGCGGTCAACATCTTCCTGCCTCCACTACTGCTATTATGCACCATCTGGCAATGGTGGGTGATCAGGACCCACAATCGCAACGTGCCGCGATCGGACATGTTCTACACCTATATCTCGCAGACGGTGTTCATCGCCTCTGTAGGCTGCTCGTGGGCGGGCTATACGCTGATGGCCGTGCAACTGCTCATCTGGTGGATCATGCTGCTGACGTGTATCCTGACAATCACCTGTATCAGCCAGTATCTCAGGCTCTACGCTGAGCGTAAGGGCTACGACAAGCTATCCGTCACGAAGACCTGGGCTTACGATTTCGTAGAGAAGGTGGTAATGCCCATCATGAGCGTCAGCTCCGTGATGCTGAGTATCTACTGGGCGGCGAAGGTGTTCAACCTCAACGAGCTCTGCTGGGAGATCTTCAAATACAACTTCATCGATATGGAGAACCTGCAGGTGTCGATCCTGAAGCTGTCGATGGTCATCTCGCTGTGGTTCCTCTTCCGCTGGATTGCACGCACCATCCTGGGACTGCTGCGCGCGCACTATGAGAGCAGCGACCCCACGACGGCGGCCTCGCGCGAGGTGATGGGCAAGAACGTGATTCAGGTGCTCGTCTGGGGCGTGTGGCTGATGATCTCGCTCTCGCTGCTCCACATCAGTGTCGCCTGGCTGCTGGCCATCTCGGGAGGACTCTCCACAGGTATCGGTTTCGCCTCGAAGGACATCATCGAGAATATCTACTACGGCGCCTCGCTGATGGCGGGTCGCATCAAGGTGGGCGACTGGATAGAGATCGACGGACGGATGGGTAAGGTGATGAGTATCAGCTACACTTCGACCGTCGTAGAATCGCTCTACGGCGAGGTGATCACCTTCCAGAACGCACAGCTCTTTGCGAAGAACTACAAGAACCTGACGAGGAATCACGGCTACGTGCTGGCCGTCGTGCCCTTCGGAGTGGCCTACGGCTCGAACCTGAAGAAGGTGACGGAACTCGTAGAGGAGGCGCTCAACAGTCTGAAGCACCCTTGGATGGATCACAAGAAGCAGGTGAAGTGTGTCTGCTCGGAGATGGCCGACTCGAGCGTGAACTTCCAGCTCTTCGTCTGGGCTGACGCACCCAAGAAATCGTATGTGGTGAGCGATGTCCTGAAGTGTGTGTACGACACGCTGAACGAGAACGGCATCCAGATTCCGTTCCCGCAAAGAGACATTCATCTCGTTAAAGATTAAAAAAATGGTATTTTTTTTGGTGGTTATGAATAAAATGCGTATTTTTGCAAAATCAATATGAGTATCAAAACAACCATTATAGCTGGTCCATGTGTCATAGAGTCGAACGAATTGCTCGACACTGTGGCTCGTAAGTTGGTGGAAATCAACACCAAACTTAACGTCGACATCATCTTCAAGGCCTCGTTCGACAAGGCTAATCGTACATCCATCCACTCGTTTCGCGGCCCAGGACTTGAGCGCGGACTCCAGATGTTGGCTGATGTAAAAGCCAACTACGGACTCAGGATTCTGACCGATATCCATGAAAGCTATCAGGCAAAGCCTGTCGGTGAGGTGTGCGACGTGATCCAGATTCCCGCCTTCCTCTGCCGCCAGACTGACTTGCTGATCGCAGCTGCGAAGACCGGTAGGACGGTCAACATCAAGAAAGCACAGTTCCTGAGCGGGAGCGACATGCGCTACCCGGTGGAGAAAGCGCGCGATGCGGGTGCGAAAGAGGTCTGGCTGACTGAGCGCGGCAACATGATGGGCTACAACAACCTCGTGGTTGACTTCCGCAATATCCCCGACATGCTGGAGATTGTGCCGACGGTCATTATGGACTGTACACACAGCGTACAGCGCCCGGGAAGCGCCAACGGCACGACGGGGGGCGACCGCAAGTTTGTGCCGAAGATGGCACTCGCAGCAAAGGCGTTCGGGGCAACGGGCTACTTCTTTGAAGTGCACCCCACTCCCGACGAGGGTCTCAGCGACGCTGCCAACATGCTGGAGCTCGACAAGCTGGAGGCGCTGGTTGAAAAACTGACAAAATGATGAAAGAAGCAAAGGAATACGCGATACAGTGTTTCAAGGACGAGGCCGAAGCCGTGCTGGGACTTGTCACACAACTGGATGACAGCTTCAACGACGCTGTCGAACTGATGTATGAGTGTAAGGGGAAAATCATCGTTACCGGCGTAGGAAAGAGCGGGCATATCGGTGCCAAGATCGCTGCCACGCTCTCGAGTACGGGTACACCCTCATTCTTCATCAATCCGCTCGACGTATTTCATGGCGACCTGGGTGTGATGACCACCGACGACGTCGTGCTGGCCATCTCAAACTCCGGGCAGACTGACGAGCTGCTGAGGTTTATCCCGATGGTGCTCCACATGCAGATACCTATCATCGGCATGAGCGGCAACCCCCAGTCGCTGCTGGCAAAATACTCCACCTGCCACCTGAACGTGCGTGTAGAGAAAGAAGCCTGCCCGATGAATCTCGCACCGACGAGCTCGACTATGGCGCAGCTGGCAATGGGCGACGCTCTGGCTATCGCCTTGATGGAGAAGCGGAACTTCCAGCCCAGAGACTTTGCACAATTCCACCCGGGTGGTGAGATCGGCAAACGACTGCTGACAACCGCACAGGACGTGATGTTCAAGGACGACCTGCCCGTATTGCCACCAGAGATGCATCTGGGCGAAGCCATTATCCTTGTGAGCAAGGGCAAGCTCGGACTGGGAATCGCGGTGAAGAATGAAGAGTTAAGAATGAAGAATGAAGAATTTGGAGTGAAGAATGAAGGGTGCCACGTGGTGGGACTGATTACCGACGGCGATATCCGTCGCGCGATGGAGAAATGGCAGGCAGAGTTCTTCAACCGCACGGTGAGCGACATTATGACTCGTACGCCGAAAAGCGTCAGACCTGAGACCAAGATTACAGAGATTCAAAGAATCATGAGTAAATATAAGGTACACTCGGTATTAGTGACCGACGAGGAGAATCACCTTCTCGGAGTCGTTGACCACTACTCATGTATGATTTAATGACAGAAAGTAAGGCTTTATGAAGACTATAAAGAAACTATTGATTGTGCTGCTGCTCATCATCCCATTGGCGGTGACAGCTGATTATCTGTTTAAGACGCTGGATGCTCGCGACGGTCTGACCACCAGCCAAGTGAACTGTATTCTGAAAGATTCACGCGGATATATATGGTTTGGTACACCCGCAGGCCTGTATCGCTTCGACGGCTATTCGTTCAGGAACTTCCAGAGCGATTCGCAGGACGGTTCATCGCTTAACGACAGCTATATCAACACGATTCAGGAAATGCTCGACGGAAACCTGCTGATAGAGACCTCTTCGGGCTATTGCATCTATCACCCTCAGACAGAGACGTTTGAGCGCGACATGAAGCAGACCTTTGCGCGTATGGGTATTGAGACAATCCCAGCTGTCGTCTACATCGACAAGCATAAGAATCTCTGGGGAGCTATTCCCAACAAGGGCGTAGTCTGCTACAACCAGCAGCAACAGTTGCTTTATGAGTTCGGCTATACCGACGATTCGCGCGGTGTGCCGCAGGGCGTGGTATGCTCGATCAGCGAGTGTCGCGACGGCGCCATCATCGTCTATGATGACGGACGTATGGTCTGCTGCGATGTGATGCACCAGCAGCATACCGTATGGGCTACAGAAGGTGTACCTACACTGAAACGCCATAGATCAAAGTCGCTCAGAGCCTTCGCCGATCAGATGGACAATATCTGGCTCTACGGACAAGGCACCTTATATATGTATAATAAGAGTGGCGAATCGTGGGATGGTTCGATCGGAGAACGGTTAGGACTGACGAATATCGGTGTAGACCGCAACATCAACAGTATGGCCGGCGACCGAAACGGCAATATCTGGATCGGTTCTGACCAGTTGGGCTTGTTGAAGATGGACGTCAACACCCACGAGATGGAGAACGTTGTGCCGCGTAACATCAATGACAACCAGTGGGTGAAGGATCACGTAGGCATCCAGAGCGTTTACGTTGACGACACCAACCTGTTGTGGGTAGGCACCGAGAAATCGGGTGTAGCCTATTCGGGTGATTACATCTATCGTTTCGGTTCGAATCTTATCGGCGATATCACCGCTATGGCGCAGGATGCGAATGGTAAGATCTGGTACGGAACGAGCGACAAAGGTATCATCGACTACAATGGGCCACTTGCCAGTCTGAAGGTCTCATGTATGGAGACCACCCCCGACGGAAGCCTCTGGGTAGGTTCGAAACGTAACGGTCTGACCAGGATCAAAGGAGGTTCGTCGACCATCTTCTCACTGGCCAAGGACAGCACCAGCACACTGATTGACGACCACATCAACGACCTGTGTGTGGATAAAATCGGAAACCTTTGGATTGCTACAAACGGCGGTCTGCAGGTATATAACCCCAGGATGAACTCTTTTTCATCGTACACCCGTGAGAACGGCAAGATGAACACGAACAACATCACCTGTCTGTTCTACACCAAGAGCAACAAGGAGAATAATCTGTTTGTAGGAACAGCCGAGGGTCTCGTGATCCTGAATCTGTCGAACACAGAGAAGAAGGTCATCACAGGTAATTCCAACAATCTTGAGTCATTTACGAACAACTATATCACTCAGGTTTACCAAGACTCAAGAGGATTAATCTGGGTTGGTACGCGTGAAGGTCTTAACATTCTCAATCAGGATGCTGACGACCTGGACTACCTGACAGAGAAACAAGGTCTTTGCAACAATAACGTCTGCGGTATAGCCGAAGACAAGAACCACAATATCTGGGTAACCACCAGTCGCGGAGTCAGCCGCATCGTCGTACAGCGTAACCATGAGGACGGTACGAACAATTACGGCATGTACAACTATGACACCTCAGACGGATTGCAGAGCAATGAGTTCAATCACGGTTCGATCCTGACCCGTGATGACGGTAATGTACTGCTGGGCGGACTTTATGGCGTGAACTGGGTCTTCCAGAAAGGTAATGACGATAATGAAGCCCTGCCGCGCGTGATGCTCACACAGCTGTTTATCGGTGAAGAAGAAATTCTTACCGGTCACGAATATGACAACAGAGTCATCTTGCCGCAGGCTCTCAACGAGACGAACAAGATCAATCTGGGTCATGAGCAGAACACCTTTACCATCAAGTTTGCCGCAGGTAACTACAACCAAAGTGAGAGACTGCAGTTCATGTATTGGATGGAAGGCAAGGATGAGGACTGGCGCAACGGAAACGCGCTGACTCACGGTGTGACCTTCAAGGAGCTTAAAAGCGGTAAATATACCCTCCACGTGAAGGCCATCAGCGCTGAAGGAGCGGTCAGCAATCAGGAGCGCGTGCTGGAAATCAATATTGAGCGTCACTGGCTGCTATCATGGTGGATGATTGTCGCCTATGTCATCATCACATTAGTCATCCTATACTTCTGGCGCATCGGACTGAAGCAGATCAAGGCCATTAAGCAACGGAAGAATGCTGTGATCAACGAGTTGAAGAATCAGCGCGAGGAGATCAAGGCTGCCAGCGATGACCTCCGTCAGCCTATGGCCCGCATGACTTCGATCATCGGCAACCTCGCAGAGAAAGAGACCACACTTGAGGAGAAAGAGCAGCTGAATGCCCTCCACTCGCAGATGCTTCAGATTATCACGCGCGTGGCCGACATGCAGATGAACCTCGAGAATCCAATGGAGAAAGCCAGGAATACGGTTCAGGATCGCCTTGAACTTAATGGTAAGGGTGAGATAGAACTGCCCGAGATCGGCGACACATTGACAGCAGAGAGCACACGATCGAGAGCTGCCCTCGACTCGCCGACCGCAAAGTTCACCGTCGTGATGATCGACGACAACGAGGACTTCCTGAAGTTTGCAGCGACCAAGTTGAAGTATGTCTATGATTTCCATATCTACAACGACATCGAGAAAGCCGCCGACGATCTGGAGGAGATGAAGTGCGACATCGTGGTATGTAAGCAGGAGATGGCTCCGATGACGGGTAGCGATCTGTGTAATCAGCTGAAGACGAATATCGTCACCCAGAAGATGAAGTTCGTGCTGATGACAGACGGTGTGCTTACACCGCAGGATATGCGCTCGAAGAACATCACCCTCTCTGCCGACGATTATCTCGCCAAGCCGTTCAACATACAAGAAGCCTGCATGCGTTTCAATAAAGTGCTTGGCTTGGGCGCTATCAATGTCAACAACGACCTCATTGAAGGTGCCGAGACCCGAATGCTGGAGGATCGCAACACGAGTATGACCACCGCAACGGAAAGCATGGGTCTTGAGGATATCAAGCCTGATTCAGAAGTAGAGGTAACAGCAGACGATCCGATGAACGCCGTTGACACAACAGTCGTCAAAAAGAACCAGCTGGCTCGCAAGGGTAGCAATCTACCTGAAGGTATCCTGCCCGAGAATGAGCAAAGTGAGGAGTCGACATCCGACTACTCGATGCTCGACGAGATGGATCAGCAACTGTTGAAGAATATCGAGCAATACGTGATGCAGAACATGAGCCGAGGACAGATCAGTCTTGAAGAGATGGCCAGCGCAATGGGAATGGGACGCGTACCCTTCTTCCATCGTGTCCGTAGTCTGACGAACAAGACTCCAGCCGAGGTCGTTCGCGACATGCGTCTGAAACATGCGTGCATCCTGCTGAAGCGTACCAATATCAACATGAGTGAGTTGGCTACAAACATCGGTTTCCTGACAGCCGAGAACTTCATTACCATCTTCAAGGAGAAGTTTGGAATGACGCCACTTGAGTACAGATTAAAGCATCGTAAATGATAAGCAATAAGAACCAATTGGCAGGAATAGCAACCATACTATTCCTGCTGATTTCTCTCTATAGTAAAGCCCAGTCGAGCGATTCTCTCACCATCAGCCAGATGCGAGAGCTGGGGGTTGTCTTCTCGAAGAACAACAAGGTTGAACTGCTGATGTCGGGCAAGGAAAAGTTTGCCAGACTTTTTGAAGACATCCGCCAAGCCAAGCAAAGCGTCCATCTGGAGTATTTCAACTTCAGAAACGACTCTATCGCCTCTCTGCTTTTCGACATCCTCAGGGAAAAGCGCAAAGAGGGAGTCGAGGTAAGGGCAGTCTTCGACGGATTCGGCAACGACTCGAACAACCAGCCTCTGAAAAAGAAGCATCTGGAAAAGCTGCATGCAGACAGCATCGAGATCTACGAGTTTGATCCCATCAGGTTTCCTTGGGTCAATCATATCTGGCCGCGCGACCACCGAAAGATCGTAGTCATTGACGGTCGTATTGCCTATACTGGCGGTATGAATGTGGCCGACTATTACGTCGTGGGTTCAGAGCAAGTCGGAGAATGGCGCGATATGCATTGCCGCATTGAGGGTTCGGCTGTGAATGAACTGCAGAAGATTTTCGTCAGATTCTGGAAGAAACTGAGCAAAGAGGACCTGACAGACCCGAAATACTTCCAAGGAACGAAAGCTGGCAACAAAATGGTGGGTATAGTCAATCGCGAGCCTCACACCTCAAATGAGATCACGCGCAGATTCTTCGTCAATGTACTCGACAACGCCAAAGACTCCGTGAAGATCATCAACCCTTACTTCATGCCCACCAACAAGGTGATGAAAGCCCTGAAGCGCTGTGCGGAGCGAGGGGTGAAGATGGACATTCTCATCTCTGCGAAATACGACGAGCCGTTGACACCCGACATCGTGATGTACAACATGAAGAAACTGATCAAGCGCGGCGTAAACGTCTGGCGCTATCGCCCAGGATTCCATCATTCCAAGATTATGATGGTCGATGGGAAATTCTGCACGGTGGGCAGTACGAATCTCGATGCCCGAGGGCTGCGCTACGACTATGAGGTCAATGCCCTGATTATGGATGAAGAAACCACCAAGAAGTTAGACCAGAAATTCATCGAAGATACAGGCAAGAGTGACTATGTATCTATGGAAGAGTGGAAGAAAAGCCGCACGACTTGGCAACGGTTCAAAGGCTGGTTCGGTCATCTGCTGACCTTCTTATTGTAGCCCATGAAGCGTGATACAACGATATCCATCTGCAAAGGCATTGCCATTATCCTGATGGTGATAGCCCACGCAGAAGCGCCCGGGTGGCTCTGCAAATTCATCTTCGAATTCCACATGCCCCTCTTCTTTATCACTGCTGGCTATTTCTTTTCACTGAGATATCTGGACGACGAGGCGACATTCGTCAAGAAGCGCATCAAGGGACTCTATTGGCCTTTTGTGAAATGGTCGGTATTTTTCCTGATCATCCACAACTGGATGTTCGACATCGGAGTACTCAACGAGCGTTACGGCAACGAGATGGGAGGCGTGACCCATCCTTATACTTGGCACCAAATACAGCAGAATCTCTGGAACATCTTCACGGCAATGGGAGGCTACGACCAGTTCCTATGTGGGGCATTTTGGTTCTTCAGGGGACTCTTTGTGGCCAGTATCCTATACCTTATATTATATAAGGTGATCGGCAACCGGAAAGCGACCCCCTACCTCATCTGCCTCCTGATGCTCGTACTTTGTGGCTGGAAGACTCACGAGGGGCTCAGGATTGTGACACTCGTACAAGGAGGGTATCGCGACATGATGGGATGTTTCTTTTTCGGCTGCGGTTTTATCTTCAGACAATTTGTCGACAGATATAACCAGTGGGTGTCCCGTTATCATGCTTCTATTTGGTCGACCGCACTCTTTGGAATTGTCGTCGGTCTGTTCTCCGTGTATCTTACAGCCAACATGAACTGGCGCTCGACATACACCCAGTTCCTGTCGCTGCCCGTTCCCGCCTTACTGGGATTCCTGATGACCTATAACATCAGCAGCTGGATCGACAAGCATGAAGGGAAGCTCAAGCAATTCCTTACCTACACAGGCGACCATACACTTTATATCTTTATCTTCCACATCGTATCCTACAAGGTGGTCAGCCTGATCAAAATCTGGTACTACGGGCTCGACATCCACCAGATAGGATGCCACATGGTGATTCATGAGTACTCTCAGCAGGATTGTTTCTGGATTCTTTATACGATAGCCGGAGTAGGCATTCCTTTGGGATTCACCATTCTGAACGATAAGATCAAGGAGAGAATCAGAGAATATAGAGCATCATCTGGATCTCAGGCTCAGTGATTCCTTTGGTACGAATCAGCGGCATCTCATTCTCGATAATAAACTCCTTGTCGGCACCTGTTTCCTTCAGATAACGGTGGAAACAATCAGCCGCTTCGTCGACATGACCATTAAACCATAGGCAATAGCCATAGTTGAGCATATCTTCCTCAGAGGGCTCCTCCATCGAGAGTAAATGCCGATAGAGATGATCGGCCTGCTCGTATTTCCCGTCACAGGTTAATGTCCAGGCAAGTACGCGACTCACTTCCTCATCATCAGGTTTCTCATAATTCAGTCGGAATAATACTTTCTCGGCTTCCTCATAACGCCCCAGATTCGTCTGGCAGACCGCTCTGTTCAGCAGATAGTTCTTCTTCTCTGGTTGGATAGCCACCAATCGGTCATATCGTCCCAAAGCCTCTTCGTATCGTTCTTCGGCAAACAAGACTCGAGCGTAACTTTTGATGGCCCGCTCGTTATCAGGCTGCAATTCCAACGCCCGGGCATAGCTTTCAAGAGGCTTATAACCCAGATAACCCGCCATCATATAGTATTGGAAGTCGCGACGATGCTCGCCGTAGTTCATCAACACAGCTTCAGCCTCTTCCAGTTTCTTCTTCTTAATCAGGAATGCTGCCATTTCATTGAAGTAGGCCTCCAGATGGGTACTCCTGAATATCGGATTCTTGAAGAAGAGATAGCGCCTCTCATCAGACGAGAAGATTCTCTTGAAACAATCTCGGTTGGAGAAAAGCCTGAAGAATCTGTAGATATCCTGCAAATAGATCCTTCGGATATAAGCAGGCTTCTGGGTATCTTCCAACGCTATTTCATTGACAACGATTTCCCCCCGATCCATTATTTCACGCATCGACGCAGGAATGCTGTTCATCACCTGAGAGAAAGCCAGCAGGAAAGAATACCTGTCACTGTTACAGAACGGGCCGTTAGTCAGCATCTTTTGCAGAAATTGGCTATTCTTAAACTTACCCAAAGCCTCCGTAACAACAGGATGTTCAAAATAGAAAGGCAGGAACCAGTTGGTCAGTTCTGTAAAGAAGGGGTAACGTTTCATCAATGCAAAGCCTCCGAAATAGATATCCGACCCCTGCTTCTGCATGTCGACCATTCGCTGGAAACTGGCTTCCATCTTCTCCATTTTACTTTCGGTCTCGTCAGGATGCAGAATATCGTTAAGATCATCCTCATCTTGCTCTAAGACACCGTTTTTTGAAATATGAAGCCCCTGTCCCTTGATGATATCGGGCATGATTTCTTGTTGTATCATTGCAGTATCAACTTCTGCATTGATACAGTAGATGATCTGCTGCTGAAGTTCAACCAGCTCCTGACAGACAGCCTCGTCTTCGAGAAGTTTCTCCACCAGTTGTACTTTCTCCTCATACAAATTCGCCCCAATCTCAGGATCAATGGCGAAAACCCATCCTACCAATGCACGTTGGCGTACCGATTCGTCGGTAGACTGCTGATAGACATGTATCAGCATCCGGAATTTGGCCATATCAAACTGATTGATGGCTGAGAGCATCACACAACTGATAAGCAACAGCTGGTCATTGATGTCCAACGTCGGCGAGAGCAGCATATCTTCCATCGCAGATGCAAAGCCATCTGTCCAAAGACCTGTGGTCAGAATATAGTCGCCTAGCACCGCCATCGATTCTTGGTGGCGCGCATAAATGGTGTTCTTCTTGGGTCCTGCAACATGTTCCGGCTCCAGGTCAGCCATCGCGATGTCGGACACAAACGACTCCAGTTCCTCTCGTATGACCTGTGGAGACCAATCGCGCGGGGTCATGTGAGCCTTCAGCATCAATGATGACAGATAGGGAGTGTGACGCACTGTGTAGTTGATGGCAATATTAGAGCACAGCACATACATACGTTGCAACAGGTTATCATAGAGACTGGGCAACTGTGGGTCCTTGAAACCTCGACGCCAATAGTCGGCCATCAACTGATAGTCGGTTCTGATGGCAAAAAGTCTGTCGGTATTAATCTGATGGGGATGCACAGAGAGAAAGGCATCCAGCGTATGTATAGCCTCACCGAGGCGGCGACTCTTCAGGAAGGCGAAGACCTGATTTAGTGATTCACTCTGTACCATAGCTTTATTTCTTGGATAACCATTGCTGGGCTCTTTCGATATCTACCTGTCTGGGAGGTGTGGCATGCTGGTATTTCAGCGTATCGGGAAGATTCTTCAGCGTCTGCTCTGACACAACATAATACTTCCGAATCACATCCCTATAATTTCTCACACCATACTTATTGATAGAATCACAAGCCTCATTATAGCCTTCTAGGAAGACTTTCATCTGATGCTGACGATTCTTGTCGTCCATACCCTTTGTGCGGAAAACGAATGCTCCCATCTGCATATCCGACTTACGGGTATCAAACAGCACCTTGTTCTTTGCCAATATTGCCTGGGTGGCATAAGGCTCTGTCATAAGGAGGGCATCCATCTCATTATTCTCCAACATCTTCAGACGCACATTCACATCATTAATCTGAATACGGAACACGCGTTCCGGCTTCAACTTAGCACTGTCGACAACCATATCGCTCAATAAGTCTGTGACAGAGTAACGCGTCATAGCCACCATCTTATCGTCCAGATGCTTGAGGTCGTTGATACGCTGCTGACGATTACTGATAAGCAGCCAATAGGCATTTGTCGATGTCCAATACTTAATCGGCACACCCGATTTCATCATACGTTCAGCCCTCACCAAGTCAGACACCGAACCTTCCACACGATTACGCATCAGGGCTGTATCACAGTCCATCTGCGCAGTAAACTGCTTCAAGCGAATATCCACAGCCGTATCGAACAACTGACGTTCCTTTGCCACAAAAACGGGCAGGCAATCGAGCGTCGGCATCACTGCCACCTTCAGGGCTGCGGAGTCTTCACGGAACAATTTGAGACGCTGAGCCTGATTCAGGCGCTTCGTCTCTTCATACGACTGTCCGCAACCGACAATCAGTGATATAATCGCAACAATCAGAAATAATCTTCTCATAACGCGTGCAAAGATACACATTTTTTTTCACTTTTCACTTTTCACTTTTCATTTTTCACTTTTTTTTCGTACCTTTGTTGCCAATTATGGCAAAAGATAAAATCGCATACGTTTGCTCCAACTGCGGCCAGGAGTCGCCAAAGTGGATAGGGAAATGCCCCGCTTGTGGGCAGTGGAACACATTTCAGGAAGTCCGTATCGCTGCTGACACCAAGCAGAAAGCAGCTACCACAGCTGCGGCTTCTGCTGGTCATGCACTGCGGAAAAACAAGACACTCAGACTGAAGGACATTTCCGACCACGATGATCCTCGTATAGACATGCATGACGAGGAACTCAACCGCGTGTTAGGTGGCGGTCTTGTTCCTGGTTCCATCGTTCTTTTAGGCGGAGAACCTGGTATCGGAAAATCTACTCTCTCCCTACAGACCATGCTTCGTCTGCCTGAGAAAAAAATCCTCTACGTCAGTGGTGAGGAAAGTGCGCACCAGTTGAAGATGCGAGCTAATCGTATCCCGCACGAAGAGAATGACCGTTTCCTGATCCTCTGCGAGAACTCATTAGAGAACATCTTCGATCATATCAAAGACGTGCAGCCTGAATTGGTTATTATCGACTCTATACAGACCATCATGACTGAGGACGTGGAGTCGTCTGCAGGTTCTATCGCCCAAGTGCGGGAATGTGCCTCATCCTTACTGCGCTTTGCCAAGACCAGCGGCGTTCCCGTCATCCTGATCGGACACATCACCAAGGAAGGAACACTCGCAGGTCCCAAGATCCTTGAACATATCGTCGACACCGTCATCCAGTTCGAGGGCGACCAGCACTATATGTACCGCATTCTGCGCTCCATGAAGAACCGATTCGGTTCTACAGCAGAACTCGGTATCTACGAGATGCAGCAAAGCGGACTCAGACAAGTCTCAAACCCTTCGGAGCTCCTGCTTACACAGGATCACGAAGGATTGTCAGGCGTAGCCATCTCCTCAGCCATCGAGGGTGTGCGTCCCTTCCTCGTTGAGACACAGGCCCTTGTCTCCACCGCAGCATACGGTACACCCCAGCGATCAGCGACGGGCTTCGATCAGCGACGTCTCAACATGCTGCTCGCAGTACTCGAGAAACGTGTGGGATTCAAACTCATGCAAAAGGATGTGTTCATCAATATTGCAGGAGGTCTGCGCGTGACCGATCTTGCCACCGACCTCTCTGTCATTGCAGCTGTACTATCCTCGAATGTCGACACACCTATCGAAAGTGGATGGTGCATGGCTGGCGAAGTGGGACTTTCAGGAGAAGTGCGTCCCGTCAATCGCATTGAACAGCGTATTGCAGAGGCCGAGAAATTGGGATTCAGCGACATCATCATCCCCAAATACAACCTTCAGGGTTTCGATGCTAAGAAATACCATATCAGCATTCATCCCGTCCGCAAAGTCGAAGAAGCCCTTCGCGAACTCTTTGGATAACCATCATGAAGCATAATATGTAGTGCTATCTGTGGATAACAATTAGGAAACACGGAGATGTAGAGACACAGGGAATTATATTAAAAAAGTGAAAAATAAAGAAATCTCTCTGGTTCTATGTCTCTGTGTTTCGTTTTTTATTTGTAACTTTGCAGTCGTATTAAAAAAGCAGTTTTTCACATTATTAATATAAATGCAATTATGACAATCAACGAATTCAACTTTGCCGGTAAGAAGGCAATCGTACGTGTAGATTTCAACGTACCCCTCGATGAGAATGGTAAGATCACTGACGACA
>ONKL01000068.1 GCA_900318395.1 uncultured Prevotella sp.
GCCCGTCAGTTCATCTTCCGTATGAGGGAGTTCGAGCAGATGGAGATGCAGTTCTTCGTACAGCCTGGCACAGAGCTGGAGTGGTTCCCGAAGTGGAAGGAGACGCGTATGAAGTGGCATCAGGCTCTGGGCTTCGGTGCTGAGAACTATCGTTTCCACGACCACGACAAGCTGGCTCACTATGCCAACGCTGCTACCGATATCGAGTTCAAGATGCCATTCGGCTTCAAGGAGGTGGAGGGTATCCACAGCCGCACGAACTTCGACCTCTCGCAGCATGAGAAATACTCTGGCAAGTCGATCAAATACTTCGATCCCCAGACCAACGAAAGCTACACACCGTATGTCATCGAGACCTCTATCGGTGTCGACCGTATGTTTCTCTCTATCATGTGTCATGCCTTCGAGGAGGAGAAGCTGGAGAACGGCGAGACACGCGTGGTGCTGAAGTTGCCCGCAGCGCTGGCTCCTGTGAAGTGTGCCGTGATGCCGCTGGTGAAGAAGGACGGACTGCCCGAGAAGGCTCGCGAGATCATCGACCAGCTGAAGTTCCACTTCAATTGCCAGTACGACGAGAAGGACTCTATCGGCAAGCGCTACCGCCGTCAGGACGCCATCGGTACGCCATATTGCGTTACCGTGGATCACGATACGCTCACTGACGGTAAGGTGACACTGCGTTTCCGCGACACGATGGAGCAGGAGCGCGTGAACATCAGCGATCTGAATGCTATCATCGAAGACAAAGTAAGCATTGCGTCATTGCTGAAAAAGCTTCAGTAATGAAGTGAATAGTGATTAGTGAATAGTGATTAGTGAATAGTGAATAGTGATTAGTGAATAATGAAAAGTATGAATATTAATGGCTGTAAGAAATGGCTTGAATATGTGGGGGTGATACTGTTCACTATTCACTGTTCACTATTCCTTGTTTCTTGCAGCAAGGATACTGAGGAAGAGGACGAACACGCTAACTGGAAACAGAGGAATGACGCTGTGATCGACCAATGGTCGGCTAACAGTGCACTCACCACATACAAGAGTTTCACGAAGTCGCCTACCACTGCCGGAAAGAACAGCGACTACATCTTCGTTGAAGTTCTTGAAAAGGGTCCCGAACTGGGCTCTCCGCTGTATACCGATACGGTGCGCGTGATGTATCGTGGGCGTCTGATCCCTTCGAAGACTTATCCAGAAGGCGAGGTCTTCGATGAAACTTATTCAGGCGACTTTGACTGGAAGACTGCCAACGCCCAGGACTTTGTATGTTCGGCTCTGGTAGACGGTTTCACGACAGCTGTGATGCACATGAACGCAGGTGACCGTTGGCGCGTGCATATCCCCTACACGCTGGGGTACGGTTCCAGTGGTTCAAGCTCTGCTATCCCAGCCTATAGCGACCTGATCTTCGAGGTTGCACTGTTAGACTTCTGGTCGCCAGGCGATAAGCGACCGTCATTCAAGACAAGATAGGAATAACTAAAATACGCCAACACTATGCCTAAGTATGCCGATTATATCAAACGGATAGAGATTGACTCGCTCTGGAGTGGGAAGAAACACATCATCTGGGAGCTGAACCGCCAGGTAAATATCCTCAGCGGCAGTAACGGCCAGGGCAAGAGCACCATACTGAACAAAGTGGTGAAAGGACTGTCAGCTGGTGGAGAGTTTCCGAGCCACATGCTCAAGGGCGTAAAGCTCGACGTCGTGCCAGAGGATGCCAAGTGGATCCGCTACGACGTCATCCGCTCGCTCGACTCTCCAATGGTTGAGCTGACGGAGTCGGGGCTGATGAACAGTCTTGCAAAGATCCGTGAGATTGCCGGCCCCGTAGCTGTGAGATCTGCCCTTGATTTCCAGATCTACCACCTGCAGCGGAAGTATCTAGACTACCAGGTAAACATCGGCAACCGTATCATTGCTCAGTTGCAGCAGGGAAACATGGATGCAGCCCAGCACCTGTCGGAACAGAAGAAACGCTTCCAGGATATCGTTGACGACCTGTTTTCAGAGACAGGCAAGAAAATCGTGCGTACGGAGAACGAGATCCGCTTCTCTCAAATCGGTGAGACGCTGGTTCCCTATCAGCTTTCCAGCGGTGAGAAGCAGATGCTTGCCATTCTCCTGACCGTACTCGTGGAGGACAATCAGCCTTACGTGCTCTTCATGGACGAGCCTGAGGTATCGCTCCATATCGAATGGCAGAAGCGCCTGATTGACCTTTGCATCGAGTTGAATCCTAATGTACAGATTATCCTGACAACTCACTCCCCAGCAGTTGTCATGAATGGTTGGGTAGACAGCGTGACAGAAGTGAGTGATATCACGCTATGAGCAAGCGGCTGAAGGATAATATCAACAGCAGTTACTTCGAGGCGGCTAATTCACTGACATCGAAGAAAGCGCGGCATAGGATTGTGGCCTATGTCGAGAGTTACGATGACATCTACTTCTGGCGAACTGTTCTCAGCGAGTTTGAGAACGACAAGCGCTACTTCGAGGTGATGCTGCCGTCGAAGGTCAACCTGACGCGCGGCAAAAAATCCGTCCTGATGAACTTCCTGGAGGGAGAGCCGTTGGGGCGTGATATGATTGCCTGTGTCGATGCCGATTATGACTATCTGATGCAGGGACGCACGGCCCAGTCGCGCAGAGTGCTTGAAAGTCCTTACGTGTTTCACACCTACGTCTACGCCATCGAGAACTACCAGTGCTACGCTCCCTCGCTGCATAATGTATGCGTATCAGTGACGCTCAACGATCACCGGATATTCGACTTCAGAGACTATTTCCAGCAGTTCAGCGAGGCTTTGTTCCCCCTGTTCGTATGGTCGATCATGGTCTATCGCAATGGCAATTACCCCAAATTCTCGATTACAGACTTCAACCGCATAGCCGACCCAGGCGGATTCAACGTGCAGAATCCCGATGCGTCGATAGCCAATGTGCGTCGCAAGGTGCGCACGAAGATCAACGACCTGCAGCGTCAATACCCTGATGCCAAGGAAGAGTATCTGGCAACGAAGGATGACATCAAGGCGCTGGGCGTTACTCCACAGACCACCTATTTATATATACAGGGGCACCATCTGTTCGACACGGTTGTCTCACCAATCTTGTCGAAGGTGTGCAATCTGCTGCGTCAGGAGCGTCAGAATGAGATATACCATGCCTCTGCCCATAAGACACAGAAGAGGAACGAGATGTCGTGCTACGAGAACTCATTGCAGGACATCAAGGTGATGCTGAAGAAGAACAGCGGCTATATGGCCTCCGAGCAGTTCAGACGCGTGCAGGAGGATGTCAGAGCTTACCTCGATTCTCTTTAGACATAAGTCTCGAGGAACTTGACCGTCCCCTCTACCTTGACCTCTTTCGTCGTGGCTGGCAACAGCACCGTGTCGCCCATCTGGAACGACATCTCTTCGCCTTCCGAGATCAACTGTCCCCCACCCTTTACAGCTATCAGAATGACGAATGAATCCAGCTCAGAATAATCGAGCGTCATGGGTTCGTCCAAATCGTAGACGGCTGTTGTGAAATAAGGACACGTAACGACTTGAGTACCCTCGTTCTTGACAGGTTCATAGTCTGTGCGATAATTGTCGAGTACGGTGTAATCGATGCTCTCAGAGGCCAGTTGCGTATGGAGTTCACGGTAATTGCCGTTCTTGTCCTTACGCTTGAAATCGTAGATACGATAGGTCACGTCGGATGTCTGCTGGATCTCAGCCACGAAGCACCCCGCACCGATAGCGTGAATACGACCTGCAGGAATGAAGAACACGTCGCCCTCCTTGACCTCATAGCGAGCGAGTGCATCGGTGATGGTGTCGTCGGCTACCATCTCCTTATATTGCTCAGGGGTAATCTGTTGCTTCAGACCGTTATAGAGTTGTGCTCCTGGGGCAGACTCCAAGGTGTACCACATCTCAGTCTTGCCACGGCTTTTGCCCTGACGATGCGCAATCTCGTCAGTAGGATGTACCTGGATGGAGAGATCCTGACAGGCATCGATAAACTTGATGAGCAGTGGGAACTCATCGCCAAAGCGCTGGTAGTTCTCTTCGCCCACCAGACTGCCCTTCAGTTCTCTGACAAGCTGGTTCAGGCTCATGCCTTTGTACTGGCCATTGGCCACAATCGTTTCATTGCCGCTGACGCCTGAGATTTCCCAACTCTCGCCAACATTCTCAAGTTGCGCATCTAAATGCTTAAAAGGGATAATCTTACTGCCTCCCCAGAGTGTCTGTTTCAGCAGTGGTTCAAATTTAATCATTGTTGTAGTTATATATAATGTTAGTTTTCTTTCCAGAAACTTCTTGTAAACAGTACGAGCACCGTCATGATTTCAAGACGCCCCATGAGCATCAGCAGGCAGAGCAGCCACTTGAGATAATCGGGCAGCATCCCCCACGACATGACATGACCAACCTCGTTCTCCAATGATGGTCCTACATTACTGACACAGCTCAGCGCGATGACGAAGGAATTGGTGGTGTCGATGCCTGACACGAGCATAACAGAAGTCGTCACAGCAATCATGAGGATGGTCATCGTGAAGAAGGCCATCAGCGAGATCAGACGGTTTCTCGGCACATTCTGTCCGTTCACCTTCACAGGCAACACGGCATTAGGGTGCAGAGCCTGTCTGAAATTGTTTTGTATCACCTTCAGCAGCATCACGCCACGGATACACTTAAAACCGCCGCTGGTACTACCTGCGCAAGCTCCCAGATACATCACCACCCCCAGAATGATCCACGTGATATGAGGCCACCGTGCCACATCGTCGCTGAACGTTCCCGTGGTCGTGATAAAGGCCACCACCTGATACAAAGCATGCCGGAAGGCAGGCTCGACATCGTAGCCCAATGTCGTTATCAGCATATACATAATCCACAGAGTGGCGATAAACACCACACTGAGGTATAGCCTGAACTCAGAATTCTTGAACATGGCTCCAACCTTGTACTTGAAGATGCTCACGTAAAGCAAGGTGAAGTTGACACCGGCCAGGAACTGGAAGATGATGCTGATATAATCAATAGCTGGCGACTGATAATGAATCGTGCCTTCGTTATGGATAGAGAATCCACCCGTGGCAGTCGTCGTCATCGAATAGTTAGTAGCCTCAAACCAATCCATACCTGCCAACCAGTAAGCCAGTCCGCAACCTATGGTCAATACCAGATAGATCGACCAGATCCATTTAGCGGTTGTCGTCAGTCTCGGATGCATCTTCGCCTTGATGGGACCTGTAGCCTCAGCAGCGAACACCTTGACGCTTCCACCTACCAATGACGGGAGAATGGCAATGGTGAAGAAGACGATTCCCAAGGCTCCTACCCACTGCATCAGCGAGCGCCAGAAAAGGATGCCATGGGGCAGGCACTCCACATCAGCAAAGACAGTGGCCCCCGTAGTGGTAAAGCCCGATGTCGACTCAAAAAAGGCATCAGTAACATCAGGCAAACAGCCGTGTATGAGGAAGGGGAACATGCCAAAGAGCGAGAAGATCACCCAGACACTTGTTACCAGAAGAAAAGCATCATGACGATTCAGGAAATTCTCTGCATCCTTCCCTAAGAGGAAAAAGAGGAATCCACTTCCGAAAGTAACCAGCATCGACATCAGGAACGCCATCTGGTCGTCTTCATGATAGGAGAAGGCTATGACCACACACCACGCCATGAAGAATGCCTCGATGAACAACAGCGAACCGAGGATCTTACTGATGATACGGAAGTTTACCATATCGCGTTCTTTTTGAAGTATTTCTCTAAATTGTTCAGTTTCTGTTCATGACAGAAGACCATCACTGAATCGCCAGCCTGAATCTGAGAATTACCATTGACAAGCATGCCGACTCCATTGCGAACCAGTCCGCCAATGGTTGTTCCGAAAGGCAGCCGCAGATCTTTCACAGGTTTCTTAGTCACCTTAGAGTCCTCTGCAGCTGTGAACTCTGCCACGTCGGCATCAACCAGCATCAGTGAACGCAGGTTGTCGACATCAGCCTCAAGCATCATCTGGAAGATGTGACTGGCTGCAATGGTCTTCTTGTTGATAATGGTGCCGATATCCAGACTCTCAGCCATGCTGACATAGTCAAGGTTCTCAACCATTGCAATGGTCTTTCTCACGCCCAGTTTCTTGGCAGTCATACAAGCCAGGATATTGGTTTCTGCATTGCCCGTCAGTGCCACGAAGGCCTGAGTGTTCTTGATGCCTTCCTCTTCAAGCAGTCCCAAGTCGCGCCCGTCGCCATGAATGACCATCGCCTCTTCTTTTTCGAGCAGTTCATTCAGTTTCTCGCAGCGCTGACTGCTTTTCTCAATGATTTTCACATTCATGTAACTGGGAATGGATAAGGCAGCACGTACTGCCGTCTTTCCACCACCCATGATAATCACATTCTTCACGTCCGTATAATGCTCCTTACCCACAATCTTGCGGATATAAGGAATATACTCCTTGGTGGTCATGAAGTAAGCCAGGTCGTTAGTCCGCAACTCATCCATACCACTGGGGATGATGGTATCATCATCACGCTTGATGGCTACGATATGATAGGGATCTTCAGGTCCACAGAGTTCACGAAGCGGGCGATTGAGGATTTCTGCCGAGTCGCGCAGTTTGACACCAAGCAGTATCAGTGCCCCATTATGCACATCCCAGCGCTGTCGTACCCACGACAACTTCAAACCATTAGTGATGTCAATAGCCGCCAGCACTTCAGGATAGATCATGGAGTCGACACCCAGATTCTTGAAGAAAATCTGATTTTCGTTAGACAGATACTCATAGTTATCGATACGTGCCACCGTCTTCTTGGCGCCAAGGGCATGAGCCAAGATGCAGGCGTTCAGGTTGGTACTCTCCTCAGGAGTTACGCCAACGAAAAGGTCGGCCTTATCAGCTCCTGACTCCTTCAGGGCTTTGATGCTTGTAGGCGAGGCATTATAAGTCATCACG
Organism: uncultured Prevotella sp.; assembly: GCA_900318395.1. Taxonomy (GTDB): domain Bacteria; phylum Bacteroidota; class Bacteroidia; order Bacteroidales; family Bacteroidaceae; genus Prevotella. Next base: position 6,982 of record ONKL01000068.1, read on the forward strand.
TCATATTCCGACAAAGTGCTCAAGCGCTCATCATCATCATCGATCAGCACACAGTTCTGGTGCTCGCCCGATAATAGTTTTGACAGATGTGTACCCACGGCACCTGCACCGGCTATGACAATTTTCATATCTCCTTAATGGCTTTAATGATACTATCAGGATCGAGGCCTACAATCTTATGCAACTCGGCTACGGTACCATGTTCCACGAAATTGTCTGGCAGTCCGAGTCGTTTCACACGTGGCTGGAAGCCATGATCATTCATCCATTCCAGCACAGCAGAACCCAGTCCACCCCTAATCGCGCCATTCTCAACAGTTATGATGCGTGTAAACTTCTTGCCCACCTCTTCGAGAATCTTCTCGTCGATAGGTTTCAGGAATCGCATGTCGTAATGAGCCACACTTGGTGCTCCATCCTCACAGCTCAGCTGGGCAATGGCCGCCGTCACACTGTTTCCTATCGGGCCAATGCTCAGCACTGCCACGTCACTCCCGTCACAGAGTTTACGGCCTGTACCCACTTCAATCTTCTCAAACGGACAACGCCAGTCCTGAAGCACGCCACCACCCCTGGGATAACGAATCACAAACGGTCCCATGTCAGGCAACTGCGCCGTGTACATCAACCTGCGCAACTCATGCTCGTCCATCGGCGAAGAGATGGTCAGGTTAGGAATAGGGCGAAGTGCGGCGAGATCGAAAGCGCCATGATGTGTGGCACCATCTTCACCTACCAGCCCCGCACGATCGAAACAAAGCACCACGTTCAAGTTCAGTAAAGCCACATCATGGATGATATTATCGAACGAACGCTGGGCGAAAGCACTGTAAATATTACAGAACGGCAGCAGCCCATCCTTAGCCATACCGCCCGAGAACGTCACAGCATGGCCTTCGGCAATACCCACATCGAAAGTACGTTCAGGCATCTCCTTCATCATGATGTTCATCGAACAGCCTGAAGGCATGGCTGGCGTAACGCCAACGATCTTATCGTTTTGTCTGGCCAGTTCCAACAGTGTATGGCCAAACACATCCTGATACTTCTGTGGTTTATTGGGATCATTGTCAACGAGTCGCTCTCCAGTGTCAGGATTGAACTTTCCTGGAGCGTGCCAAGTCGTCACATCTTTCTCTGCAGGCGCATAGCCATGTCCCTTCTGAGTGTGAAGGTGTAACAGCTTTGGCCCCTTCATATCCTTCATCTGACGGAGTATGCGCACCAGCTCTTTCACGTTATGGCCGTCGAACGGGCCAAAATAACGGATGTTCATACCCTCAAAGATGTTCTGCTGATGAGAGATGGCACTCTTCACCGCATTCGACAGTCGGATAATGCCTTTGCGACGGTCTTCGTTAAGTATGCCCTTATTGTGCATCCAGCGTGAAGCCTTGAAGCGAAGCGCATTATAGGTCTCATTAGTGCTCAAGTTCAGCAGATACTGCTTCATACCACCTACAGAACGGTCGATCGACATGTTATTATCGTTGAGGATAATCAGCAGATCGTTAGGCGATGACGATACGTTATTCAATCCCTCGAAAGCCAATCCGCCACTCAAGGCGCCATCACCGATGACAGCCACGACATGACGATCGGACTTACCCTCCAACTTGGCTGCGACAGCCATTCCTAAGGCTGCAGACACAGAATTGCTGGCATGCCCACATGCAAAGGTATCGTACTCACTCTCTGTGGGCGAAGGGAAAGGCTTGATGCCGCCCAACTTACGATTGGTGCAGAACCGCTCTTTACGGCCAGTCAATATCTTATGACCATAAGCCTGATGGCCCACGTCCCATACTATTCTGTCTTCTGGGGTATTATAAACGTAATGTAAGGCTACAGTTATTTCTACCACGCCAAGACTGGAAGCCAGATGACCAGGGTTCACGGCTACTTCCTCCACAATATCCTCGCGCAGTTCCTTACATACCTGAGGGAGATCGTCCACTGACAATTTTCGTAAATCCTCTGGGTATTGAATCTTATTGAGTAGTGTAAATTCAGTCTTTTCCACTTAAATATGCTTTATTTTGCTGCAAAGATATACATTTTTTGTCAATATACAAAAAAAAACACCTTTTTTGCACCTTGAAATATGAATAAGACTTAAAATTCACTCTCAGGCAGCAATACAACCCCCAACTGCTTCTTGCCGTCCATCATGATCTTCAGAGGACGCTCGAAACGAACATGGCGTACATACGCTGTCTCCTCCACGGCTGGCATTTGGTCGAGCACATCCTGGCAGAGCACCCCGTCACCCGTATAGGTATTGATGGTAAAATAGCCCACTCCGAAGCTCGTCAGGTTCTGGAAGAAGTGTGTGCCCTGCGACGGATCCACATGGTAGTTCTTCAAACCAGTCTCGACAATGACACGTGCAGCAGAGATATGAGGCCACTTCACGGGTATACCCAGCCAATAGTCACTGGAGCCCCAGCGACCTGGACCTATCAGTACATAATTCTTCTCCTCTGCCAGGAACTTACGATTGATCTGTTCGATCTCGTCTGCAATCATCGGATTATTGACAGCCGTAAAATCATCACCTGCCTTTACATATACCACGTCGCAGACATCCTCCGATATACCATGGCCAAGCGAGTTGGAAGAGCGAAGCAGGCACTTCTCGCCAGGAATCTCTTCCAGATCTTCATTGAGTACCTGTTTGGAATCGACTATCGGGCGTATCTGCAACAGGAAGAACTCACCCGTACGATCGTCATTGAGATTGCAGGCGAACTCGATCTCCACAGGTCGTTTCATCTCATCGGAGCCCAATCGCTGTACCATCTGAAGAATCTCTGGCAGAGGGAACACCCCATGCTGTAGAACACCTGTAAAAGAAATGACCTTACGTCCGCCCTCATAGATACCATCACGGATAATCTGGTCTACGGGATCGTATGTAGAGGCAATGTAGGTAAGGGCACCGTCTTCTGCTGCCTGTTTCACACGCACTTTTTTGATGTTGAAACCATCATCGACCTTGAAATCATCACCCACATGAGCCATATCCAGGGCATAGAAGCGCGTCTGAGTCTCACTGAGAGCTGTTTCCATCTCAGACATCTGTAGCACTTGGGTGGGATGATAGGGAGAGACACGGAGTGTCTGACCTCCATCAACGATGTACTTACCAAGACCCAAGGCCAGTGAGGCTATACCCTCCTCTGCCGTCTCCTCGCCGATGGGGTAATAGTTGAGTGAGCGAAGCACACCTGAGAAATTAGGATAATAGAGATCACCATAGCGCTTGCCCACAACCTCCTGTAAGATCACCGCCATCTTCTCTTGATCAATGACATTCGAGGTTGCCGTCATATAAGCCTTTGAGTCACGGTAGTAGACTGAGGCATAGACAGCCTTGATGGCACAGGCCAGCATGCGCAGCATCTCGTACTTATCGTCAAGATAAGGTATCATATAGGTAGAATAGATACCAGCAAAGGGCTGGTAATGCGAATCCTCAAGCAGTGAAGAAGAACGCACGGCAATAGGCGACTTCACAGCATCGAAGAAAGTAAAGAAGTCGGCTATCAACGAGTCGGGCAACTGAGCCCGCATAAAGTGCTTCAGGATCTCTTCATCAGGCGCATCACTCAGTGCGATAGGATAGAGATTATTTTTCTCCATAAACTCGTCGAAGAAATCAGTACAAAGCACGACGGTCTTAGGAATGGTGACCTGTGCATGCTCATACTGGTTGAGTTCTGGATGCCGCTTGATGATATTGTCGAGGAAAGCGAGGCCACGACCCTTGCCTCCTAATGAGCCTTCACCGATACGAGCAAAGTGGCTGTAAGCATCGAACTTCATACGGTCGAAGACTGCCACCACGCCAATATTCTTCATCCGACGGTATTGTACAATCGCATCGAAGATAATCTGACGATGGGCATCAACATCCTGAAGTTTATGCCACGTGACGTGCTTCAGGAAAGCACTGACAGGGAAAATTGCACGGGCACACAGCCAACGGCTCATGTGGTTGCGCGACACGTGATACAACATCGATTCGCGTGGAATCTTAAAGATATTGTCCTGCAACTCTTTCAGATTCGATACACGGAATACCTCTTGTTTTGTCACGGGGTCACGGAATATGAAATCGCCAAAACCCATGTGCTCCTCTATGAGGTGATGCAGGTCTACATTGAGTTTCGTCGAGTTCTTATCGATGAAGTGGAACCCTTCAGCCTCAGCCTTCGCACGATTGATGGTCTCGGAAGAATCGAGAATCAAAGGCACATACTCGTCGCGCCGACGAATCTCACGGAGCAGCTTCAGCCCTGCTTCCGGGTCGCCTTCCTCCACATGCGACAGTCGCCCGGGAACGATCTTCATGGGAAAGCGGGTATCAGAAATCACGCCCAGCGTATTCTCGTGATACTTCTCGTAGATCTGCATCGCCTCCTCATAGTTGGTGGCCAGCACAACCTTTGGGCGCCCACGCTTGCGCTGCGCTGCCGAGTGAGGGTTGAGTGCCTCTGTAGAGAATCGCTTCGACTGGGCGAGAATATAATTATAGAGGTTTGGCAGTACTGATGAGTAGAAACGGATATTATCCTCGACAAGCAAAATCATCTGCACTCCAGCCTCTTTGATATCATGCTCGATGTTCATCTTATCCTCGAGCAACTTGATAATCGACATAATCAAGTTGGTGTTACCCAGCCAGCAGAAGACATAGTCGAACACAGACATATCCTCGTTCTCAATACGCTTGGTAATACCATGCGAGAAGGGAGTAAGCACCACGCAGGGGATACCTGGATGGGCTGCCTTGACCTCACGCGCCACTGTGAAAGCGTCGTTGTCGGCATTACCTGGCATACAGATGACCAGATCGATGTCGGTAGTCTTGAGCACCTCATTGGCCTCATCGGTAGTCGACACCTGGGTGAACGTAGGCGGATAACGCATACCCAACTCCATATATTCATCGAAGATCTTCTCGTCGACACGACCATCATCCTCGAGCATGAATGCATCGTAAGGATTAGCCACAATTAGCACATTGAAGATGCGGCGCGTCATCAGATTGACAAACGACACATCCTTCAGATAGAATTTATTCCACTCCTGGGGTATTTTTACTGCTTCTTCCATCATATTGAGCGCAAAGATACAACTTTTTTCGAAGTTAATCGCATATTTCGGATACTTTTTGTATCTTTGTACGCAAAATAACAAACCCTGTCAGTATGAAAACCAAGACTTTAAGTATGACCATCGCAGCTGCATGCTGCGCCATGCTGGCCTTCTCGTGCGCCAGCAAGCAGGAAACCGTCAGCACCACACTGACGACAGTCGGAAACCCCTATCTTCCCTTGTGGGAGCATATCCCCGATGGCGAGCCCTACGTTTTTGAGGATCCAGATAATCCTGGTAAGCAGCGCGTATATATCTATGGTTCGCACGACAATCTCAAGACAATGTATTGTGGGCGCGACCAAGTGGTATGGTCTGCTCCCATAGAGGATCTGAGCCAATGGCGTTACGACGGTGTGATTCTCGTTGTCGACAAAAATGCCAAGGGCGAGCCCTTCGACTCTGCAGGTACCGCCGATGTACTCTTTGCGCCTGATGTTACGCTAGTGACCGACAGCACAGGGAAGAAGACATATTACCTCTTCCCTAACGACCAGACGGGTGGCCGTAACAGCTTGATAGCCAAGAGTGATCGTCCCAACGGTCCTTTCGAAGTATGCAACTGGAACGCAGACGATCCCAACAAGGTGGATGGCATCTATGGCTTCGACCCTGCCGTCTTTGTCGATGACGATGGACGCGTGTATGGCTACTGGGGCTTCGAGCACTCCTATGCAGCCGAAATCGACCCTACTACGATGTGCACCGTAAAACCTGGCACAAAGATTGTAGACGGTATGGTATCGGGGCGCAATGAGCCAGGCAAGTTCCGTTTCTTCGAGGCCTCATCTCTCCGTAAGATCAAAGATAAGTATGTGTTTATTTACAGCCGTTGGACAGAAGATGGCGAATTCGGACTTCCTGACACCAACTATACCCTCGCCTATGCATATAGCGACAACCCACTTGGTCCTTGGACGTATGGTGGTACTATCATTGACGGACGTGGACGCGAGATTAACGAAGTGGGCGACACCATCGCCTCGGGTGTAGTCAGTGGCAACACGCATGGAAGCATCTGTGAGATCAACGGCCAATGGTATGTCTTCTATCATCGTCAGGCAGGTACTGACGAATATGCCCGTCAAGCTATGGTTGCTCCTATCAACGTAAAGGTCGTAGAAGGTGCAGGTGGAAAGGTCGAGATTTCTGAAGGTGAATACAATTCTGAAGGTTTTGCCATTGACGGTCTCGATCCTCTGGAGCGTCACTCTGCTGGTCTCGCCTGCTGGATTACTGGTCCGAAAGTGGCTGAGCACAAGTGGCCTGGTACCGTATATTATGGCTCTTATGTCGAGACTTCCTACGGCACGGAGACAAACTTCGATGAGCCCTACGATCTGAAGAACAATACAAATCGCGTCGTCAACAATACCGATGGCTCTATCGTCGGCTACAAGTACTTCAACTTGACGAAGACCTATGGAAAGGAAGACGTTCAGCTGTTGCTACGCCTTATCCCTGAGGGGGTAGACGGCACAATTACCATCTTGGCAGACCGTCCTTGGACATCGCAGGGTGGCAAGGTTCTGGGCACCATCGAACTGAAAGCCGATATGCCACAGACTTCCACAGAACTCACAGCCGCCATCCCTGCTCTTGCGAAACTAACAGGCAAGCACGCTATCTACTTCACCTTCGCCTCTGAGACGAAGGAAAAGTCGCTCTGCATTCTGGAAGACTTCGCATTCAACTTTTAAAATTGGAAATCCCCGATCTCAATAAGGAGTCGGGGATTTTCATTACAGTCTGTTTCTCTCGTCGTTTCCAGCACCAGAGCCCTTATACTTCGAACGCGATGCGTTGAAATTGTAGCTCAGGGTCAGCCCTACACACTGCGTATAAGTATATACGTCTTGGTCTGTCAGGCCGATGGCATAGTAAGTAGTCATCTTGGTCTTGGCGGTGCGGAAGATGTCATTGGCATAGAGCGTACACGAAAGCCGTTCATTGAAGAATGACTTCTGCAGGCGGGCATTCACCGCAAAACTGTCGCCACGATACATGAATGCCCAATGGTTGCTGCCTGTATAACCAATCTGCAACAATGCCTTCATCGTTGAGCTGATGACAAACCAGCTCTTGAGATCGAAGGAGAATTCGGGCTTGTTCAGTTTCTTTGGTGCGCCATACGCTTCGGCATCGAACATCTGCTGATAGTAGTGCAGCGTAGCTGTGGGTTGCCAGAAGCCAAGCTTTGGCGAGGCGACGAGGGTGGCATAGACACGATCCTGATGATCGAAATTCATGGGTTGGAAGATGGCAATCTCCTTTTCTTCGTCATACACTCTGCCAATGTGGGTAAACAGGTCGTTCTCACGCGTAAAGCCTGCTACGAACGTCAGCCACGAGTAGGTGAGATTAAGGTCGATGCTTTGGCGCACCGACGGGCGTAACAACGGATTACCACCCTCATAAAACATACGGCTGTCATAGACAATCATGGATTCCAACATACGGTAGGGCGGACGAGTGATACGCTTGCTATAGCTCAACTGGGCACCCCATTTGTCCTTCTGCCATGCAGCTGACAGGTTGGGGAACCAGTCGTTATAGGTGCGGCTGGGCTCTTGCTGCCATTCTCCAAACGAGTAGTAATCTGTTTTTACATGCTCAAAGCGGAGGCCAGCATTCAGGCGCCACTGCCCTAACTGGAGCTCGTATTCAGCAAAACCAGCTATGTTCTTTTCCTTCATCTCGTTTTCGGTCTCAGGTATGATGCCTTCTTCATTGAAATTGCGCCCATAGCTCTTCGTACTCGTTGCCTCAGTTCCACCACTCAGAACACCTTTCCAAACAGGATAAGACAGCACCAGCTTGCCCGCCATCATCTTGCGGTCTTCATGGTTGAGGGTCGTGATGGTGCGATCACCAAGTTCTTGACTATACTCCTGCTGGTTGAGATGGCTCTCCGTCTTGCGTTGCAACATCGTCGCGTTTAAGTCGATATCCAGTTTTCCTACCTTCCCCACATAATATGTATTCAGTTCCCATACAGGTTTGTCGAGTTCGTCGATATCTGTCTTCAAAAGGACATCCCCGTAGAAGGCGCCATTCTTGAGATAGTTCTGCGTCATGTCTGACTTGAAATTATTATAGAATATCTTCTGCGATGAGAAGCTCAGTCCAAGAGAATGGTCGGTATTGAAATCGTAACTCAGGCCACCCTTGTACTGCAGTTCTGTCCAGCTACTCCTTACGGGTAAATCCGCATGGACATCGAAAAAGTCTTTCTTGATATGCAACTCCTGCACAAGGTCTTGATCATTACTGTAATGCCCGTTGTCGAGGGCCACGTTGGCAAAGACCTCCAGTCCGCCAGTGCGATATTTCAAGGTCAGATCGTCATAGTTGTTCCACTTGTTGTTCTTCCATGTATCGCTGGTCACCATCAGACTCAGTCCGTCGCCTTGCGGACACTCTTGATATCCACCGATTTCAGTTGTTTCAGTTCGCTGGGGTCGCGTACCTTTTTATTATTGATATAGATCTCTGGCTCGCCTTTGGCCAGCACCTCGAATTTACCGTTGCTACCCTGAATCATCGGAATCATCGATAGCAGATCGTCGGCAGTTCCTACATCATGTAGGATAGAATGCTGAACGTCAACCGTCATTCCGCCTTGGACCGCCTTATATTGTGGAATCTCTCCTTTGACCTCTACACCTTTCACCATATAGGTCTCTGGCAGGAGGGTAATGGTACCGATGTTACCGACACTGACATGGCGAGTCACCGTCTTATAGCCCACATAGGTCACCTTCAGCATGATCCTCTTCTCACTGCAAGGAATCACGAAGTCGCCATTCTCATTGCTGACACCGCCATTGATGTATGTGGAATTTCTATCACTGCTATTAGGATCTGCTGCGCCATGCAATGAGATATTGGCGAATTCTATGGGATTACCGCTCTCATCGACCACACGTCCGATTACCTTCGCATCCTCCTTTTGGGTACACTCAATGAAAATGCGGTTGCCATCGTAGGTCACTTTCATCGGATAGAAGCCAATAACCTCACGGATTACCTCTTTGATAGGCAGATTGCTGAAACTGCTGGTAACGGTGAAATCTTCCAATTCGTCGTAGATGAAATAGATGGTATAGTCGCTGGTAACTGCGTTCAAGTCTTCGAGCACTTTCGAGAGCGACTCGTTCTGATACTGTCGGCTTATCCTCTGTGCCTGGGCACATAATGAAAGTGCACAGAGCAATGCTGTGAATATATGCTTTTTCATAAAGTCGATGGTTTGTGTTATTCTACAATCAGTTTCTTGTTGTCGCGAGTGATATGGATGCGTTCGAATTTATTGAACGTATTGATGATATCATCTATACTTGACCGTCTATCCCATGTAAAGTAGAGGCGGATATGCTTGCATTCCTCATTCTTATAGACAGGCTCCAACTGATGAAAAGTTGCTATATCGCTAAGGATCGTTGCCAGTTCTGCATCTTCATAGAGAAGGGGCTTATTCTGTGCCGAGCCATCCTCGTCAATACGAGTGTCAAGTGCTGATTGACTACTGCCAGCTACCGAAGTAGTTGTCTCTGTCTGAACCTGCTGCTGTGTCTGTCGCACCATCTGCACAGCAGCGTATGCGATGCCCGAAAGCATCAGCAGACCGATGAACATAGCTGCAATCTTGGAAATCACAGATCCGTGATTCAGAGCAGATTTCCATGATCTATCCCCATTATTCGCCTGATGCTTCTCTGCATACATGGCATCTGTCGCCCGTACCATCTGTTCGTACAGCTGGCGATACTCCTCGTCAGCCATCAGCTGGCGCAACTCATCGTCAGTGTAGCGCTCTGGATGCTCCTGCATCTCCAAGAGCCGCAGTAATTTCTCGTTGGTGTTCATTTGCTGAATCGGTTTTTGAGTTTAACGATAGCCTGCGAAAGATGCTTATAGACGGCTGCCTCACTGATACCCAGTTGCTCGGCTATCTCGCGATACTTCAGTCGCTGAGAGCCGTAATGCAACTGGAACACACGACGCGTCTGCTCCGTCAGCCCAGTCTTGATGAACTGCTGATATTCCAGATACAGCATTTCCTCATCTTCATGAGCATCCTCGTCGGCAGGGACATCGAATGGCAGAGCCCGTCGCATACGTTCCTGCAACTTCATCCGCTTCAGACGGTTCAGGCATTCGAAGCGCACACTACTCATAGCATAGGCTCTCAGTCTATCGCCATCAGGCAAGAGGTCTGTAGTCATCAGTCTGGCCATCACATCGCCGACAGCGTCACGTGCATCCTCCTCATCATGGAGCAGGATGCACGCCCTTCTGTGCAGCTCTTCGTAGTGCAGACGGTAGAGTTCCGCTATTATCGCTTCTTTCTTCGGCATTATTTTTATTGTCTTTTTACTTATAAGACAATCAAGGGTCTGATTTCCCTACCCCTCAATACCGATTATTTCATAAAAAACTTTAGCACATGTACAGTTGCCCAACGTCATGTATGTTTCCGATAAATTATCTATTGCTTCAAGAGTTGCTGAGCTGCAAGGACGAGGAACATATAGTGCGACGAACCTCCTCCAAGCACGTACTCCACCTGCTGCCACAGGAATGGGAACTCCAGAAGTTCTGGGAAGTCAGGACGGATAAGGGCCGTACCTGATACCACTCCTCCCGGGATATACGACCAGTCAGCACGATTCAAGCCATAGGCAACGGTAGCCGACTTGGCACCTACGCCTGAGGCGAAAGAAGCGTTGTTGCTTCCAGGGTGACAACCCAGAACGAAGTTGAGCGCATCGTACACAGTTGTTGCCGGGAAGATATCTGGATAGGCTGCAGTGAGGAAATAATACTCGAAGCCAAAACGCTGGATATCCCAACCTGCGCCCCAGATGCTCGGTCGGTATGGTACACCATAAGGTGTCTCTGCCGACTGCTTGTCGAGTTGGACCTTATAGCCTTGCAAAGCCTCACGGAAGGCGGCCACAAACTGGCGCGAGCGTTTATCCTTCTTACTGCTGAGCATTTTTGCCAGACGGGCTGTGAACCAACCCGTTCGCCCGATTCCTTTAATAATCATCTCCTGATGAGCGAGCACAAAATCGAGATACTTTGCCTCACCTGTAGTGAGATAGAGTTCGACTGCTGCCTGAATCTTGATTGCCTCGAGCCATCCTGTAGCCTCGGTCTGCTCATAGACATCACGAGCAATCTCAAGGCACTCACGACTGAGTTCATCGTTGAAACCTTTTAGCACGCGAGAGGTGCCTGCCAACTGAGCCACCGTAGAAAGAGCACGCATGGGGTTATCTTCAGTGAAGATCCAACGATCGTCGGCATTGCCAATTTTTCCGTCTGTCATTGCAGAAGCATCACCCAACAGCACATACTGGCGTACTGTGTTACAGATGATACCACGATAGAGGCGCCCCAAAGCCTGATAAGAACGAACAACGGTGAGGGCACCATTCTCTACCTGTTGCAACAGGTCATTACGCCCATCAGGCTCATGGATTTCTACGGTATGTTTCTGCTGATTAATTGCCGTAACATCGATCTCTGGGTGGAATGCCTCATAGGCCAAAGAAAGGATATACGACTCGCCAATCTGCGACTCGATGCGCAGGTCAAAATCACCAGCATCATGCCATCCTCCGACATTGACACCAGGAACAACATCGCCCTCGGCATATTTTGAGAGACCAGGCTTCTGAGCATAACCATCGAAGAGGTTACCAGCGCGAGCCATACGAGCATCATCCATGTGACAGGCATCATGCCAAATACGATATTTCTCTGCTACTCGCATGTGGCACATCTGTACAGGCAGAAAATATTCGAGCACTGGCTGCCAAACACCCCGATCATAGATATCGTTGGCTATACGGAATATCGAAGAACAAGCATCGCCATAGCGAATCTGGTAAAGACCGGGCTCTGTAACTGAAGAGAAATCAGCTATAAGGTAATGGTAACGGAGGAACTTGCCCCACTCTTGAGGCTGTAAGGTGGAAACAACCTTCTCGCCATTGGCATCGACCTTAACCAACTCAGCCTGTACACCTTGTGACTGCTGTCTGGCATCAGTCTCGATAATGGCACGCTTAGGCTGCTGGGGATGGTAGCCCACCTGGGAGGTCTGTATCACAGCAGGATAGCGCCAACCCTTAACTACAGTTGGCGTAATCAGCCACTTCACAGCCCCTTTGGTAGCACCTTTCGCAATCTCACTGCGCAAGACAAACCAGCCATTATTATGATTCATACGTCCATCATAGAGTTTCAGATCGCCTGTGAGTGACTCAATTGTCAGCTTGGAATAAGGGTCATCTGGACGAGACACAAAGCAACGCCCCACAGCATAAGGCTTGGCTATAATCCCATCAGCCGTATAGGGGCTGTAGCCCTCACCTGCCATCTGCTTGAGATCGGCACGCTGACCTTTGCCAGCATAATAATCTCCACGATGCTCCATATTCGACGACTGCACCACGAGTGGGGCATTGGGCTGCTGGGGATAGATGCCCGTCTGATCATCCATCACCCATGGCTTGCCAAATAGCCACCCTGGGAAGAACTCCAAATTAAAGCCCACACGGCCTAAAAGGAAATCGGGAACAGGCTTGTCGAGGTCGACGGTTACCAAAATACTGCTCCCTTGGCTCTCTGTCTTTACAGTATAGGTGAACTGATAGTCAGGATAGAACATCGGATTAAACCCCGTCTCATGGCGTGAAGAATCAGGATAACACAACGTGGTAACGATGCTGTTGCCCTCCACTTTACGCTGCAATTGCTTAGGGACAGCCTGCCACTGGCCTGGCGTAGCATCGAGACGGATATCTCCATTAGTGGCCACACGGCGCCCGTTCATAATCACACAAACACCACCTTGATGCCCCTCTGGATAAAAATCACTAAACGCCATCACATCGACACCTTCTGCGTTAAAGTAACCATCAGACGTCAATTGAAAATCTTGTGCCTTTGCCACTGTGGCAATAAAAAGCAACACAAACAGACTTTTAATTTTCATTATCATCATTCAGTTGTTGTTGGTTGATACTAAGTTATTCGGCACAAAGATACAAAATAATTCATAAATCTTCATGCTTAATACATATTTTTTAGTAATTTTGCACGCAAAATACTTAAACCTATTCATAAATGGACAAGAAACTAAGACGTGGTACGCTTTGCGTACAGGCTGGCTACAAAGCCAAAAACGGAGAACCGATAGAATTGCCCATCATCCAGTCGACAACTTTTAAGTATGACGACTCTGATGAGATGGCAAAGTTGTTTGATTTAGAGAAAGAGGGTTATTTCTATACCCGTCTGCAGAATCCCACAAACGACGCTGTGGCTGCAAAAATTGCTGCATTGGAAGGCGGTGTGGGGGCTGTGCTGACCTCTTCTGGACAGGCCGCCAACTTCTACGCCATTTTCAACATCTGTCAAGCTGGCGACCATTTCGTAACCTCGAATGAAATCTATGGCGGAACTTATAATCTCTTTGGCGTGACTCTGAAGAAGTTGGGTATTGAGAGTACATTCATATCTCAAGATGCCAGCGAAGAGGAGATTCAAGCCGCTTTCCGTCCGAACACGAAGGCACTTTTTGGTGAAACCATCTCGAACCCAGGCTGCGCTGTGCTCGACATTGAGAAGTTTGCCAAAATAGCACATAAGAATGGGGTGCCCCTGATTGTGGACAATACCTTTGCGACACCTATCAATTGTCGTCCCTTTGAGTGGGGAGCCGATATTGTAACCCACTCCACCACTAAATATATGGACGGTATGGCCACTCAGGTCGGTGGCGTCGTTGTAGACAGTGGAAACTTCGACTGGCTCGCAAATGCAGAGAAATTCCCAGGGCTCTGCACGCCCGATGAAAGTTATCACGGACTAACCTATGTGAAAGCATTTGGCAAGATGGGGTACACCACGAAACTCGTTGCTCAGCTGATGCGCGACTTAGGAAGCATCCCTGCACCACAAAACTCCTTCCTGCTGCATCTTGGCCTGCAGACACTTCACCTCAGAATGGCACAGCACTGCAAAAACGCTCAGAAGATCGCAGAGTTCCTGAACGAGAACGAGAAAGTGGCCTGGGTACACTACTGCGGACTGCCTAGTGACAAAGCCTATGCCCTCGGGCAGAAGTACCTCCCCAATGGCAGTTGTGGGGTGATCGCATTTGGATTAAAAGGTACACGCGAGACTGCCATTAAATGGATGGACTCGCTGCAAATGATCAATATTGTGACTCACGTGGCTGACGCCCGTACCTGTGTGCTCCATCCTGCCTCTCACACCCATCGCCAACTCAGCGATGAACAACTGCGTGAAGCCGGTGTCGCCCCAGACCTTATCCGACTCTCGGTAGGTATTGAAGATGTGGAGGATATTCTCGACGATATCAAGCAGGCGCTATCCAAGATTTAACAAAATGTAACTATTTCAGAAAAATATTCGGCACTTTCCTTGGAAGGTATCGAATATTTTTTTATATTTGCACCATCATAAGTAACATTTTGGTAATTAACTACAAACCATTGAACACTATGGAAGTTGAGAAAATCATGCAGGCCTTGGAGCAGAAACATCCAGGCGAGTTAGAGTACTTACAAGCTGTAAGGGAAGTGCTTGAATCAATTAAGGATGTGTATAATCAGCATCCCGAATTTGAGAAAGCAAAGATTATCGAGCGTATCGTTGAGCCCGAGCGTATCGTGACATTCCGTGTGCCCTGGGTCGATGACAAGGGAGAGGTGCAAGTAAACCTCGGCTACCGCGTTCAGTTTAATAGTGCTATCGGCCCATATAAAGGCGGACTGCGTTTCCACTCATCTGTAAATCTCTCAATCCTGAAATTCCTCGGATTTGAGCAGACTTTCAAGAACGCGCTGACTACGCTGCCCATGGGTGGTGGTAAGGGAGGCTCGGACTTCTCCATTCGGGGGAAAAGCGACAATGAGGTCATGAAGTTCTGTCAGGCATTCATGACAGAGTTATACCGCCATATCGGCCCAGATGAGGATGTTCCTGCAGGTGACATCGGTGTTGGTGCCCGTGAAATCGGCTACCTCTTCGGACAATACAAGAAACTGACCCATCAGTTCCAAGGTGTGCTCACCGGTAAGGGTATGGAATGGGGAGGTTCCATCCTGCGTCCTGAGGCTACTGGATATGGTGCGCTCTACTTCGTACATCAGATGCTCGAAGAGCATGGACTCGACATTAAGGGTAAAACTATAGCCCTCAGCGGGTTCGGCAATGTAGCTTGGGGCGCAGCCAAGAAAGCGACTGAGCTCGGTGCCAAGGTAATCACTATCAGCGGACCAGACGGTTACATCTACGATCCAGCAGGCCTCGATGCAGAGAAAATCGAATATATGCTTGAGCTTCGTGCCAGCGGTAACGATGTATGCCAGCCATACGAAGAGGAGTTCGATGGTGCCACCTTCTTCCCTGGAAAGAAACCTTGGGAGCAGAAGGCAGACATCTATCTCCCTTGTGCTACACAGAACGAACTGAACGGTGCCGATGCAGATGCCATCCTCGCCAACAAACCACTCTGCGTGGCTGAGGTGTCGAATATGGGTTGTACGGCAGAGGCTGTAAACAAGTTCATTGCCGCCAAACAGCTCTTTGCTCCTGGAAAGGCTGTCAATGCTGGCGGTGTGGCAACATCAGGACTGGAAATGACCCAGAACTCTATGCGACTCTCTTGGAGCAGTAAGGAGGTCGATGAACGTCTGCACCAGATTATGTCGAACATTCACGGACAATGCGTGAAGTACGGCAAGGAAGCTGGTTATATCAACTACGTGAAAGGTGCCAATGTCGCTGGCTTCATGAAAGTTGCCAATGCCATGATGGCGCAAGGCATTGTATGATACATAGATTATATATCGTATTTATCGCAACAACATTAAGCTTTACCGCTCTCGCACAGACCGAGAGGGGTGAAGCTTCATATTATTCAAAAAGTTGGACTGGACGCAAGACCGCCGATGGCGGACGATTGCACCATGATGCCCTGACTTGTGCACATAGGACTTACCCTTTCGGCACTCTTGTCAGAGTGACGAACCCCGCCAATGGCCTCAGTGTTATCGTGACTGTTACAGACCGAGGACCTTATGTCAGAGGCAGAGTGGTGGATCTGTCTGTACGTGCTGCCAAGGAATTGGGGATTCTGTCACAAGGCATAGCCCCTGTTATTGTTGAGCGCATGCAGTTCACCCCTATCCCCTTTAAGCCTGAGGATGAAATCGATCTGCCTGAGTTGGATTTGGGAACTAACGATGGACCGATGG
Organism: uncultured Prevotella sp.; assembly: GCA_900318395.1. GTDB lineage: Bacteria > Bacteroidota > Bacteroidia > Bacteroidales > Bacteroidaceae > Prevotella. Next base: position 23,448 of record ONKL01000068.1, read on the forward strand.
AAAGGCCTATCTGGCAGATTATGCGCGAACAGATGAAACAAAACGAAAACGGTTCGAAGTAAATCAACTCCGAACCGTTCTTTTTGTGGCATCTCCGAATTATTGTTTGCTGGTCTTAATTGGGAACTCTTGTGTCTGCGAGATCATCTCCTTATTATCAAGAAAGACACCAATCTTGAACACTGCATTGCCATCCTTCAGACGATCATCAGCCTTGATAACAGCTGTATACCTTATACCGCGACCAGGCATTATACTTTCAACCAACACATTCTCTGAGACACGGATATGTTTGTTACCCGTAATCTCTGCTACAGATGGCATCACGCGATAGGCTGGCTTTGATGAGACATTGAAGATTTCAAATACCAGACGGGCCTCCTCGCCACGGGTCAGCACACCATTGCGATTAGCATCAACGATTCTGGGATTGCGAATTTCCAAGTTGGAAGAAGATGTAGCAGCAGACTCAGACACCTTACTACTAAAATCCTCACCAAACCCATAAAGCCGATCGTCGCCACTATTTGTTTCATCGAAGCCACTGCCGTTCTGATAATCACGATTATACTGAGTTTGTTCTGCAACCCGTTGTTGCCGGGCTGCAACATGCTCTTCGTAACGTTGGCGTTCCGCATTGTCGGCTGCAGCCCCTACGGCTGCACCAACGGCAGCGCCACCAGCCATACCTATCAGAGTACCGATATTACTGCCACGATGTCCGCCAGCAATACCACCGATAGCAGAGCCGATAATCGATCCGAAACTTCCACCAGTATAAGCACCCACACCCGTGTAACTGCCACAGCTGCTCAACAGCAAAAGCGCACTAACAGATATTACCAAAATCTTCTTCATAATCGTTACATTTTAATGTTCACGATGCAAAGATACACATTCCTTTTGAAACTAAAGCAAGGATTTTCCCCAAAACTATATAGGGGAAACCCTATTTTCCATATAAGACAAAAAGTCCGCATCTTGTTGGATGCGGACTCCTTATGTAGAGAATCAATAAATGCTTATTCAGCCTTTGCCTCTTCTGCAGGTGCCTCTGCGGGAGCCTCTGCCTTTGTCTCCTCTGCTGCAGGAGCAGCCTCGGCCTTAGAACCTGACTTACGTGAACGACGGGTGCTCTTCTTCTTGGTATCCTTTGCCATTTCAGGATCAAAGTCAACCAATTCGATGAAGCAAACCTGCGCAGCATCACCCTGACGGGTACCGAGCTTGATGATACGGGTGTAACCACCGGGACGGTCACCTACCTTCTGTGCTACCTCACCAAAAAGTTCCTTGATAGCTTCCTTGTTCTGAAGGTAGCTGAATACTACACGACGTGAGTTTGTAGAGTCGTCCTTTGCTTTTGTGATCAGGGGCTCTACATACATCTTCAAGGCCTTAGCCTTTGCGACGGTCGTAGTGATTCTTTTGTGCATAATCAGCGAGATAGCCATGTTAGCAAGCATGGCACTACGATGAGATGCAGTACGACCGAGATGGTTGAATTTCTTACTATGTCTCATTTTGTTTTGTTCTTTTTATTGGGCGTTGAGTCTTACAGGCATGTCCTGCAGTTACTCCTTGTCCAGTTTATACTTTGAAATATCGGTTCCAAACGACAGATTCAGACTCTCGAGCAAATCATCAAGCTCGGTGAGCGATTTCTTACCTACTGTACCAGATCGCCGAGTGTCTCAACATCGGCAGCCTTCAGACAGTTAAGGGCACGAACAGAAAGGTTCATGTCGACAAGACGTGTCTTAAGCAACTGGCGCATGTGCAGGATCTCCTCATCAAACTCCTGGTTGTTCTCAGACTCTGTATTCTCGAGTGTAATCTTCTCGTCAGAGAACAGCATGAAGTGATAGATCAGGATCTTTGCGGCCTCCTTCAAGGCATCCTTCGGGTGGATGGAACCATCCGTCGTAACCTCAAGCACAAGCTTATCGTAGTCGGTCTTCTGCTCAACACGATAGGGCTCTACAGCGTACTTCACATTACGGATCGGAGTGTAAATAGAATCGATTGCTATTACATTCACATCGGTGCAGAACTCGCGATTCTCATCGGCGGGTACATATCCGCGACCTTTGTTGATTGTAAGGTCAATCTGCATCGAAGCCTTGGAATCTAAATGACAAATCACCAAATCGGGATTCAGCACCTCAAATCCAGTCAGATACTTGCCGATGTCTGCGGCTTTGAATTCAGTAGAATTCTCGACCGTGATACTGACTTTCTCGTTCTCGAATTCTTCAACTACTTGCTTGAACCTAACTTGCTTCAGGTTCAAGATAATGTTGGTCACGTCTTCCTTTACACCAGGTACAGATGAGAATTCATGCTCAACACCAGCAATACGGATGGTGTTGATAGCATAACCCTCGAGTGATGAAAGAAGAATGCGGCGCAGGGCGTTACCAATGGTTACACCGAAGCCAGGCTCCAAAGGACGAAATTCGAATTTGCCGAATTTGTCATTGGCCTCCAACATTACGACTTTATCGGGTTTTTGAAATGCTAATATCGCCATTAATTTAAATGATTTTAGTTCTTAGAGTACAACTCAACGATTAACTTCTCGGGGATGTCAGCACGCTCCGGCTTATGCAGGAACTTACCGCTCTTTGAGTTCTCATCCCACTCGATCCAAGGGTACTTGCTGTGATTAAATCCAGCAAGGGCAGCTTCAATCACCTCGAGAGACTTTGACTTCTCACGAACTGCAACAACCTGACCAGGCTTAACACTGTATGAGGGGATATTAACAACCTGACCATCAACAGTGATGTGCTTGTGACCAACAAGCTGGCGGGCAGCTGCACGTGTAGGAGCAATACCCAAACGGAACACTACATTGTCGAGACGGCTCTCAAGATTCTGCAGGAGCACCTCACCGGTGATACCCTCAGCCTTAGCGGCCTTCTCAAACATGTTACGGAACTGGCGCTCAAGTACTCCATAAGTATACTTGGCCTTCTGCTTCTCTGCCAGCATGACAGCATACTCCGACATCTTACGACGACGGTTATTGCCATGCTGTCCCGGGGGGAAGTTCCTACGGGACAAAACTTTGTCTGCGCCGAAAATGGGCTCTCCAAAACGGCGTGCAATTTTTGATTTCGGTCCTAAATATCTTGCCATAATGATAAAAAATAATTCTTTATTAAATTAGGATATCCTAGATAAACCTAGGTAATCCTAGAATATTATACACGACGACGCTTTGGAGGACGGCATCCGTTGTGTGGAAGTGGAGTAACATCAACGATCTCCATAACCTCGATACCTGCACCGTGGATAGCACGGATAGCTGATTCACGTCCATTACCAGGTCCCTTAACATAAGCCTTCACCTTGCGCAGACCAAGATCGTAAGCAACCTTTGCGCAATCCTCTGCTGCCATCTGAGCAGCGTACGGTGTATTCTTCTTAGAACCACGGAAACCCATCTTACCGGCTGATGACCAAGAGATAATCTGACCCTCATCGTTAGCCAGCGATACGATAATATTATTAAAAGAGCTATGTACGTGGAGCTGACCGATTGCGTTTACTCTCACGTTTCTTTTCTTTGAAGTGACTGTTTTCTTTGCCATAATTCTTAAACTTTAATTTTTAATGTTTAATGTTTAATTTAGGAATTACTTCGTAGCCTTCTTCTTGTTAGCAACAGTCTTCTTCTTTCCCTTACGGGTACGAGCATTATTCTTGGTGCTCTGACCGCGAACAGGAAGACCATTACGATGACGGACTCCACGATAGCAACCAATATCCATCAGTCGCTTGATGTTCAACTGGATCTCACTACGGAGATCACCTTCTACTTTGAATTCAGCGCCGATGATTTCACGGATCTTGGCTGCCTGGTCATCAGTCCACTCGTTGACCTTCAGGTCACGGCTGACGCCTGCCTTATCCAATATCTTTGCTGAACTACTTCGACCAATACCATAGATATAGGTCAATGCGATTTCGCCACGCTTATTCTGGGGCAAATCTACTCCACTTAGGGTTCTTCTTGTTGATAACGAACAGGCGTCCCTTGCGACGTACAATCTTGCAGTCTGGGGTACGCTTCTTCAATGATGCTCTTGTCTTCATAATTGTTCCTATTGTTTATTTGTATCTGAATACAATTCTTCCTTTTGTCAAGTCGTAAGGACTCATCTCTACCTTCACTTTATCACCTGGGAGTATCTTGATATAATGCATTCTCATCTTCCCGGAGATATGTGCAATGATCTGGACTCCATTTTCAAGTTCTACGCGGAACATCGCGTTCGACAACGACTCGACGATCGTTCCGTCCTGCTCAATAGCGGATTGCTTTGCCATACTTATTGTTTAATATAACTTTCCTTCTAATTTTTCTACTTCCTCGAACGAAGACAATATTTCAGCCTTTCCACGACGGATTGCAATCGTATGCTCGAAATGAGCTGCCGGCTTACCGTCACGAGTGCGGATCGTCCAACGATCCTGATCCAACCAGATGGCACGGTCGCCCATCGTAATCATGGGCTCTATAGCTATACACATGCCAGCTTTCAACATGACCCCGTTTCCTCGCCTGCCATAATTGGGGACCTTTGGTTCCTCGTGCATCTCACGACCGATACCATGACCTGTCAATTCACGCACGATTCCGTATTTTCGGGCCTCACAATGCTCTTGTACCGCACTGCTGATATCACCAAGATGCTTCCCTGCCTGAGCAGCCTCTATACCTAGATAGAGTGCCTCTTTGGTGGTTTTCAGCAACTGACGGACTTCTTCGGAAATCTCACCGACACAGAACGTGTAGGCAGAGTCACCGTTGAAGCCATTCAGTAACGTACCGCAGTCAACCGAAATAATATCACCCTCTTTCAGAACCGTTTCTGCATTGGGGACACCATGTACGACTACATCGTTTACTGACGTACAGATGCTGGCAGGAAACGGCCCTCCATATGGATTAGGGAATCCCTTGAATGTAGGGAGAGCACCATGATCTCTGATGAACTCATCCGCAATCTTATCCAACTGGAGGGTCGTCACTCCAGGCTTTATATGTTTTGCTAATTCGCCAAGCGTCTTACCAACAAGTTGGTTTGCCTGTCGCATCAGCTCAATCTCATCTTCAGTCTTCAGGAATATCTTCATAGAAGATTAGTATGCAGCCATACCACGTCCGTGAATACGGCCAGAGCTGAGCAGACCGTCATAGTGACGCATCAACAGATGACTCTCAATCTGTGCAAGTGTATCGAGCACTACACCGACAAGAATCAGCAACGACGTACCACCGAAGAACTGAGAGAACGCATCCTGCACATTCAACAGGCTAGCCAAAGCCGGCATAACGGCGATGAATGCAATGAACAACGAACCAGGCAGGGTAATACGTGACATCACTGTATCAATATACTCTGCTGTCTCTTTACCAGGCTTAACACCAGGAATGAATCCGTTGTTACGTTTCATATCTTCCGCCATCTGAGTCGGGTTCAGCGTAATAGCCGTATAGAAATAGGTGAATGCAATAATCAGTATCGCGAAAATGATGTTGTAGGTCCAGCTGTGATGATCGAGCATCGTGCGGACGAACCAACTTGCATTCTCTGGAGCTGAATACTGTACGATTGTCAATGGGATGAACATCAATGCCTGGGCAAAGATGATAGGCATCACATTAGCAGCGAACAGCTTCAGAGGGATATACTGACGGGCTCCACCTACCTGCTTGTTGCCGACAAGACGCTTAGCATACTGTACGGGCACCTTGCGGACACCCTGTACCAGAACGATAGCTGCGCAAACAACTGCATATAGAATGATAATCTCAACAAGGAACATAACGAGTCCACCACCAGTAATGGCTGTGAAGCGAGAGCTCACCTCCTGGATAAATGCCTGAGGCAGACGCGCGATGATACCGATCATAATGATCAGTGAGATACCATTTCCTATACCCTTATCAGTAATGCGCTCACCCAACCACAGGATGAACATACTTCCTGCAGAAAGGATGATGACAGCTGGAACCATGAATACAGACCAGGAGATACCTGTTGCCAGGGCTGCTCCTGCCTGCATCTTCAGGTTCATCAGGTAACCCGGTGCCTGGAACAGCAGGATTGCTACTGTCAGCCATCGGGTATACATACTGATCTTCTTACGGCCGCTCTCGCCCTCACGCTGCATTTTCTGCACATAAGGAACGGCGACAGCAAGAAGCTGCATTACGATAGAAGCAGAGATGTAAGGCATGATTCCAAGCGCAAAGATTGATGCGTTGGAGAATGCACCACCAGAGAACATATCGAGCAACGACATCAGACCACCGGCAGTCTGTGACTGCAACTGGCTCAACATGGCCGGATTGATACCAGGAAGTACCACAAACGAGCCAAAACGATAAATCGCTACAAACAGAAGAGTAATAAGGATGCGCTGACGCAGATCCTCAATCTTCCAGATGTTCTTCAGTGTCTCTATTAACTTCTTCATCTTACAGTTTAGATTTTTGTTGCGTTACCACCAACTGCCTTGATAGCTTCTTCAGCAGTCTTTGAGAAAGCGTTTGCCTCTACGTCGATCTTGGCCTTCAACTCACCGTTACCGAGAATCTTCACAAGTTCCTTACCATTGGTGAGACCAGCAGCTACAAGCTCTGCTACGCCAATCTTAGTAAGGTTCTTCTCCTCAGCAAGCTTCTGAAGTGTAGAGAGGTTCACTGCAAAGTACTCCTTGTGATTGATGTTCTTGAAACCAGCCTTCGGCACACGACGCTGGAGAGGCATCTGACCACCTTCGAAACCAATCTTTCTCTTATAACCAGAACGAGCCTTGGCTCCCTTGTGACCACGAGTAGAAGTACCGCCCAGACCTGAACCAGGTCCACGACCGATACGACGACGTGAATGGGTAGAACCCTCAGCTGGCTTTAAATTATTCAGTTTCATAATCGAATCTACGTTTTAAATGTTAATTACTCAACGACGGTCACCAGGTGGTGTACCTTGCGAATCATACCACGGATTGAAGGAGTATCCTCTACCTCAACAACCTGAGAGATCTTACGCAGGCCGAGAGCCTGGAGCGTACGCTTCTGGTCTCTTAATTGTTGCCATAGTCTATTCTCCTTTATCCTCTAAATACTTTTTCCATACTGATACCACGTGTACCTGCTACAGTGTAGGCATCGCGCATCTGGCTCAGAGCCACGATAGTTGCCTTTACCAGGTTGTGGGGGTTAGATGAACCCTTTGACTTAGCAAGCACGTCCTTGATACCTACGCTCTCGAGAACGGCACGCATAGCACCACCGGCCACCAGACCAGTACCGGCTGCAGCCGGCTTCAGGAACACCTGTGCACCACCGAAACGGGCTTCCATCTCATGAGGGATGGTACCCTTGAGTACAGGAACCTTTACAAGATTCTTCTTGGCAGCCTCAACACCCTTGGCGATGGCAGCTGTTACTTCGCCAGCCTTACCAAGACCCCAGCCGATGATACCGTTGCCGTCGCCGACAACCACAATGGCTGCGAATGTAAAGGTGCGACCTCCCTTAGTTACCTTGGTAACACGGTTGATGGCAACCAGTCTGTCTTTCAACTCTACGTCACTATTTACTTTAACATTTTTCATTGCCATAATCGTTTAGAATTTAAGTCCACCTTTATAACGCCAGCCTCCTGAGCCTTCTGGGCTACGAGTTCACCAACCTTCTCAGCCTGCTGGATCTTCGGCATAGCCTCCAAACCCAGAGAAGATGCAGATGCGAGTGTTTTACCTTCCAAATCATTAATCACCTGAGCATAGATCTGCTTGTTGCTGCGGAACACGCTCAGACGAGGACGCTCGGCTGTGCCGAACACGTTCTTGCGAATTCTATATTTGATCTTAATTCGTCTTTCTACTTTCTTTGTTGTCATAATCTTGAATTCTTAATTCTTAATTCTTAATTCTTAATTACTTAGCTGATGCCGACTTACCCGACTTGCGACGGATAACCTCACCCTTGAA
>ONKL01000004.1 GCA_900318395.1 uncultured Prevotella sp.
AGTGAAGTGCAAGGCGAACGCAGAGTCGAACTTGTTCGAGCTTTGCTGAGCCGCAGCCTTCACTCGCCGTTGCAACTTGTTTGCGACGGCAAAGGTAAGGCGATTTTCGGCACATTCCAAGTTTTTTTCTTAATTTCTTCTTGGGTTGTAGCGACACGAAAAACATATTGCGACAGATTCGGCTTATGGGCCGAAAATCTGTCGCAAAAGACTGATAAAACCGTTGAGATTTTAATTATTTACAACTCGATGACTCTGATGGAATAGGGTGGGAGTGTCAGTCTCTTGCCAGTGGTTTCTTCGGTCTTGAGGACGACTTGCTGGTCTTCGGGGAGACCGTCGAAGCCTATAGCCTTAGTGCCAGCGGGGATGGTGAGACCTTCAACGTTGAGAATCAGCGGCTCGGGCAGTGCATTGATGACTTTCAGATAGGTCTTGCCCGTCTTTGAGTTGCGAACGACACTGGCTCCCAGGCGGTGGGCGAAGGTGGGCTCCTCAGAGGAGCCTGATTCACGAGTGACATTGATCTTCAACTCGGAAGCCACGTAGCGATCGCCGCCATAGACAGAGAAGAGCCGCTGGGTCTCATAGGCAGGAGTGGGGCGAACCTCTGTGTTGGAGAAGTATATCATGTCAGGGTTCCAGTTGTGGTGGCCGTCCTTGGCGAGCATGGGGGCATAGCTGGTCATCTCGACGATATCGCCATTGCGCTCGATATCCGTCAGGTAAAGGGCTTCTGCAAGGGCTGTCTCCACATTAGGACGCTTGGCATCAGTGGATGCGGCATATTCGCCAAGGTAGACTTTGGCACTGTTGCGATCATAGTTGTCGTAATAGTCGCGATGGTGCATGAACCAGCCTGTCGACTCGTAGTAGTGCTCATCGACCATATATTGCAGATCGGGGTGCTTCTTGGTGAAGTCCCAGCCTTCGAGATTGTCGGCAGAAGGAGAGTGGAATGGGCCGACGGTGCCACAGATCTTGATGTCAGGGTACTTGGCTCGGATGGCCTTGCAGATCATCTCGTAACGCTCCTCGAAGACGGTGGAGATGATATCCTCGTTGCCAATGCCGATATACTTCAGGTTGAAGGGCTTGGGATGTCCCGCATCAGCACGCATCTTGGCCCATTTCGAAGTGGCAGGGTCGCCATTGGCCCAGTCGATAAGGTCGAGCAGTTCCTGGATATAGGCAGGCATGTCCTTCATGGGGATGCCTCCCTGCTGCCCCCCAATGCCCTGACGGTTATTGCTGGAGTTCTGGCAGGGTACGCCAGCAGCGAGTACGGGTAGGGGCTCGGCTCCGATGTCCTCGCAGAACTGGAAGTACTCGAAGAAGCCAAGACCTCGTGTCTGATGGTAGCCCCAGATATTGAAGTCGGGCTTACGATCCTGCAACGGACCCACGGTATGGTTCCAATGGTAGATATTCTCTAATCCCTGACCATGACTCATACAGCCACCAGGGAAGCGCACGAACTTAGGCTTCAGGTCGGCAATCACCTGTGCCAGGTCTTTCCGCAAGCCGTTCTTACGACCCATGAAGGTTTCGCGTGGGAAGAGGCTGACGATATCGATGCCTGCTTTCTCGTCTTTCAGTCCTGCTACGGCGAGGCGTGCTTTCTCACAGGTCTGTGTGGCTGTGAGCACTGCCTCGTATTTCCGCCAGTCTGCCCCTTGGGTCTTCACTTTGGCCTGAGCAATGACGCTGCCATCTTCAGTAATCAGGGAGATGACGAAATCTTTCTTCAGCTTGCTCTTGCCCTGTGGGGCAGGGATATTGCGCACGAACATCGAGAAGTCGTACTTAGCACCTGCTGTTACAGCGATGCCATCCCAACCTTCGTTATAGATGGTATCGTTGCCCAGTACGGCATAATGGGGATTGTTCTCACTCAAAGGATCGACGGAAATGACAACCACAGGCTTCGAACCACTCCACGAGGTGGTGGCACTCCATCCACGGTGATCTTTGGGGATATACTCGAAGTCGCGGTTCTGGATAAGTTCGGCATAGAGCCCTCCGTCAGCAGCATAGCTGATATCCTCGAAGAAGATGCCGATAAGCTTGTCGCTGATGGGCTTCTCCTGAGCAGAGACTTTCAGTGTGGCGGTAATGGGCTTGGGGATGTTGACGGGGTTATCTTTCTTGTCGTTGTGCATGCGCTCCTGACAGAGTTTCCAGTCTTTCGCCTGACGGTCGAAGTGGCTGGTGATAGCCTGTAGTTCATTGGGGGTAATGTCGAACAGGGAGCCGTCCACCTCTTTACCGTCAATGGTGATGGTGTTGCGAATCCAGGCTGCGTCGCCGATCTGACTGGCTTCATCCTTACTGAATCGCCTGAAATCAGCAGAGGCTGACACCCACCGCTTGTCGCCGCCTTTGGTCTTGTAATAGATATCGAAGGTTCCGTTATCATTAGGGAAGACAACAGGGCTCAGGCATTGGCGGGTAGACATGATGGGGTAATCCTGCGGACGCCAGTTGATGAGATCCTTGCTGTAGGCCACAGCGAGCATCGGACTCTTGTCGTTCACCTGGAACACCAGTCGCCAGGAGCCGTCGGCAGCACGCGCCACAGAGGGGTGGTACATCCGTTTCTCGACTCCCCAGGTGCCGTAGTCGCTCGAACAGAGCTGGCCGATCTCCTGCCATCCGGCTTCTGTCTGTTGCGCAATGTGGAGCCCCGCTCTCTCATTAGGACAGTAGATGAATATCTGTTTCTGATCCTGAGCAAGGCTCTTGGTGGCTGCCATCATCAGCAGCAAAACCATTCCAAAATGTCTGATAATTGCCATTTTCGTTGTCTTTTAGTTCCTATTTTGCTGCAAAGATAGTCAAAAAAGCGTAATTATCCAAATAAATTTGGCATTTCGCTCGAATTGCATTAACTTTGCCCCCGCAAAATCAGACCAATGAACCGTATTAAGAAATGAAATCATTAACTGTTAAGCCCGCCCAAGGCAAATTGGGAATCCTGGTAGTTGGCTGTGGAGCCGTTTCTACTACGTTTATGACAGGTGTGCTGATGGCTCGTAAAGGTCTCGCCAAGCCTGTAGGTTCTATGACCCAGTACGACAAGATGCGTGTTGGCCGTGGTGCCGATGCCAAGTATCTGCATTATGCGGATATTGTGCCTCTGGCCAAGCTCGATGACATCGTGTTTGGCTGTTGGGATGTCTATCCCCAGAACGCCTATCAGGCAGCGATGTATGCCGAGGTGCTCAAAGAGAAGGATATCAATCCTGTGCGCGAAGAGTTGGAGCAGATTGTGCCGATGAAGGCTGCCTTCGACAAGAACTATGCCAAGCGACTTGATGGCGACAATGTTAAGCAGAACTTGAGCCGTTGGCAGATGGTGGAGGCCCTGCGCGATGACATCCGAAAGTTCAAGGCCGATAAAGGCTGCGATCGTGTTGTAGTGCTTTGGGCAGCGTCTACAGAGATCTATGTACCTGTAGATGAGAAGGTTCACTATCAACTGAGCGACCTCGAGGCTGCCATGAAGGCTGATGATCGCGAACATATCGCTCCCTCTATGTGTTATGCCTATGCTGCACTTAGTGAGGGCGCTCCATTCATCATGGGTGCTCCTAACACTACAGTCGATATTCCAGCTATGTGGCAGTTGGCAGAACAGACCAAGATGCCTATCGCTGGTAAGGACTTCAAAACTGGACAGACGCTTGTTAAGTCTGGTTTCGCTCCTATTATCGGCACCCGTTGCTTGGGACTTAGCGGTTGGTTCTCTACTAATATTCTGGGTAATCGCGACGGACTGGTGCTCGACGAACCAGCTAATTTCCGCACCAAGGAGGTCAGCAAGCTCTCTACCCTTGAGACCATCCTTAAGCCCGATGTACAGCCCGACCTCTACGGACATGGTAACGATGAGGACACGCAGTATTACCACAAGGTGCGCATCAACTATTATCCTCCGCGAAATGATAATAAGGAGGGTTGGGATAACATCGACATCTTTGGTTGGATGGGCTATCCCATGCAGATCAAGATCAACTTCCTCTGTCGCGACTCGATTCTCGCAGCACCGTTGTGCCTCGATCTCTGCCTGCTCAGCGATTTGGCTGCCCGTGCTGGTCGCTACGGCACCCAGCGCTTCCTCTCGTTCTTCCTCAAGTCGCCCATGCACGACTATACTCAGGGCGAGGAGGCTGTCAACAACCTCTATCAGCAGTACACCATGCTCAAGAACGCCATCCGAGAGATGGGCGGCTATGAGCCAGATGAAGAGATAGATTAAGACAATAAGCCCTCGCCAATCGGCGAGGGCTTATTAGTTTTAATCTTTGGCGCGAGCCTCAATCTCCTGATTAATCTTATCGATCTTTTCGTCAGTCAACTCATACTTCGAGATGATAAACATTGCGAGCAGCAGCAAGGCTGCAGGGATGACACAGACGAGCCACAAGATACCCTCCTGAGCCTCGGGTGTCTGTTCGATAACCTCAGGGTTGTATGAAACATAAGCGAGGATGGCAGGAGCCACAACACTACCCAGAGTCATTCCGGCCTTGAAGAAAATACCTGTGAGGGCATTCACGATACCGGCAATGCGCTTGCCACTGACATATTCGCCATAAGAGATGACCTCAGGCACGAGTGCCCACATATAACCAGTAGCAACGATGACACCCGTAGACTTCACGAACTGGGCGATATAGACGAGCCCCATGCTTGGCTGGTCCATCTTGGCTACGACATAGAGGAAGCCCATACCCACGATGGCAATCGACAGGAAGATGTAGAACATATTCTTCTTGCCCACCATCTTCTTGATCATCGGAACCAGCGGCATGAAGATGAACGATGGTGCAGAGCCGAGGCCCATGAAGATAGACAACTGGTCAGGCGAACCGTGCATGTTGCTATTGATGAAGTAAGCACCAGCGGCATTACCAATCGACATCATAGCGAAGGCTGTGATGAAGAAGAAAGCGATGATGCGCAATGGACGGTTGTGGAAAAACTCCATCCAAAGGTCGCTAATCTTCACGTTGGCAGCCTCACTGGCATCCATCACGACGCGCTCCTTACACTGGCTGAAGCAGAAGAACAGCAGAGCCAGACCTACAAGGGCGTAGATGCACATCGTTGTGAACCAGGCTGCAGGATCCTTTGGAAGGCCCTCGGCTTCCTGATTGGTGAAATAGGCAATGAGCAGGGGTAGACCAGAACCTACTGCCAGACCACCGCAGTTAGCCATGAACATACGGACAGAGGTCAGAATGGTGATCTCGTCGGTGTCGCGGGTGAGCGAAGAGTTCAGAGCGCCATAAGGTACATTAATAAAGGTATAGAGCAGCGTCATGGCTATATACGTGATATAGGCATAGAGCAGCGATGGCGCAAATCCGTTCCAGAAACAAAGAATGGCAAAGCCTGTGAGGGGAATACCTACAAATACCAGATAAGAGCGGTATTTTCCCAACTTAGGATTATGCTTGTCGATGAGAGCACCTACAATGGGGTCCCAAATCACGTTTGCCACATTTCCCACTGTGAACATCACAGATACGTCGACGGCATTGAGGCCATAGATGTCTGTGTAGAAAAACAGCAGGTACATACATGTAGTCTGGAAAATCAGGTTTTGCGCCAGGTCACCAGAACCGAATCCGATGCGCTGGAGCCAGGAAAGCTTGTAAAAGCCTTTGTTCTCGTTAGTTGTTGCCATAATTGATCATATTATTTGTTTATTTTCATTTCAAAGGATGACATGGGCAGCCCGCTCAGTGAGCGCACATTAGCCTTTTGAGGATTGTCCTTCCAGGCATAACGTACTGTATAGGCTACGCTCATCGGATGGAAGCCCTCCGGCAATGTCAGTGTGATACGGTTGCCCTCGGCGGTGGCATCCACGTTCTTGAAGACCTTGTCGCCATCATCGGCTGCCACTTCGAACTCGTAGATCACGCCAGTTTGTATGGGCTGATCGAGGGTAAGGATAATCTTTCCGTCAAGAACTTGTGAGGAAATGACCTCTGGAGCCAGTTCCACCTTATTATTATATATAAGGCGGTCGAAGGCCAAGCCGATACGCTCAGCCACCTCCTTCTTGCGGAGCGGATGGATGTCGACGGTCTCACCTAGATCGTTGATGACAGCCAACTCTGCTCTAGGATCATTCTTGGCAGCGATGCGCTGGGCTTCGCGAAGTTGTGCCCATCCGCTATTCGTGGGTTCTGTCTGTGGCGTGATAGGACGTGGGAACCCCGTCTGCTGGCGCCCGTCGTAGTTAGCCAGCTGTACGATGACAAAGGGCATCTGGCTGTCCTGCCAGCGATCACGCCAACACCCCATGAGTTTCTTGAGGTAATCGGCATAGGGAGCTGGATGGCCTGTGTTAGACTCGCCCTGATACCATACGACACCATTGATGGCGTAGGGAGCCAAGGGATAGAGTACAGCATTATAAAGCGTTGTAGGGATGTTTTGCAGGGAAATATCACCGCTAGGACAATTAGGCATCTCTGCACCTACACACATCTTCCATGTCTCAGCGAGTGGCAATACATCGGCAGGCATGGGATTCTGTGAGAAACGGTCGTCGCCAAAGCAAAGCATATAGGGCTTTTCTGGAATGAAATGTACGGCTCCAAACTTATTGATAAAGCGGATTGAAATCACATTGTCACCATCTTTTAGGAGTCCTTCGGGGATATCATAACGGCGTGGCGGATATTGGTAACCCGTCTGTCCGACCATCTGACCATTGAGGTAGGTGACATCCCGATCGAAAAGGGTGCCCAGCAACAGACGGGCAGGTTTCCCTGCGTGTTCCTTATCAATCTTAATATGCTGTCGCAACCAAACAGTGCCTGCACCTCGCCAATTCCAATGCTGTTGGTTGATAGTCTGCCACTGGCTGTCGTCGTAATTGGCCGCGGTCCAATCCTGAATCACGCCAAGATCGTTTTCCTCCAGTATCTTCTGCCATTGGCACTCAGCTTGCATGTTCGCCTGAGCCTGTGCCTTCACATAATCATCATTCTGGAAGAACTGAGCGCGCTTTACCAGCATCGGATAGTCGCGCTGCAAGGAATCAGCTGAGATCCATGCCTCGATGGGGGTACCACCCCAACTGTTGACAATAATACCTTGAGGCACCTTGGTCTTCTCCTGCATACGCTTGCCAAGGAAATAACCAACAGCTGAGAACAGCCAGGCATTATGCTTGTTGACAGGCTTCCAGTTGATGGAAGTAGGACGGATATCATCTTTTACCCCATGGACAGCTGTCTCGTTCTGAACACGGAATAAGCGGATATTGGGATTCTCATAGACATCAATTTCTTTGGTATACTGAGGATAGACACGCTCGATGGTGACATCGATGTTCGACTGTCCGGAAAGAAGCCAGACATCACCTATCAGAATATTGTCGAGCACCACGCCGTCACTTTTCACTTCTTCACTTTTCACTTCCAAAGTGTAGGGGCCTCCTGCCTTCATCTTTGGCAGATCGATGCGCCAGCGCCCTTCAGTGTCGGCAATAGTACTATACTGCTTTTTGTTGAAAAGGATAGTAACTTTTTCGCCTGGTTGGGCAGTTCCCCAAACAGGGATAGGCTTGCCACGCTGAAGAACCATGCCTGACTGAAAAAGCTGCGGCAAACTAATCTTCGCCTCCGTGACAGAAAAGCACGCTAAGGCAATGCATAGAAATAGAAATTTCTTCATAATTGTTGTTTTGATGTTGCAAATTTAGCAAAAAATCCCGTTGAAATGGTCTAAAATGCATTTTTTTTATGCTAATGAAACATTTAGAAAAGCATCTGTAACAATTGAGAATATCAAATGGCTCAAAAATGACTATCTTTGCAGCAGAAAAACTTAAGACCAGCGTGATGAAGGAAAATGAATCACAGAAAGTTGCTTTCAGCGAGAAATTCGGCTACTCTTTAGGAGACGCTGCTGCAAATCTGGTGTTCCAGATGATGATGATCTTCCAGCTGAAGTTCTATACGGATGTCTTTGGCTTGGATGGTGCGGTGGCGGGTTCAATCCTGATGATTGCCTGTTTCTCTGCGATTATTGTTGATCCGGCAGTGGGAATCCTGTCTGACCGTACCTCGACACGTTGGGGCAAGTTCCGCCCGTGGATCATGTGGACAGCGATTCCTTTCTGTTTGTTCTATGTGCTGGCTTTCTATCACCCGGGTATTCATGACAAGGGAACGGTGGCTCTCTATGCTACCATCTCGTATGTCCTGCTGATGACCATCTACTCGTTTAATAATATACCTTATACTTCTTTAGGAGGTGTCATGACGAGTGATATCCAAGAGCGTACCAGTATCACTACCATCCGTTTTGTCGTTGTGACTATTGCCCAGTTTATTGTACAAGGACTTACACTGCCGCTTGTTGATCACTTCGGACAAGGAGATCTAAGACGTGGATGGCTCTCTACCATTGGCCTCTTTGCCTGCATTGCGTTGGTGTTCTTCATCATCACCTTCGTGGTGACGAAGGAACGTATTCAGCCCCCTCCCCGCCAGGAAATGGACATCAAGGAGGATATAAAGAGCACCATGTCTGACGTGTCGTGGAATGCGATGGCTCTGCTTACCTTTGCCCTTTTTGTGACATTGGCCATGTGGGGGTCGGCCATGAATTTCTATTTCCAGTATAATGTAGACCAGCGTTCACTCTACGATTTCCTGTCGAATTTCGTTACAATCGAGGAGAGCGATGCTTATTACATAGGCTTCTCTGCCTTCAACATGATGGGAGCGATCGTACAGTTTGTCGGGGTCATCTGTCTGTCGCAGTATCTGGCTAATAAATATGGTAAGAAGAGCGTGTTTATAGTCTGTCTTTCGCTGACAGCTTTCTTCACAGCCCTATTCTATATCCCTTCACCGACAGACGTCAGTCTTCTGTTTGTCCTTAATTTTGCCCGTTCTCTGGCTTATGCTCCGACGATTCCCCTGCTATGGGCGATGATAGGTGATGTAGCCGATCATATCGAGTACGAAAACCATCGTCGTGCTACAGGCTTCTGCTTCTCGGGTATTGTGCTTGCCTTGAAGATCGGTCTTGGCCTCGGAGGTGCGATTGCCGGTATTATCATTTCGATGTTCGGCTATGTATCAGGTAGTGTGGCCATACAGAATGAGAGTGCGATGGAAGGCATTCGTCTCGTGTCGAGTATCGTACCTGCAGTCCTTTTCTGTGTAGGTGTCATAGCACTTCATTTCTATCCGATAACCAAGGAATATAATGAAAACATGCAGGCAGAGCTCTCAGCTCGCCGTCGCAATGCTCTTAAGAATAATCTTTAATTTTTAACTAAAACGATATGAAACCACGTTATTTATTCCCCAGTGATTATATGGCAGACCCTTCTGCCAATGTGTTTAACGGACGTCTGTATGTCTATCCCAGCCATGACTGGGATGCAGGTGAGTGCTTCGACGATGATGGCGGACACTTCCAGATGAAAGATTACCATGTGCTCTCATGGAACGATGTTGAGAATGATGAGGCTACTGATCATGGTGTGATTCTTGATGTTGAGCAGGTGAAATGGGCTGAGAAACAGATGTGGGATAATGATGTTGTCGAGAAGGATGGTAAGTATTACCTGATCTTCTCTGCTAAAGGCTATGATGGCGTGTTCCATCTGGGCGTGGCTGTGGCCGATAAGCCCGAGGGACCTTTCGTTCCTCAGGATCAGCCGATTCGCGGCTCATTCTCTATCGATCCCTGCGTGTTCAAGGATGATGATGGGCAGATTTATTGCTACTTCGGAGGACTCTGGGGTGGACAGCTCCAGTGGTGGCGCCCCATACCAGGAGGTGAGGCTCCTATTGCCGGAAAGTATGGTGATGAGAACGGACTCATCGATTTAGGTCCTGCCCCCGATCATCATACACAGCTCTTTGCGCGTCCTGATGCCCCTGCACTCAATAGTGCTGTGGTGCGTATGAGCGACGATGTGCAGTCGTTTGCTGAGGCTCCTCGTGCTGTGGTTGTCCTCGATAAGGACGGCCAGCCATTGAAAGCTGGTGATCCTCATCGTTTCTTCGAGGCTTCCTGGATGCACAAGTATAATGGCAAGTACTACTTCTCTTACTCTACTGGCGACAGTCATTTCCTGTGTTATGCCACCAGTGATAACCCTTATGGACCATTCACCTATCAGGGCGTGATCCTCGACCCTGTGGTAGGCTGGACGACCCATCATAGCATCGTAGAGTTCAAAGGCCAGTGGTATCTGTTCTATCACGACTGTGTTCCCAGCAATGATATTACTCATCTGCGCAGCCTGAAAGTACAGCGTTTGTTCTACAATGAGGATGGAACCATCCAGAAGGTCGTGAATGAATAAGAACAATGCAAGCTTGCTTGTAGTGGATAATAAACAGTTAATAACCAACTATTACATGACTCATCGGGACGAGCTGCTGGCATTTGTCAGTAGCCGTCTCAATAGTAGCATGGAGGCGGAAGACATCGTGCAGAATGTCTTCCTCCGCCTGCTGACTACCGACAAGATGATAACGGCAGTAACTCTGCCAGCCTTGGTCTATACAATGACACGCAACCTGATGGCCGACTATTACCGTCGTCATACCTCCTTTGAGCAATATGAACATTATATCAAAGGTGTATGCAGTGACGAGGATTCGATGGAATCGGTGTTCTCTGCCCGAGAGATCATGGAGCATCTGGAACGTGGTCTTGTCCGTTTGCCAGAGAACTGTCGTGAAATCTACCGCCTTCATATCTATGACGGTATGAAGGTCAGCGAGATATCACAGCAATTGGGCGAGGGCTATAAGTCTGTGGAGCATCGGCTTGGCGCAGCCCGTAAGGTCATGCGATGCTATCTCCGTAGGTACGCTTAAACTGAGTTCTTATTTTCGGATAATACGATAGACGTCCTCGATAGAATGGTCGAAAGGACCGGTGTGCTCCAGCTTGAGCGTGCACATGGCAGCGGCAAAGCGACCACTCTCAGCATAGCTCATGTTGCGAGCACGGGCATAGAGGTAACCGGCGCTATAGGTGTCGCCACAGCCTGTGGCATCCACAAGATGACGAGGGGGATAAGCAGGCGTCTCGTAGAATTTTCCTTCTGCATAGATGACGGAACCACCACCGCCCAGCGTGATAATAACTTCGCGGACCCCCCAATCGTGTATCTGCTCTGCGGCAGTGAATGGATCTGAAATACCTGTGAGTGTATGGCATTCCCACTCGTTCACCTTCAGAATGGCGGTATGTTTTAAAAGGCGCAGCTTATCTGTCCATTCCACCGAGAGCACTTCCTCTCCTTTCACAGTGCGGAGGTAACCCTGTACGTCGATAGATACATCACCTTTCGTGGCAAGGTATTCGACAGTCTTTGGTGTAAAATCATCAGCCAGCAGAGTACCAAGATGGAAGACGCGGGCTTCCTCATTCTCAAGTTGACGAAGGGTAAAGGGGGCTGATTTAGCCAACACGCGCTGGGTACGATGGTCCATGTTTGCGCCATATTTATTCTCGAAGAATACGTTAGTGGGACTGTCGAAAGCAGTTACGTTGATACCAGCTTCGCGCAGTCGCTCCACTTCAGGCATGACCTCCTCGCTTACGGCAGTAATCATGTGGAAGTCAACATCGTGGGGCAGGGCTTGAAAGGCCCATGCCATATAATAGGCAGAGCCTCCCGCACAATGTGTTGTCATCGGAGGATCCTGTGTGATGATCCTGTCGCGCGTGATGTGTCCAATGCAGCAAATATCCGTCATTATTATTGTTTTTTTTTTTAGAAATTGTGCTTATTTGGGTGCAAAGATACTATTTTTTTTGGAAATATTTTGTATATTTAAAAAAATAAGTTAACTTTGCACCCTAAATTATTCGTTACTACTAGTATAATAGAATGTTAAGACGAATCCTATTGTGGAGCTATCTGCTTTGTATGATAGTGATATCATCGGCAGCACAGAACATTTATGACGTAACAACTGCAGGTGCAGTTGGTGACGGAAAGACTGATGATGCACAGGCAATCCAGCGTATGATTGACCGCTGCTCAGCAGAGGGTGGTGGTAGAGTTCTGTTACCCCGTAATCATGTCTTTATGGCTGGTCCTCTGGAACTGAAGAGTAATGTGGAGCTGTATCTGGAAGCTACCGCCACGCTGAAAGCTCATCCCGATGAAAGTATTTATCACCTGAGTGCCTTCGGAAAGAATGAGGGCGAAGGTATGTTGTGGCTCTATGCCAACGATGCTGAGAACATCAGTATTACGGGCAAGGGCACCATTCATGGTAATGGAATCGCTTTTATGGGGGCGGAATTGGAAGACAGTTACGAGTTGAAACCGTTGGCAGACCAGACATTCGACCCACGTCCTCATGTATTGACGCTGACAAATGTTAGAAATCTCTCGATTCGTGATGTGACCATCAAGGAGGGTGCCTATTGGACCGTTCATTTGATTGGCTGTAACGAAGCGGTGATCGATGGTATCAACCTGCTCAATAATCTGAAGATCCGTAATGGTGACGGTATTGATATCGACCACTCCAAGAATGTCCGTATTGCAAACTGCCACATCACCTCTGGCGACGATTGTATCTGTCTGAAGAACCGCCGTGAGTTTGAGCAGTATGGCAGTTGTCATGACATTACGGTGACTAATTGCGTCATGTCTTCACGCTCTTGTGCCATCAAGATCGGGTCTGAGAATATGGACTCAATCTACAATGTCGTGTTCGACAACTGCATTATCACAGGTTCTAACCGTGGTCTGGGCATTCAGAATCGTGACGAGGGCACTGTGACGGATGTGGTGTTCTCTAATATCCAGTTGGATTGCCGTTTGTGGAGCGATGTGTGGTGGGGTAAGGCTGAACCTATCTACGTGACCAGCTATCCACGCGCTAATGGTAACCATAAGGATGCCAACTGGCGATTCCCTAAGGGGCAGATTGAGGGCAAGTGTGGTGAAGTCAGCCGCATCTACTTCAATAATATCACAGCTACCTCTGAGAATGGTTGCTTTGTAGGTGGCGATGTAGCAGGAAAGGTTAAGGATATATATTTTAATAATGTACGCGTGAACCTGAAAAAAGCAGGGGGGGCTGTCGTGATGGACAAACGTCCCTGCAAGGGTGAAGGCTTTATCCAAGCAGACTGGGATAGTCTGTCGAAGATGCCTGTGCCCTTACTGACGGAGAATGCAGAAGTGAAGATAAATTGATTTTATATTATACTTTTTACTAACTTTAATTAATGATTATGCAAAAGATTCTCAATCTCAAGCATGGAACGCTGAAGACCATGTTCTTCGTGTTCTTTCTGTTGTGCAGTACAGTGATGCTGGCACAAAACAAGGTGTCGGGAACTGTAGTGGACGCCTCAGGCGAGCCGCTTATTGGCGTAAGCGTTCTCGAGGATGGTACCACAAATGGTGGCATCACTGATTTCGACGGTAACTTTACGCTGACTGTAAAGTCGGGTGCCAAGCTGACCTTCTCTTATGTCGGCTACACTTCTCAGACGCTCGCAGCAGCTAATGGTATGAAGGTAACTCTTCAGGAGGACAACACAGTGCTTAACGAAGTCGTTGTCGTTGGTTACGGTACAATGCGCCGTAAGGATGTAACTTCATCAATTACCACCGTTCAGGCTAAGGATCTGAACAAGGGTGTATTCTCCGACCCCGCTTCTATGTTGCAGGGTAAGGTGGCAGGTCTGACCGTTACAACTTCTGGTGACCCCAATGGTACACCATCTATCACGCTCCGTGGTGCATCTTCTCTCCGTGAGGGTGCTGCCATGCAGCCTTACTATGTGATCGACGGTATTCCTGGTGTAGATATCTCGATGGTTTCTCCTGATGATATCGAGAGCATCGACGTGCTTCGCGATGCTACCGCTACCGCTATCTACGGTTCTAAGGCTGCCAACGGTGTGATTATCATCACCACTAAGACTGGTGGTAAGACTGAGCGCACTAACGTCAGCTATAATGGCTATGTCGCTTTTGATAAGGTGTCAAAGACGCTCGACGTAGCTTCTGCCAATGATATCCGTAATTACGTAAAGGCTAACGGCATCGACTACGCTTATGACAAGAGTGCTAATACTGATTGGCAGAAGGAAGTGCTCCGCACAGGTGTTAGCCACAACCACAACCTCTCTATCAATGGAGGTGGCGCTAAGACCAAGTATATGGCAAGTATCAACTTCATGGATCGCCAGGGAGTTGTCGACGGCTCTCACATGAACCGTCTGAACATCCGTTCATTGCTGAGCTCAAAGGTGCTGAAGGAGCGTCTGGAACTCTCTGTAGGTCTGAATGCCATGTATGGTAAGAACGAGAACATGTCAATGGGTAAAGGCGGCAATGGTAGTGGAAATGAAGGTAAGTCAGTGCTGGATGCTATGAACTACTTCAATCCGACCATTCCCATTAAGAATGCTGACGGCACATGGTCTACTGGTGATGGCTCTGCTAACTACAACCCACTGTCAATCATCAACGAGGATCCCTCTGAGACCATCTGGAAACGTAACCAGATTGTAGCTAAGGCTTCATTGAAAATCATCGAAGGTCTGGTATGGAATGCCAACTACTCGTTCGATCATTTCCAGAGCACATTCAGCAGCTATCATTCTCACAGCACTCAGCTGGTGCCCTACAATGCCTATAATGGTACCGCTAACCGTAGTACCTATTTCGGTAACAACCATACGTTTGAGACTTACGTGAACTATGATCATACTTTTGCCAAGGTTCACAAGCTTGCCTTGATGGCTGGTTACTCTTGGGAAGAGCGTAACACTGGCGACGGTTTCGGTCTGACTGTTCACAACTTCTTCGATGACTATCTGAAGTGGAACCAGTTGACTTATGCTGGTGCCATCGACGGTATGCCAGCCGTTCAGAGCGGTACGAAGGAGAAGATCCGTAACATCTCTTTCTATGGTCGTGTCAGCTACTCTTACAACAGCCGCTATATGTTGCAGGCTACTATCCGTCGTGACGGTTCTTCCGTATTTGCTGACGGACATCGCTGGGGTACCTTCCCCTCTGTATCAGCTGCCTGGAATGTCACAGAAGAGCCATTCATGGCCAATCAGAAGGTATTCGACAACTTGAAGCTCCGTCTTGGTTACGGTGTCAGTGGTAATGCCCTCGGCTTTGGTGCTTACTCTGGTGTTGCCACCTATGGTGCTACTGGTACTACCTTCGTTTACAATGGTAACAGCTGGGCTATCCTCGGCGCTACCAAACTGGCTAACCCTGATCTGAAGTGGGAGTCTACAGGTATGTTCAATGTGGGTCTCGACTACGGTTTCCTGAACAACCGCATCAACGGTAGCATTGAGTTCTATCACAAGAAGACCAAGGACCTGATCTGGAACTATCCTGTATCTACCGTTATCTATCCTTTCGATACGATTGCAGCCAACGTGGGTGAGATTACCAATAAGGGTATTGAGTTCACCATCAACTTCGACGCTATCCGCACGAAGAACTTCAACTGGATGACCACGCTGAACCTCTCTCACAACAAGAATACTGTTGACAAGCTGTCGAACGATAAGTTCCAGACCTCAACCTTCGCACAGGGTGATCCTATGGTTGCTGGAGTTTCTGCCAATGGTTACACACAGCGTGTCATCGAGGGTGAGCCTCTTGGTACTTTCTACCTCTATGAGTATGCTGGTACAGGCAGCGACGGCAAGGCTACCTATTATGTACGTGATGCTAATGGCAACAAGACTGGCGAGACAACCAGCTCACCAGAGTATAAGGATCGTTACATCGCAGGTAATGCACAGCCTAAGCTGACCTTCGGTTGGAACAACACGCTGAGCTTGAAGAACTGGACCATGACCCTCTTCTTCACAGGTGTCCTCGGCAATAAGATCTATAATGGTTCACGTGCTCACTATACTGCACCCGATTTCTTCGCTGGTGGTAAGAACGTGCTGAAGGAGTTCATCACAGACCGTCCTTATTCAGACAACCTGAGCAACATCCCGTCAGACCGCTTCCTTGAGAAGGGTGACTACCTCCGTCTGCAGACCCTTACACTGGGATACACCTTCGACAAGCTCGGTGACTGGCTCCAGAGTCTGCAGATCTATGCTACTTGCAACAATGTATTCACCATCACTGGTTACAAGGGTCTCGATCCTGAAGTCAGAATGGATGGCATCGATCCTGGTGTAGACTATCGTTGGAGTACCTATCCCCACACTCGTACCTTCATGGCAGGTTTAAGGGTTAATTTCTAATTATTAAAACGGAATAACAATATGAAAACAAATATCAAGGTATTATTTGCAGCCGCTCTCGCCGCTCTGACTGTTGGCTGTACTGATTTGGATGTTCCTGTAGAGTCTCAGTATACCTCTTATCCTACTAACGAGGCTGCACTGGAGGCTCAGCTCTCAGGTATCTATTTCCAGATGCGTGACTGCTACGGCCGTCGTTACATGGAGGCTATGGCACTCTCAAGCGACGAGTATACCGCTGTGTCTTACGGAGGTAACTGGTATGACAACGGTGCATACGCTCACCCCAGCCTGCATAACTTTGCTTACGAGGATGCGTCTATCGACTGGATGACTGTCCTGGCTTCTGGTGTTGTAAAGGCCAATGAGGTTATCAACAGCGATGCTGAAGATAAGTATAAGGCTCCTGCCCGTGCTATGCGCGCATTCTTCACCTTCATTATGATGGATGGATGGGGCGATGTGGCTATCAATGACAAGACCAAGGAGAATGAGATCGACATCGAGGCTCGTCAGCCCCGTGCCGATGTTGCCCGTTGGATCGAGAGTGAGCTGAAGGAGATCATCCCACAGCTGACCACTGAGATCACTGGTGAGAACTATGGCAAGCCCAACAAGTACATGGCTCAGGCTCTGCTCGCCAAGCTCTATATCAACTGGCCTGTTTACACAGCATCGTCTGTAGAGAGCTATGACGCAGCTACGGCAAGCAATGAGAAGCTGTCTGACTGTATCAATATCTGCAACGAGATCATCAACTCTGGTAAGTTTGAGTTGGGTCCTGATGCCTATCGCTTCAAGTTCGCTTCTGACAATTCAGAGCGCGTAGAGGCAGGTACGATCAAGGACTTCATCTATGCCATGCCTTATCACACCATCGAGGCAACAGGTATGCAGTACGGCCGTTCTCACTCTTACAAGGACGTCAAGAACATGAAGCCTAGCTACTATGGTGAGCAGCTGACCAACTCGGGTGGTGGCTACATGACAATGGTTCCTGAGTTCGTTAAGATCTTTGATCTGAAGGGCGACGAGCGTAACAAGCTGATCATCGGTCTGTCTGAGAACCTTGAGGACTACCGTTACAGCACTGGTGGCGACGAGAATACTGTCTATGTATACGATCCTACCACACTGGAGGCTACTACTCAGGTAGCTTTGGATAAGGAGGGTAATCCGCTGAAGCTGACCCGTAATATCAATCTCGTTGAGACCGACTTCACCATCAACGTTGGTGATAACCTCGACGGTTGGCGCCAGGGCTGCCGCAACGTGAAGTGGCATGTTACTCGCAACGACTTCGCTAACGGACGTAACCAGTCTAACGATGTGCCCATCTTCCGTTTTGCAGACATTCTGCTGACAAAGGCTGAGGCTCTCACTCGTCAGGGTTCTTCTTCTGAGGCTAAGGATCTGGTTAATCAGGTTCGTGCTTATGCTAACGCAGAACTGCTGGAGAATAATCCTTCTCTGGAGGACATCTATGCTGAGCGTGGCCGTGAGTTCTTCGATGAGAACTGGCGTCGTAACGATATGATCCGTTTCGGACATTTCGAGGATGAGTACTTCCCTCACTACAAGAGCTTCCCATCAGCTAACTTCGAGAAGAGCCGTCGTGTGTTCCCCATCAACAAGAGCATGCTCGACCTGAATCCGAAGTGGACGCAGAATGCAGGCTATTAATAAGTGAGAAGTGAAAAGTTTTAAGTTTTTAATAACCTCTCTATTTTTCTGGGCAGTCACCGCTGTGGCTGCCCAGAATTCTGTTGGCATTGAGATTGTCGTGCATCGCGGTGCCAATGCCTTGGCACCAGAGAATACGATTGCTTCAGCAGATTCAGCCCTGAAATATGGGGCCAAGTGGATTGAGGTCGATGTGCGTAAGTCGAAGGATGGGGAGCTGTTTAATCTGCATGATGAGACTTTGGATCGTACCACGAATGGCAAAGGCTTGCTCTCCGAAATGCTGGCCAAGGATGTGCGCAAAGTTGATGCTGGCAGTTGGTTTGGTCCTCAGTTTGCGGGCACGCCTCTACCATCAATTGCAGAAATGCTCGACTATCTAAAGGACAAAGCCAATGTCTTCTTCGATGTTAAGCGAGGCACGCCTATTCCCTCTTTGGTAAAACTTGTGCGCGAGAAGGGCTTTGCGGATAAGAGCTTTTTCTGGTTTGGCGATGAAGTGATGCTTCATGAATTCACGGCCCTTGCCCCAGAGATGAAAATCAAGGTGAATGCCAGCGACATCGACCGCCTGATCTATTGGCAACGGATTTGCAAACCTTCGTACGTGGAGATTGCGCCAGAGAAGATAACTGATGCATTTCGTGCCTATTGCCATCAGCATGGCATCAAGGTGATAGCTGCTTGTCAGGAAGACGATACCTCGCAGTTCCAGCTGCTCATCGACAAACAGGCAGATATGGTCAACCTCGATCGCCCTGAAGTCTTTCTCCCCCTGTTGCGTAAAGCTCGCCCAACCTTTACACTTCGTACAGATCTATTGGCTATCCCTTCAGATGGAAAGACTCTTTGTACTCAACAGTTACAGCAGGCTATAGACCAAATTAATGAAAAAGGCGGAGGACGACTCGTTTTGGCCAGAGGAGCATATCTTACTGGTGGGCTGATGCTGCGTTCTGGTGTTGAACTCTTCTTGGAGGAAGGTGCTACACTTTTGGGCAGTACAAATCCAGATGACTATCAACCTATTAGTATCAGCCATACTGATGACACCAGGAATGACAATGCTTCTATGGCCCTGTTGATGGCTGATAAGGCTGAGCATATTAGTATAACGGGTAGTGGCACCATTGATGGACAGGGACTTGCGCTGGCCTTGAATATAGATAGCCTTCACCATACAGGTGAGCGTCTTGATCCTTATTATAATCAGCGTCGTCAGCGCCCAAGTGAGATGGCTCGTCCAAAGTTATTGTTCTTTCATGAGTGTAAAGATATACATGTAACGGGCATTAAGCTACGGAATAGTGCTAATTGGGGACTTTCGTTCCATCTTTGTGAGCAACTGTCTTTACTTCGTCTCGACATTGAGAATCGGGCTTATTGGAACAACGACGGCATCGACCTGACGGATTGCAAGCATGTGCTGGTAGCCGACTGCCAGATCAACTCTGCCGACGATGGTGTCTGTCTGAAATCATATCATGCAGATAGGGAATGTTACGATATTGAGATAGCTCGTCTGTCCATCCGTAGTAGTGCCTCTGCTGTTAAGTTTGGAACGGCTTCTTGGGGAGGTTTCCGCAACATCTATGTGCATGATTTGAAGGTGCGCGACACCTTCCGTTCTGCGATAGCTATTGAGAGTGTCGATGGCGCAAAGATTGATAGTGTTTTGGTAGAACGTATCGATGCTAAGAATACGGGTAATCCCATCTTCCTGCGATTAGGTCAGAGGGCAGGCGAGCGCAAAGGTTCGCTGAGGAATGTGACCATCCGCAACTTTACTTGCGAAGTTCCTTTCGGACGTCCAGATGAGGCTTACGACCTGCGAGGCCCTGAGGTCGATTTCTTCCATAACCCCTTCCCCAGCAGCATCTGTGGTATCCCTGATAATCCGATTGAGAATGTCGTACTCGAAAACATCAATATCACCTGTCCAGGCCGGGCAACCAAGGGAATGGCCTATATGCCCTTATGGCGTAAGGGCGATGTACCAGAGCAAATCAACAAATACCCGGAGTTCACGATGTTTGGCGAACTGCCCGCCTGGGGATTCTATCTGCGACATATTCGCAGTATATTACTTAAGAATGTACAATTAAGCCTGATGGATGAAGATTATCGTCCTTCTATTGTTGACGAGGATGTCGAAGGACTCGTAATCATTCATAATCCGTAGGATCGGGGATGCCGGCTTCGGCGAGGGCTTCCTGGCGCTCTACGCAGGTGCCGCAACGGCCACAATGCTTGTCGCCACCACGATAGCACGACCACGTCTCTGCGTAATTGATGCCCAGTTCCTTGCCTCGGGCTGCTATCTGGCCCTTTGTCATGTTGCAGTAGGGTGAGAGCAGACGGACACCGTTGAAGGTGCCTGCATGGGTGGCTGCGTCGAAAGCCTCGACAAACTCTGGGCGGCAGTCGGGATAGATGGTGTGATCGCCTCCGTGATTGGCCATCATCACATATTGCAGGTCGTTGCTTTCAGCCATACCTGCTGCGATGGCGAGCATGATGCCATTACGGAAGGGGACCACTGTCGATTTCATATTCTCGTCAGCATAATGCCCTTCTGGGATAGCTTGGTCGCCTGAAAGCAGCGAGCTGCGGAAATACTGTGACATGAAGTCGAGAGGAATCACCAGATGCTTGATGCCCAGCCGTTCGCAATGCATCTTGGCAAACGGGATTTCCTTGGCATTATGATTGCTGCCATAATCGAATGAGATGGCTAGGGCGATACGGTCCTGATAGTCATATAATAAGGTGGTAGAGTCCATGCCTCCGCTGAGAATCAATATACAATCTTTCATCTTCTTGTCTTTTTGTTTGCAAAGGTACTGATTTTTTAGACAAAAGAACCAAAGAAACGGAAAAAATATCTCTTCTGATGTGCTTATGTCTAAATAATTTGCTATCTTTGCAGCATGAAACTTAAAACAATAGCAATAACCATTTATCTGCTTCTTTGCTCACTGGTGAGCTTGGCACAAGTTTGGCAATATGTCGACCCTCGCATTGGTAGTGAGGGGGTAGGGCGCACGTTCCCTGGACCTTCGATGCCCTTCGGCATGTGTAAACCGGGTCCAGACTGCACGGTCAAACCTAATGCGGGCTGGGCGCCGATGCCTGAGGTGGTGACTGGTTTCTCGCAGACACATGTCAGTGGAACAGGTGGCGGACAGAAGTATGGCAACATCCTCATTCAGCCGATCTTGTGGAATGTGGAATGTGGCGCTCGGCCGAAGGACGCTTGCTACCATCGGGACGCAAGAATGTGGAATGAGAAATGTGTCGAGCAAAAGCGGGTCAATGAAGATTTTGCGCTGGGCTATTATACGACAACCTTCGAGAACGGTATCCATACGGAGATAACGGCCTCAGAACGCTGTGCCTTCTATCGGATTCACTATCCTCACTCCTCCCTCCACACTCCACACTGCTCGAACTCCCTCCTGATTGATGCGACGCACTATCTGGGAAAGAACCCTCTGCCTGACCTTCGTGAACAGCAGCAGTTCGTAGGGGCAGAGGTCGAGGTTGTCAATGACCACGAGGTCAGGGGCTTCTCCAGAGTTCGTGGTGGTTGGAACAACGGCGATGCTTATACGGTCTATTTCTGTCTGGTGAGTGATCAGGCATTTATGCAGAAAGGCACCAATACGATCGCATTCAATGATACCTTATTAAATATAAAGATTGGTATTTCCTATGTCAGCACCCAACAGGCCAAGCGGAATATCCCAGACTGCGACTTTGACACCCAGCTGAATAAGGTGCGTGAGACTTGGGAGCAACAGCTCTGCAAGTTCCAGATTAAAGGCACAGAGAGAGACAAGCGGATGTTCTACACAGCCCTTTATCACACACTGATTATGCCAGTGGACAAAAGTGGCGAGAATCCCAAGTGGAGAGAAACACCTTACTATGACGACTACTATGCCATCTGGGACACCTATCGCTCCAGCTCGCCCCTCATCACCTTGCTCGATGAAAAGCGAGAGGCAGAGATCGTGAACTCGCTGCTGAATATCTACAAGCGCGAGGGCTATATGCCCGATGCCCGCAGTGGCGACTGCAACGGCAGGACCCAGGGCGGTTCGAATGCTGAGGTCGTGATTGCTGATGCCTTTGTGAAAGGTGTTGGACGAGGAGTGAGGAGTGAGGAGTGTGGAGTGAGGATTGATTACGACTATGCTCTCGAGGCCATGCTGAAGGATGCTGAGGTGGATCCTGGGGCAGACCATGAGAAGCACGGACGAGGTGGCATCCAGGAATATCTGAAATACGGTTATATCCCCTATGGCATCGACCGTGCAGGCACGCGCACCATCGAATATGCCTATAATGATTATTGTATCGCGGAAGTTGCCAAAGGTTTGGGTCGGATGGATCTCTATGAACGCTATCTGAAGCAGTCACAAAACTGGAAGAACCTCTGGCGCGCTGACTATGAATGGGATGATGTGAAAGGCTATATCCTGCCTCGCGATGCTGAAGGCCGTTGGCTCGACTCTGTGCCTTGGGGAAAATCCAAAGTTTTCCATCCGCAGATTCCATATACCCCAGTGACTAAGGTGGCACCTTGGTATCTGCCTTGGTGGAGCACGTTCTTCTACGAGGCACTGTCAGCAGAGTATTCGCTCAGTATCCCCCACGATGTGCCAGGACTGATTGCTGCCTGTGGTGGTGAGGAGACTTTCCGTAAACGCTTGGACATGTTCTTTGAGCGCAAGCGCTATAATGTGGGCAATGAACCTTCATTCCTCACGCCTTGTCTCTACCATTGGATTGGACGCCCCGATTTGACCTCAGACCGTGTGCGCCAGATTATCAGCGAGAACTATACAGACCAGCCCGACGGCTTGCCTGGCAACGACGATAGTGGAGCGATGTCATCATGGTTCGCCTTCCACATGCTGGGGCTCTATCCCAATGCAGGTCAAAGCTATTACCTGCTTCATGCCCCTCTGATTCCTGAGTGGACGCTCAAACTCTGTAATGGTCATACGCTGAAAGGTGTACTTAAAGGCAAGGGCACACATTTTGAGAAAGTAACCTTCAACGGCAAGGAGCTGAAGGATGCCCGTATTGAACACGCAGACCTGATGGAAGGAGGAGAACTTGCCTTCTACGTATCAGCAGCTCGGGAGGTTAAGGCTGGCGAAGAATTCCCACGTTGGGAACAAAGTATTCCCACGTTGGGAACAAAGTATTCCCACGTTGGGAATAAACGAGGAGCCGTAAGCTTCACGCTGAACAAGCAGTATCGCACTTGGCCCTTGGCTTACGATTGGCAGGGCGATACCTTATGGCTTACCTGCAAGGAGACAACCTACAAAATCGCCCGTTCCATCGTAGAGCAGGGCACAGGCTTCAGTTGGGACATCCCTGCCGATGGGGCTGTATATGATGCAAAGGGCACCTTCTGCTTCATCTCAAAGAAGGCTCTGCGCGAGTTGCAGGAGAAGGGCTCGTTCGTATATGATAGCATCACTTGGCGAAAGATCGACCAGGATGCCAACACCATCCATGTGCGAGCAGATATCGATCAGACAGAGATGTGGATCTCTCTGAAGGACGACCTGCCCTTGGTGCTCAAAATGAAAAATAACCCCTTAGGAATCGACTGGCTCATAGAACGATGAGGCGACAGCAAACAAGATAAGGAATATATGGAAAAGAGAAGTTTAGATATGGTAATAAGGAGGTTAGCATTAGTTCTGCCCTTTTACCTTTTTACCTTTTTACCTTTACATGCCCAGTACGAGAAATTGGGTGGCGTGTATTATGCCTATCCTGTGACGGAGGCGAAGCTGGAGGTAGCTCCAGAGGGTTTTGAGCCCTTCTATATCTCGCATTACGGGCGTCACGGGTCGCGATGGGTGACTAGTGACAAACGATATATCTGGGTGAACCAGCAGTTTGAGAATCAGAAGAATCTGACAAAACTGGGCAAGGACGTTCGCAAGCGACTGGAGAAAGTGTGGAAGAACGCCAAAGGTAATGGCGGCAAACTTTCACCTCTGGGTGGCAGGCAGCATCGTGGCATCGCTCGCAGGATGTATCAGAACTTCCCACAGCTCTTTACTTCAGAGGCACATCTGACGGCTCACAGCAGTATCGTAGATCGCTGTAAAGTCAGTATGGAGAACTTTGTGTCGGAACTGAAATCGCTGAATCCGTCAATAGGAATCGACCCGATGACGAGAGAAGAAGATATGGCCTGGATAGCCTATACCTCGCCAGAGCAGAAGGCTTTGGAGAGTCGTACGAATGTACCTCTGAGCATTTCGCCCGAAAGGTTTATCAAGGCTCTCTTTATCGATCCTTCGCAGGTAAAGGAGCCGACAAAACTGCTTTTGGAATTGTTTACTATCGCTTCGGATATGCAGGATGTTGAACTGGATGTGTCGCTCTTTGACCTCTTTACTTTGGAGGAAATGCAGGCCATCTATGCCAAGAACAACGAAGGTATGACCACCATTCATGGAGATGTGATTCAGAACGATGGCATCCCAGCCCGCTGTGCCGTCTCACTGTGGCAGCGGATTGAGGCAGATGCCGATGCCGCCATCGCTCGTGGGGGCGTAGGGGCAGACCTGCGCTTTGGTCATGACTCCAATCTTTTCCGGCTGATGAACCTGATGGGGATTAATCCTCGAGGAGTGAGGAGTGAGGAGTGTGGAGTGAAATATGATCTTATGGATGAGATACTTCCAATGGCAGCTAATCTGCAGATGATATTCTATAAGAATGCGCAAGGTGATGTCGTTGTGCAATTTTTGCATAACGAACACCCCGTTGATATCAGTAATCTCACTCCTCACTCCTCACTCCCCGCTCCTCGATATTTCATCTCATGGAATGACCTGAAGCAGCAGGTCGCTGGCCATATCCATCATCTGGAGCATCTGCGCCAGCTCTGTGCCCTGGATACGATGGTGGGGACAGCTCCTGCTAATACCAAGACAGCAGGTCTTTTTGGCAAGGGATCAGAGGAACATGGGCAGACGTTACCTGCCGTATTGGCACCTAACGGGCAGAACTTCTGGACGCCTCAGACACGAGATACGGAGAAGAAGTGCATTGCACCTTATTATTATACAGACTCTCTGTTGCAGGGCTTCCGCAATAGCCACTGGATTGTGGGTGGATGTACCCAGGACTATGGCTCGTTTACCCTCGCTGCCCTTGGTGGTAAGCTGCGCCTGAGGCCAGAAGAACGGGCTACGCCCTTCTCGCATGCAGAAGAGATTTCGCATCCTCATTACTATGCTGTCCGTCTGCCTCAGGAACATCTGAAGGTGGAGATGACGGGTAGCAGTCATGCGGCTATCTTCCGTATTACCCCAGAGCAGGATGGACCTGTACACATTCTCCTGAATCATAACAGCGACGAGGGTGAGGGATACTTGGAGGTTGACAATCAGGCAAAGACAATCTATGGTTACAATCCTGTGCATCGCATCTACCAGGGTTGGGGCGAGTCAGCAGGATTCAGCGGTCATTTTGTGCTTCAGGCATACGATGAAATCGTGGATTCTGGATGCGATAGCCTTTGTGCGTGGTTCACGTTCTCAGGTAAGGCCAATGTGCCTATCATCCTAAAGGCAGCCTCTTCGTTTACTACTAAAAGAGGTGCAGAAGACAATTTTGCCTTTGAGGCAGAGGGACATGACTTTGAGAGTATGATGGAGCAATTGGCTCAGCAGTGGGTGGATCGCCTGCACACCATCGATGTAGAGGATCCTGATACGGCTCGCGTGGATCAGTTCTATGGTGCCCTTTATCGCTGCAGCTTCCTGCCTCGTGAGATGAGTGATGTGGATGGTGCTTATCCTTCTTTTTCCAACGGCATTCTTGCCGATGGAAAAAGAAAATATTATGGCGACTATTCGATGTGGGACACCTATCGTGCTGTTCATCCGCTTTACAACATCATCGCCCCTCAGCAATCGGCTGATATGATGCAGTCGCTGGTGACGATGTATGAACAGGGAGGATGGTTGCCTATCTTCCCTTGCTGGAACAGTTACACGGCAGCGATGATTGGCGATCATTGTAGTGTGGTCCTGGCTGATGCCTATGTGAAAGGTATCCGCGACTTCAACGTGGAAAAAGCGTATGAGGGCATGCGGAAGAATGCCTTTGAGACCCCTGCCTTATTGGAGGATTATAAGAATGGTATGGGGCGCAGGGCTTTGCCTTCATATCTCAAGTATGGTTACATCCCTCTGGAAGATGGTGTCAAGGATGCTTTCCATCAGGATGAGCAGACCTCGCGCACACTCGAATATGCCTTCGATGATTTTGCTGTGGCGCAATTGGCTAAGGCTTTGGGCAAGGATCAGGATTATCAGGAACTGATGCGACGCTCTGAGAACTGGCGTCATGTCATCAATCCCAAGACGGGCTATTGCGACGGGCGCCATGAACCTCAGAAGATCTCAAAGAAGAAGACTGATGGCGGCAGGTTTGAGGATAATCTCGATTTTATCCATCGCAAACCGTATATCACAGAAGGTGCCACATGCCATTATACTTGGTATGTTCCTCAGAATGTGGAGGGACTTGTTGAGATGTTGGGTGGCAAGGATATATTTGAGGCCAAGCTCGATTCGATGTTTACAGAGGGCAGATACTGGCATGGCAATGAACCATGTCATCAGATTGCGTATTTGTATGATTTCATTGATAAACCAGAGAAGACGAAACAGCGTGTAGCTCATATTCTCGATACGGAATACAATGATACGCCAGGAGGACTTTCTGGCAACGATGATGCTGGACAGATGTCTGCCTGGTACGTTTTCTCGTCAATGGGTTTCTATCCTGTTTGTCCGGCTACAGACCGTTATATGCTTTCTGCACCTCGCTTCCAGAAGGTCAAGCTGAATCTGCAGAACGGCAGGCAGTTTACGATTACTCCCAGTTCTCTGCCTAAAGAGCGTAACTATATCACCCATGGAGAGATACTCCAAGGGAACTGATGGTCTTTTATTTGAAGATCAGGGTCGTTAATCTCTCAGTGGCAAACAGTTCGTTTGCCACTGCTTGTATATCTTCTGCTGTGATGGCATCAATGCGACGGTATAGTTCGTCGAGATGTCGCTCTGTGCCATGATGCAGAAAACTGCGTCCGAAATCGAGTGCGAACTGCTCTCGATTATCGCAGGCAATGGCAATCTGTCCTTTCAACTGCCGTTTTGCAGAGGAGAGCTGGGCTGCGCAAAGAGGTTTTTGCATGACGCGATCCAACTCTTTTCTCACCAGACGGCAGCATTTCTTGACATCATGATGGTCGCAACCGAAGTATACACTCCACAGACCTGTATCAGAATAGCAGGTCATGATGCTTTCAACGGTATACACCAATCCATGACGTTCTCTCAAGGAAAGGCTAAGGCGGGCATTCATGCCAGGACCACCTAATATATTATTTAATAGGTAGAGTGCCATACGGCGGGGATGGCTGTAGTGGTAGCCTCGTGTGCCTATCATCACATGGGCCTGATGGGTACCGAGCTCGTTTGTGATGGTTTCGTTTATAGTTGAGAGTTGTGAGTTGATAGTTGATGTGTCTGTAGATGGAGTAACCTTCTCTACACGATCCACTTCCAGCAATAAACTACGATTCAGCTTGTTTACAAGTCGCTTGAAGTCAATATCCCCGTAAGCGAAGAACACCATGTTTTCAGGACGGTAGTTACGTTTGACGAAGCGCAGGGCGTCCTCTGTCGTATAGTTTCTGAGCTGTTCTGCCTTACCGAGAATGTTATGGCCCAGAGGGTGGTTCTTGAAGAGGATATTCTCAAACTCATCGTAGATCAGTTCGGCGGGAGAGTCGTTATAACTCTCTATTTCATCGCAGATGACCTCTACTTCCTTGTCTATTTCATGCTGTGGATACTCGCTGTGGAAGACGATATCTGTCAGCACATCGACGGCCTTGGCAAAGTGCTCCTTCGAGATGGCTGCATAGAAAACCGTATCTTCCTTGTTGGTGAATGCATTCAGGTCTCCGCCAACACCCTCAAGGGCATTGATGATTTGTAGGGCGTGGCGGCGGGCTGTCCCTTTGAATGTCATGTGCTCACAGAAGTGGGCTATACCTTCTTCACCAGGCAGTTCGTCGCGAGTGCCGGCAGCAATATCATAGCCGCAGAAGACCACTTGTGAGGGTGATGGCAGATGGATCAGGCGCAATCCATTTTCAAGCGTGTATGTGTTATATTTCGTCATTTCGGCTGCAAAAATATAAAAAATCTGTGTAATCCGTGACTTCCGTGCCAAAATTTTACTATCTTTGCATCCGTAATTGCTAAAACGATGCGAAAAGTAATAGGAATAGGCGAGACGATTCTCGATATCATTTTCAAGAACGACCAGCCCATTGGTGCTGTGCCGGGTGGTTCTGTGTTCAACGGACTGATCTCCTTGGGGCGTGCAGGAATGGAAGCTGGCTTTATCAGCGAAACAGGTAACGATCGAATAGGTCGGAATATCATTAAGTTTATGGAAGACAACCATGTTGATGCCAGCAATATCAGCGTCTATCCTGAGGCCAAATCGCCTGTTTCTTTGGCTTTCCTGAATGATCAGAATGATGCTGAGTACATCTTCTATAAGGATCATCCGCACGACAAGCTTGACTTTGTCTACCCTGAAATCCAGCCCGATGATATTGTGATGTACGGCTCGTTCTATGCTGTGAACCCTGTGATTCGTCCGCAGATGTTCGCTTTTCTTGAACATGCCCAGCGTCAGGGAGCAATCCTCTATTATGATGTGAACTTCCGTGCCTCGCATGCCAATGAGGTGATGAAGGTTACGCCTAATATCCTGGAGAATCTGGAGTTTGCTGATATCGTCAGAGGCAGCAAGGAGGATTTTGAAGTCA
The DNA here is from genome assembly GCA_900318395.1 of uncultured Prevotella sp. GTDB lineage: Bacteria > Bacteroidota > Bacteroidia > Bacteroidales > Bacteroidaceae > Prevotella. Next base: position 28,865 of record ONKL01000004.1, read on the forward strand.
TGTTCAATAAGTCGGATGCTGATACGGTCTATCGTTCTCAGATTTCATTCTACTGCAAGAACTTTATCTATACGCAGGGTGCAGAGCCTCTGGTACTTCGGGGCGTGGGAGGATTCAGCAAGGAATACCCTGTTGTCCAGACTGAGACGGTGAGCACTATCGGTGCTGGCGATAACTTTAATGCGGGTTTCGTCTACGGACTGGTAAAATATGGCATTACTCGTGACATGCTGGAAGCAGGCGTCAATGAGGCATTGTGGGATAAGGTGGTAGGCGAGGCCCAGCAGTTTGCTGCCAATGTCTGCAAGAGTATTAACAATAGTGTCGATCAGGCATTTGCCGATGAGAAGAAACGCGAGTTGGAGGCATGTCTGAAGGAAATGGAAACGAATAAATAAAAAATATGAATATGATTAGTGATACCATTAAGTACATCGGTGTTGACGATCTTGACATCGATCTGTTTGAGAGTCAGTATGTGGTGCCTGAGGGCATGAGTTATAATTCTTATCTCATCGAAGATGAGAAGATTGCGGTAATGGATACTGCAGACCGTCGTAAAGGCGAAGAGTGGAAGGCCAACCTCCAGGCTGCACTCAATGGCCGCCAGCCAGACTATCTGGTGGCTCACCACATGGAGCCCGACCATGCAGCGCTTATTGCCGAGATGCTGGAGACCTATCCTGGACTACAGCTTGTATGCAGTGCCCCAGCAGTGAAGATGTTGCCAAACTTCTTTGAAGGCCTCAACTACGAGGGGCGTGTTATCACTGTCAAGGAGGGTGATACGCTCTCGCTGGGCCGTCATGAACTGAAGTTTATCGGGGCAGCGATGATTCACTGGCCAGAAGTCATCATGAGCTACGACAGCTTGGACAAAGTGGTCTTCTCTGCCGATGGATTCGGCAAATTCGGCGCATTGGTCAACGAGACAGACGACTGGGCTTGTGAGGCTCGTCGCTACTATTTTAATATCTGCGGTAAGTATGGTTCACAGGTACAGACGGTGATGAAGAAACTGTCTGCGCTCGATGTTCAGACCATCTGTCCTCTGCACGGTCCTGTGCTCAAGGGCGAACCACTGGCTGCCGCCATCAAGCTTTACGACACGTGGAGCAAGTACGAGCCAGAGAGTGAGGGTGTACTTATTGCCTATGCCAGTATCCATGGTGGAACGGCAGCTGCAGCTGAGCGTATGGCCGAGATTCTCCGCAAGAAAGGTGCTGCCAAGGTCGTTGTCAGCGATTTGAGCCGTGATGATATGGCTGAGGTCATCGAGGATGCTTTCCGTTATCCTACAGTCGTAGTGGCTGCATCGAGCTACGATGCAGGTGTGTTCCCGGTGATGCACGATTTCCTCTACCACCTGCAGATCAAGAACTATCAGAAGCGTCGCTTTGGTATCATTGAGAACGGCAGTTGGGCACCAACGGCAGGCAAGGTGATGTGTTCGATGATCGAGGCTCTGAAGGATTGCGAGATTGTAGAGCCGATGGTCACTATCCGCTCTCGTATGAAATCTGCCGATGAGGCACAGCTGGAGCAGTTGGCTGACAGTCTGCTGGCATGAGACAGATGACTTCTTATTAATATTAGGCACGGATTAACACAGCCGTGTTAATCCGTGCCTATAATTGAGCTGATTTCTTTGATGGAATCAGCTGTTTTGATATATTCTCGCCAAGTACCACGAATCATGCCCTTGGCCTGCAAGTCGTCGAGCAGGGCAATCAGCTCATTCCAGAATCCCTTCATATTATAGAGGATAACCGTCTTCCCATGATAACCGATGGTGGCTGAGGCTACTACGGTGAAGATTTCGTCCAGTGTGCCGAGACCACCAGGCAGTGCGATGAATACATCGGCCTGATCCATCATCAGCTGCTTTCGATCCGTCAGGTTGTCGCAGGGAATCTCTATATCTACATAATCACTGGTGCACCCGGTATTCTCTACTATCATCGGCACCACACCAATCGTGCGCCCTCCAGCCTCCTTGACAGCCTTCGCCACACACTCCATGAGTCCTTGATTTACACCCCCATATACTATGGAATGGCCATTTTTGCCTATCCAAGTTCCCAGTTCCTCCGTCTTTGTGAAGAACTCAGGATCAATCTGCTGATTCGCAGAACAAAACACACATATCTTCATTGTTGTATGATTGAGATTGCAAAGATACACATTTTATTTCAGATTCTGCTATTTTTTTCGTAACTTTGCAGCCAAGATGAAGACATTTGAAGAATTAGGGGTCAGCGAGAAGATTCGCAAGGCCATTGAGGAGTTAGGATTTGTACAGCCCATGCCTGTACAGGAAGAGGTGATTCCCTATCTGCTGGGGAATCAGAACGATGTGATAGCTCTTGCCCAGACAGGTACGGGCAAGACCGCTGCATTTGGTATTCCCTTGTTGGAGAGGATTGACACTTCGCGCAGAGAGACTCAGGCGCTGGTGCTATCGCCAACCAGAGAGCTCTGTCTGCAGATTACTGATGATATCCGAGACTTTGCCAAGTATATGGACGGTATTCATGTGGAGGCGGTCTATGGCGGTGCTGCAATCGAACCGCAGGTGCGCTCCTTAAAAAAAGGAGTGAATATCATTGTGGCGACACCAGGACGACTGGTGGACTTGATGCATCGTGGCTTTGCCCGTTTGGAACAAGTGACGAATATAGTTCTTGACGAGGCTGATGAGATGCTGAATATGGGCTTCTCTGACAGTATCAACGAGATATTCGAGTCGCTGCCTGCAGAACATAACACGCTGATGTTCTCTGCCACCATGAGTAAGGAGGTGGAGCGCGTGGCCAAGAAATACCTGCACGACTACAAGGAGATTGTGGTGGGTAGTCGTAATGAGGGTGCTGAGAATGTGAACCATATCTATTATATGGTGAATGCCAAGGATAAGTATCTCGCGTTGAAACGTATCGTTGACTATTATCCACGTATCTTTGCTATTATCTTCTGTCGCACGAAGATCGAAACGCAGGAAATAGCAGACAAGCTGATTAAGGACGGCTATAATGCAGAGTCGCTGCATGGTGATCTGAGTCAGCAGCAGCGAGACCTTACCATGCAGAAGTTCCGTAACCATCTGACACAACTGCTGGTAGCTACCGATGTGGCTGCACGTGGACTCGATGTGGACGAACTGACGCATGTCATCAACTTCGGACTGCCTGATGACATTGAAAACTACACGCATCGCTCTGGACGAACAGGACGTGCTGGCAAGAAAGGTACTTCTATCTCTATCGTTCATAGCCGAGAGAAGTTTAAAATCCGCAATATCGAGAAAGAGATAGGCAAAGAGTTTGTCAAGGCAGAGATTCCGTCTGCAGAGGAAATCTGCAAGAAACAGCTCTACAAGGTGATGGACCAGATTGTGAAGACGGATGTCGATGACGAGGAGATTGCTCCCTTCATGCAGGACATTAACCGTTATTTCGAGTATATCGACAAGGAGGAACTGATTAAGAAGATAGTATCATTGGAGTTCGGTAAGTTCTTGGCTTATTATGCGGAGGCTCCAGAGATTGAAGAGGTAAAGCCTGATAGGAAGGAGAAGAAACCTCAGACTGACAAGCAGAAGTTGCAAAATAAGGCTCAGAAGGGCTATCGCCGCCTGTTTATCAATTTAGGTAAGCGTGATGGCTTCTATCCAGGTGAACTGATGCAGACGTTGAATCGCTTTGTGGGAGGTCGTCAGGAAGTAGGACATATCGATCTGCTCGATACCATCTCCTACTTCGAGGTTCCTGAAAAGGATGCCAAGAAGGTGATGATTCAACTGTCAGGCATCCGCTACAAAGGAAGAACGGTACGCTGCAACGATGCAGACGAGGGAGGCAGAGCTCAGACGGATAAGCCCCAGAAGCCTAAGCATCAGAAGAAGGATGATTGGCGAAGTTTGATGGGTAAGACGCCTCGTGAATTGAGAGGCGAAGAGCCCGATTTCTCTGAAGAGGGCTGGGCGATGCGCAAGCCCCGTAATAAAAGAAAAAAATAGATTGGCACGGATTAACACGGCTTAAATATAATTTAAGACACGGCTATTCCAGTTTTGGGCAAGCCGTGTCTTTCTTTAGAAAGCCGCGTTAATCCGTGCCTAATTAATTAATAAGGTGAGATATTGTTCAGTTCACCTATTTTGCCTTCCACCACTGGTGTGGTCATCAACTTCTGGAAATCCTCTAGGGTGATGTGCGTCTTGGGGGCGAAGTCATCAGATACCATATATTCGAGAACGCTGCGATAGAAGGCGCGTCCCTCAGGATAAGAGGTTGCACTCTCGAGATCGGCCATACATACCAGCAGTTTCCCATTGCCAACGGCAAACTCAAAGACGAGGCCAAGCTTATGGTTACGCTCAATATTGTCAATCACCTGAATGATGGGGCGATAATCCTTGCCAGTATTGTCGAGGATGAATGGATGGCTGGCCTTGATGACGGGGAACCACTGCCAGTTGGTATGCATCTGCGTGGGAAAGCCCTTGAAGATGGGGTGCTTCGGATCTGTCAGAATACCTAAGGTACCAGGCGAAACGCTCTTCTTATTATTTTCTGAAATGGTCTTGAACATGCGATAGTTCCAGTAATCCGTCTGGAAAAGTCCGCCGACGCAGAGGTCAGAGGCTTCGGGCATCAGCAGCACGCTTTTGCCTTTCTCCAACTGATTAATGGCGATTTCATCGAGATGATTAGTAACAGTCACTTGACTTTCGAGCTTGCTCAGATCGCTCCAGGCTGGATAGACCCAGAGGTCGTAGGTATTGTGATAAGGCACACCGAAATACTCCGTTTCATCGATACTCAGACATAGCTGCAGTTGTGTGGGCTGCTTGATGCTGCTTAGGTCGATATTCAGTTCGCCAGCGGTGAAGAGCCCTTCGGTGGAGGGCAGCTTGATTTCTCCAGAACTCACGGGACCTGTCCCTGTGAGTTCCCAGCGGAGGGTCTTGCCATTGAGTGACTGCCCGCTATAGTTGGCTACCTGGATCCATGCATGGATACCGTCCTCGATGGTGAAGCAGTATCTGTCAGCAACCAGCAGCGGCACTACAGGTGCGCACCATTGGCGCCACTCGCGCTCTGTGCAGAGTCCCTTCGGATCCATGAAAGCATCGAGTATACCTATGTAGGCTGAACCCTGTCCTGGATAGTCCTGCAGATCCAACAGCTGGAATCCTGCCATATTCTTTGTGCGCAGATCCATCTCGATATCCTGTTTGTAGAGTTGTAACGACCAGAGTCCGCTAGCCTGGTGGAAATCCTTTGCCTGATCCAGCATGCCGGCTTTCTCCAGACGATTGCGGAACATCTCCATATTATAAGGATAGAGCGTACCCGTATATTTCTTGATTTCATCGTAGTCAGGATAGGTCTGGAACTGAGCCGTCTCGTGCGAGATGACGGGTACGGCCTTCGTCCACGCGCTGCCCTCTGGGAAAGCCAGCTTGCAGCCTTCCTCGAAGTTCATCATCGTGTTAGGGTAGAAGTGGTTGATCATACCGCCATCAGCCGCATCTGCAAATGAGAACGAGCCGCGTGTATGGGTATTGTAGTTTCCCCAGCCTTCACCGCCTACACGACAGGTGGTAAAGTAGTCCATGCCTTTCTTCACGCCCTGATAGCCGAGATAGTAATTGGAACCGAAGGTATAGACCTTATCTGGTGCAATCTTTCGGAAATCCTCGATGAATTCGGCCATTTTGCCGATACTGCCCCAGAGTTCGTTGCCAAGGGCGAACATGCGGAAGGAGGGATGATGTCCGTAGGTGCGCAGGATATTCTCGCCTTCCTTGTGGAGGAACTGCATCAGCACGGAGTCCTTATCGTTGAAATCGCCCCAGAAGGGAAGTTCTGGCTGCAGGATGATGCCCAGTTCATCCGCTGCGACGAAAGCAGCCTCTGGTGGGCACCATGAGTGGAAACGCACGTGGTTCAGTCCGTAGGCTTCACAGGTGCCGAGGTAATCTTTCCACGACTGCACGTCCATAGCGACGTGTCCTGTCAGAGGCCATACGCAGGCATCGTGCTTGCCACGAAGGAAAATCTGATGCCCATTGGCATAGAAATGCTGGCCTTCGATATGGAAGTCTTTGAATATTTTGTTGACAGTTGACGGTTTACAGTTTACAGATACGCCATCTGTCAACAACTCTATCTTACCAATAATACCGTTCCAATTTGTCTGAGTGTCCTCCGTATAGGCATGACTGCTGGCATAGAGCTGCTCTGGCACCCCACTACCGTTATCAATCATAATGGTCAGTTGGTGCTTGCCTGGCTTGAGGGCTTTCGGCAGAGTGAAAACCTGCGGCGTGGAGATATCATTCGATGTGCCTACGAGTTGTCCGTCGATATAGACTTCCGATGGTTTCGTGCGTTCCAGGAAGAGGTAAACTGGCTTTCCTTTCCATGATGTGGGGATTTCTATTTCGCGCTGATACCACGCACGGCCCTTGTACGACCAAGGGCGTGTCAGATGGGTGGTCTCTTCACTCTTTGCGGTGAAATCGCCTTTTTTGTTCGTGTCTGTGGTTCCTGGCAGCTGTACAGTCTCTGTGAACACGTCGCCTGCCTTGATGGTTCCTTCGCGATCCAAGGCAAACTGCCAGATACCGCTCAGATCAATGCGTTTCGACTGATCCTCTGCCTGAGTGTTCAGGCAGAGGACAGTCATCAGTAGTAATGTAGTTAGTTTTTTCATTTGGTCTTCAGTTTATTTCGTGCTATTGGGCATTGATCTCCTTCAGCAGACGATCAGCCTTGCCCCACGACTCCATCATATAGAGTACGTAGCGGATGTCAACGCCGATACAGCGTGCCAGCTGCTTGTCGAAGAAGATGTCTGAGCTCAGGCTGTCCCAGTTACCATCGAAGGCAAGACCTATCAGCTCGCCCTTGCCGTTGAACATAGGTGAGCCAGAGTTTCCGCCTGTAATATCATTGTTCGACAGGAAGCAGAGGTGCAGCTTGCCTGTGGTCTTATCAGTATACTTGCCGAAGTCCTTCTTCGAGAGCAGTTCCTTCATGATAGGTTCTGCCTCATAGTCGATCACGCCATTCTCTCCCTGAGTCATCTTTTCTACGATGCTGCTGGCCTCGGTGTAATAGCCTGAGGGCTTACCTGCGAGCAGATACTCGCCCACCTGACCATAGCTGAGACGCATGGTGAAGTTGGCATCGCTGTAGTTGGGCATATCCTCCTCCATGCGCAACTTGGCAGCACAGAGATAGCGCTCCTGGATAGCGATGGAATCGTAAACTGCGGTCGCCTTCTCATAGAGCATCTCTAAGGTGTTGGTGAGGCTTAAACCATAGGCGACACCAGAATCCTTCATGAAGCTCTTTTTGTTGATATAGATTTTCTTGCCGTTCTTCATCAGCTGCGACTTCTTGAAGAGATAGTTGATATACTTCTGATAATCCCCGCCAAAGTCGCGATCCACCACCTGATAGAGGTCGGGCAGATACTTCTCTTCTACCTGCTCACGATAGAACTTCATGGCAGCTGCCATCATCTCCTTATCGGTAGCCTCATCCCACTCGTCGCTGTTGTCCTTGAACTCGATGTACTGCTTCTTGGGCTTGTCCTTATCACCTTTGACGATAGAACCATTATGTGCCCGAAAGGCACGTCTGGTCAACTCATCAGCGCTGCGACTGCCGAAGGTCTCGTAAAAGTAGGTTAAGGCTTTGACGGCATTGAACTGCTTGGCATAGAGTCGCTCCAGCAGGTCGAAATCGAGCTTGCCTTTCAGGAATCCTGTTGAGTCTTGCCACTGGCGGATCTTCCGCTCGTAAGCGGCCTTCTGCTGAATCAGTCCGATACTGTCGATACATTTGTTCATACCGATAGAGTTCTTCCAGTAGTTTGAACTTTGGGCGTACTTCGAGTCATACTTGATACGTACAGCCTCGTCGGCACGCATGTGGCGGATCATGATGTTCTGTTTCACCTCACGGGTCTTGTAGCGTGGCTCGTTCTCTGCGTCGCGACGCTCCTTGATACCGTAGCTGGAGAGATAACGGCTCGTGCTGCCTGGATAGCCGATGGTCATCGAGAACGAGCCTGGCACGTAGCCCTGCAGCGATACGGGTGCCCATTTCTTCGGTTTCATCGGCACATTCTTCTCTGAATACTTGGCAGGACCGCCTGTATTGGGATCTACGTAGATGCGGAACACAGAGAAGTCGCAAGTCTGGCGAGGCCACATCCAGTTGTCTGTCTCGCCACCAAACTTACCCATCGACTTGGGTAGCGCGAACACCAGACGAACATCGTGATAGTCGCGATAGGTGGTCAGGAAATACTGGTTACCCTCATAGAAGGGCTTGATCTCCACACGCAGGGTAGAGTCCTGCTTCTCAATCTCCTTGAGCATCACATTCTCGATGGAATCGACAAATTGGCTGCGCTTGTCCTCGATTACCTGATTGAGTCCGAGGCTGTCGAGATAAGCCGTGATGTCCTTCTGCTCAATCATGAAGCTCACGAAGAGCTTTTCATTAGGCAGTTCTTCCTCGTAGCTGTTGGCCACGAAGCCATTCAGCATGTAGTCGTGCTCTACGGTAGAGTGACTACGGATAGCCTCGAAGCCGCAATGGTGATTGGTAAACACGAGTCCGTTAGGCGATACAACGACACCAGAGCAATAGCCTCCGAAGTTGACGACGCAGTTCTTCACGGCATCGTCGCCATAGTAAAGAGCTCCATAGGGCAGCTCATAGTTCTCCTGCTTCATCACCTCATAAACCGCATTCGGCAGATTGTAAAGCGTCCACATACCTTCATCTGCCGATGAAGTGAGAAGTGAAAAGTGGAAAGTGAAAAGTAAAACCAGTAATTTCTTCATATGATGTTATTTTTTGAATTTCTTGCCAATAATGGGGAGACTGCTCAGAGGCACATCTTTCTTCACGATGAGTGCCAGGAAAAGGATGATAAGCGTGGAATTGACAGCCAGCGTCAATATCGTGGGCCATGAGCCAGGAACTGCCTTCATCGCTGCGAAGAGCACAGCCGTTGCGATGACGTATGTGGCAATATCCTTCATCGGATAGGGGATGGGGTTCTTCTGCTGTCCGATGACGTAGCTCAGCACCATCGCTGTGCCGTAGCCTGCCACACCGCCCCAGGCACAAGCCCAATAGCTGTATTCTGGGATAAAGAGGATATTGACGGCAAAGAGTACGGCGCAACCTGCCAGAGAGAACCAGGCGCCATAGATGGTCTTGTCGATTAGCTTGTACCAGAACGAGAGGTTGAAGTAGACACCCATCATGATCTCTGCTGCCATCACGATAGGCACGACGCCCAATCCTTCGCGATACCTCTCGCCGATGATATACTGCAGCACGGGCATCCAGCCCACGACACAAAGGAAGGCCAGCAACGTAAATATCAGGAAGTATTTCATCGCCGAGGCGTAGTATTCCGTCTTGTCGGCATCCTTGCTCTTGGCAAACACGATGGGCTCGTAGGCATAGCGGAAGGCCTGCGTAATCATCGCCATAATCATTGCAATCTTCACGCACGAGCCGTAATCGCCTAACAGCACGTTGGCTTGCTCCTTATCTGGATAGACCAGTGGGAAGATGATCTTATCGGCCACCTGGTTCAGAATGCCTGCAATACCCAGAATCAGGATGGGCCACGAGTAGCTGAGCATCGTAGAGAGCAGCTTGCCGTCGAACTTCCACTCAATGCGGAAAAGGTCAGGAAGGAAGAACAGCGTGATGAAGCCTGTACAGATCAGGTTGATGAAGAACACGTAGAACACCGTCGTCTTGCCCAGCACCACGAAATAGAAGAGGTTCAGCGCAATGTTCATCGCGATGAACAGCAGCTTCAGCGAGGCAAAGCGGATGGCGCGCTTCTGATAGCGCAGATAGCTGAAGGGGATGGCCTGCAGGGCATCGAGGGCCACGACGACGGCCATCATCAGCAGGTATTCGTGATGGTGCTCATAGCCGAGAGCCTGGCTGATAGGTCCGATGAAACCGAAGATCATCAGCAGGAAAACGGTTGTCAGCGCGCCAATGGTAGCCATCGCCGTAGAGAATACGGTGTCAGGCTTATAGTGCTCGTCGTTGGCAAAGCGGAAGAGGGTGGTCTCCATACCGAAGGTCAGCAGCACGAGGATGAGCGCCGTATAGGCATAGATATTGGTGCTCACACCGTAGTCGCCCGTCTCGTGCGGCATATAATAGGTATATAGCGGCACGAGCAGGTAGTTCAGGAATCTGCCCACGATGCTCGAGAGTCCGTAGATGGCTGTGTCCTTTGCGAGTGATTTCAGATTTGCCATTATCCAAAGAATAAGTATGCTATTGCTATGGCTGCGATGATACCAGCTAGATCAGCCAGAAGTCCGCAGGTCACAGCGTGACGAGTCTTCACAATGCCCACACTGCCGAAGTAGACAGCCAGGATATAGAAGGTGGTGTCTGTCGAACCTTGGAAGATACAGCTCAGACGACCAATAAACGAGTCAGCGCCGTAGGTTGTCATCGCGTCCACCATCATGCCTCGGGCACCACTGCCTGAGAGCGGCTTCATCAGCGCCGTAGGCAGAGCACCCACGAAATCGCTGTTGGCACCACAGGCCTCTACGCCCCAGCGGATACCGTCGATGAGCATGTCCATTGCCCCAGAGGCACGAAAAACGCCGATTCCAACGAGAATGGCTACCAGATAGGGGATAATCCTCACAGCTGTCGTGAAGCCGTCTTTGGCGCCCTCGATAAACGCGTCGTACACGTTCACCTTCTTTTTCACACCAGCCAGGATAAAGGCGATGATGATGAGCATCAGCAGGATGTTAGCCGCCGAAGTGCTCACCTTGTTCATCAGCACAGAGTCGAGCTGCCCGAAGCCCCAGATGATGGCAGCCACCATGACGGCAGCGCCTCCCAGCGTGAGCAGCATCGTGCGGTTCAGCAGATTGATGCGCTGGAAGATGCTTGTGAAGATGATACCTGCAAGTGTCGAGAAGAACGTGGCCAGCAGGATAGGGATGAAGATGTCAGTAGGCTGAGCAGCGCCCATCTGCGCACGATACACCATAATAGAAATAGGTATCAGCGTTAGTCCCGACGTGTTCAGCACGAGGAACATGATCATCGGGTTCGAGGCCGTCACCTTCAGGTCCTCGTATTCGCTGTCGCTGATCTCTCCCTTATCTTTCTTAACTCTTAATTCTTCATTCTTAACTTCCTCCAGCTGTTCCATCGCCTTCAGACCCAATGGCGTAGCTGCATTGTCGAGTCCCAGCATGTTGGCTGCGATGTTCATAAAGATCGAGCCCGTCACTGGGTGACCCTTGGGGATGTCAGGAAACAGCTTGACGAACACAGGGCTCAGCAGTCGAGCCAGCACGTTCACCACGCCTCCCTTCTCGCCGATCTTCATGATACCCAGCCAAAGCGCCAAAACGCCTGTCAGTCCCAGTGAGATCTCAAACGCAGTCTTCGACGACGAGAACGTCGAATCCATCATGGCTGGGAACACCTCGAAGTCTCCCAGGAACACCAACTTCACCAGCGCAATCACAAACGCAATGATGAAAAATCCTACCCAAATCCAATTTAGTACCATACAGAGTGCAAAGGTACGAATAAGTAAGTGAATTTCCAAATTTATTTGGGAAATTCCGAACGGAAGTACCTTAAAAAAGGGGGGCGCCTGCTCCCGCAGCCGCCCCCCGGATTAGTATCTAAGTATTCGATAAAGTATTTTCTATCATTGATTATTTGTACCAAGAGTTGTCCTTAGCGTAAGGTGCCTGCTTGCGTACATACATAGAGAACTTACCCATAGAGAGAGAGCTGTCATAGTACTTGGCATCGATACTCTCGCGCTCATCGCACCAGTCGTATGTGTTGTCGACTGCAACTTTTGCTGCTGCTTTTCCTACAGGAGCCTGAAGTTCTACCCAGACTTTTGTGCCGTTAACTAATTTATAAACCTCAACAGGAAGGTTATAGGCAACCTCTTTTACTGTATTACCATAGGTTTGAGCAACCTCCTGGCCATCTACAAGTGTATAGTTTCTTGTATCCCTGTTGGGGAATGACCATGTCTGTATCGGTTTTGAAATACTCAGTGCTGTACCTGTATTCACTATAGTGCCTGTAGGTACACCGAATTTCTTGTGTACTTCAAAGTCATCATTGCCTGCGATTCTGAGCGGCAGCGTACCTCCTGCAGCTCGAAGGGTAATAGTGATAGTCTCCTTATCATCACTTAAGCTCACGTCGAATACAACATCATTAAAGTCGAAGTCACCATTCTCAGAGCCCCATGTCAAGTCCTCGGCAATAATACGAACAACATCGGGATCTACTTCTTTGTTGTCGTCGCCTTTGTAGCCAGGGCTACAATCGCTGGGATCGATGCTGACAGGAGAGGTAGTAGCAGTGAAGGTGTCATTCTCGTCAGTAAAGCTGAACTTCACACTGCTGTCGTGATAATAGTAAGGCTGAGCAGGGGGATTGTTCATAGGATCCTTTGCACCCTGCTTAGAATGTTTTTCTGCATCAACATAGAGTTTGCCGAAATAAGCCATTCTAAACTGATCGTCAGTGTCCCATTTGATTTCCTTAGCTTTAATGACAGCATAGGGGTTATTCCCACTTGGGCCGTGGAAACCTAAGCCGCCACTATTCTCAGCAATAGATTGAAGGGTGTTCGTTACGCGGAGTAGTGATCGGCTACCCATATAGAAACGACCTTGTCTCCAAGTGAAAGAATTACAAAGAACTGAGGCATCACCGTTCAGTACAAATTTACTGTCAGATTCCCAAAGTTTGAATACGCCAGTTACAGTCAACATGCAATTGTTGTAAATTTGATTGGCTTGACCTTCAATTGTGAATGAACCAGAAGTGTAAGATCCGTCGTTCATCCAACAGTCTTGGATGTTTTTAAAATAGGTATCGCCATCAATGGTTACCGTAGAATGTAATTCATTGTGAAATTTACCACCACCGGCAAAAGACATAGACGCACCGCTCAGCGAGCCTTTATTTACAATCTCTGCAGAAGTGTTGTCAAGTGTTATTGCACCTTCAACATCCACTTCGCCTTCATTATATAGATAACTATGATTGTTTTTCAACTCAAGTTTACCATTAACTGTTATTTTCTTTCCATTCGCATTTCGGATATATGAATATTGGTTAGTACAACTCAGATCGTTATCAACGGTAATGCTTCCTTCATTCTTAAGAGCGCAAAAGTCGTTAAGATCTAAGTTATTAACATGTATTGTGCCTCCGTCATTATATACTTTTGCACCATTTTGAAAACTGAGTTTGTTGCCACCTTCTACGGTACTCTTGGGACTGAGGTAAAGATATGTGACAGGACTTCCGCTGTATTTGTCTGAACTGTTTTGATCGACGCCAACCCAGTTGTTGTCAAAGTTGACATTGGAATTGTTCGCAAGCTTGAGTTTCGCTTCAGGAGCAAGATATATGCTCACCAATTGACTCAATGAACTGATTGTTAAAGTTGACTTTGAGGTAACTATGAATTTAACTCCGCCATCGCTTTGTATGGTATTGCCAGAGAATGTTACATTACCATCCACATAAATTGTCAAATTTCTATTATCTGGTACCGAAGAGTAGTCTTTGTCTATATAAATAACATCACCATTTTGGTAATTGCCAACTCTGTCTTGAGAATAATAAAGTTTAGCTCCTAGGGCTTCTTTAGCTTCAGCAAGCGTGTTATAGAACTCTGGTTTTTGCAGGTTTGGGAGACGAATATCACTGCTAAATGTCGGTTGTTCAGGCCTGTCATCAAACGTTCTTGTAAAAGCCCTCGTGTTAGCGATGGTGTTAGAACTATCGCCGAAACCCCACGTCTGATTTGGGGCAGGTGTGCCAAAAGCCGTTGTGAACACCTTCTCATATTGCTGGATAATGTCTTGAGAAGCTGTTTGGGCAACGTCTGTGTCGTGTGTACAGCTGGTCATCAATCCGCCTAAAACAAGTGCGGTAGCTGCGGTCATCAAATACTTTTTCATACTCAAATACTGTTTATTATAAATAAGCTTATTTATTAATAGTTGTCTTTATTCGTGCAAAAATACGAAATATTTCCATACCATCCAACGATTTTGGCCTAAATTTAACAGAAATTCACGCTTAATTCACCATACTCGCCATTTGCCCTCAAATAAGTGCCACTTATTGCCAAATAAGGCTCCCTTATTGCACAATAAGTGCCCCTTATTCAACAGTGCAATTCTAGTATAAAAGAAGAGGGTGGCTGCATCGCACAACCACCCTCTTTCCTTAATTCAGTTTATATTAAGTATTTGATGTTACTCTTAATACCAGGAAACCTGTTTGTTCTGAACCCAAGCTGGGAAATTCTCATACTTATCTCCTATCTGCTGGCGTTCATCGCACCACTGGAATGTGGTATTTACGCAGATTTTCTGTGGAGCCTGTCCTTCTTCTGCTTTAAGAACAACCTCTTTGGCATTCTCTGCTACTTTTACAGCTACTTGTCTAGGAGTAACACTTCCAGGGATGGTAAACTGGGCAATAGGACGAGAAGTTGTACCATTATTCGTGTTGACCATAGTGCCAGTTTCAACACCAAGCAGTTCGTGAACTTCTTTGCTTACGCCACCAGCCTCAAGGTAAAGCGGAAGAGTACCACCTGCTGCACGTACAGTAATCACAGTATAATCACCATTACCATCATAATGATTTAGTTTAGGACTTACGTCAAATACAACGTCATTGAAATCGAAGTCGTCAGTTGTACCGAGGTCTTCGCAAGCTACACGAGCTGATCCTTTAAAGGTGGCAGGGCTGATACGAACAATCCAGTCGTTGAAAACCCAATCGCGATCTACCGCCATATTAGTCCCTGGTGTACCTGTTGCATAGAAATCAAAACCAATGTAATAGTAGCCAGCAAGTGAAGGGTCAATATCTGCACCAGGTATGATGATATACTCATTATGATCCTTGCTATCTTCTGTATTGTGGTAGCTAAAGTCAACTGTTCCACAATTAGCCATGTACATAGAACCAATGAAGCCGTGATCATTTTGTGTATTTTTTCCTGCATTGAATCTATCACTATGCTCCTGTCTTACACCACTAACGTTATTATTATAATCTTCCATGGTTCCATTTACGTAGCACTGAAAATGATTCATGTGTTCAGGCGCATAAACGCTTCCACCATTTCCAGCTGTGTAAGTACAATCTTCGCGTGTTCCTTGATGTACATGGAAGACAAAGAAATCTGTCCAATTTACATTGACAGTGTTAACTGCATCAACTCGCTTTACACTAAACGCCTGAAGAACCTTGTCATGCTCACCATTTTCAGAATAGTCAACATTGTCGGGAATGTTGTCGAACATATCTCTCCATTGATTATGGTTGGGCACAGCTCCACGAGTGATGGAACGCGTGTTATTTTCAAACGCGTTAAATCCCCAATCCTGATTAGCTGCCGGCTGGCCGTATTTTTTAATAAAGTTATCAGAATAACTGTTTTCAGTTTTCTGAATTTCTTTCTGCTGCACGGCACCTGCGTCGTAGAGATCAGTCGACTTTGAGCAGCTTGTGAATGCAGCGAGGAATGCGATGGCTGCAACACCTGACATCAAATACTTTTTCATACTTGTGAAATTTTAATTGTTTATATTATGGTTAATAAATAAATTCTCTTTATTTTGCTCCATATACCATGAATCGCTTGCAAAGTTACTAAAAATTTAAATAGGTGAATAATATATGGAGTTAATAAAGGTTAACGACTTCGCAAACTTTTGAAAAATCAATTCCAAGATAGACGGAAATGCACAAAACATACACTTGTGTGCTGAAATCCGCTCATCCCTCCCATTTTCTTCTGAAACGCCTTTGTTGGCAGGTGTTTAGGGAGGTGAGGGATGAAAATAAACTCTCCCATATCCCTCCCATATCCCTCCCATCTTGGTGCTCAATCAGAGCTGCTTCTTATATATAATAAGGTGTAGACGTGGGAGGGTTATGGGAGGGATAAGTGAGGGATCAAAAGCATCCCTCCCATGTTGAATGTCCTTTGCAGAAAGGGCTTTCGGAAGAAAATGGGAGGGATGAGGGATTTTTCGCGAAGAACTATTCTCGCAGCCTTTGGGAAGTAAGTTCGTCGTCGTTGGGAAGTAAGCTGGCTGTCGTTGGGAAGTAAGTTGGCTGTTGTCCAATAGGGGGATAATTTTTGCGGCCTAACTAGGGCGCAAATTTTTCCTAGTTAGGTAGATAATGAAAGAAGGGCATCTGCTCGCGCGGACGCCCTTCGGATAGTTACAATTTTATTTTGAGGTATTTGAAAATTCGATTTATTGTTTGATTTCAATCTTGCTTAATGTAATGTTATCAAACTGTACTCTTAAACCAACTTGCATAATCTTTGCCATCTCTTCACTGCTAACAGGAATGGTGACAACTATAGGTCCGCTGTCCTTACTTCGATCAAAGCCTTGACCATATTGAGAATCCTGGTCGGCAGAAAAGAAACTGCTAGTCCAGTCACCCCATAAGAGTGTAGCACCCCAACAATAGTGAGCATATGTTCCTGTTAATACCACGCTTGCTCCCTTCGTTCCTACAAGACCTGCATCAGAAAGTTCAGAAGGTGTAATCGGTGCTTGATAGGTGTAAGAAGTGGATGACCATTTGGTTGTCAAATTATCAGGATTGGATGGTTTTTGACTTCCATTACTCTTTGTGCGGGCGCCAGGCTCACCGAGTTGGGCTTCAGTAATGGTTTCTCTCTCCTCGTAAGCTGTTGCATCAAGTACATTGGGCCATGACTGTTCATACAGATAGAGGGGCTGCCTCTGCTTGCTTTCTTCAGATGGATTAAGCCACTCGGCACTTTCTTCCTGTACCCAGTCTGCGAATGCAGGGTAACCCATAATCATACCGAAACGCTCCTGTACCCAAGGTGTGCCAATGGGAACCTTGAACTTCTGTGGGCAACCATCGTATTCGTTTCCACTCTGCAATGTACTTGCACCACTTTCGTGGGCAGTACCCCAGAGAACAGTAACAGGAATATCGTTGATGGATGGTGTCTCAATATCATATTTGCCTAAATATACAGGGTCATGATCGTTGTAACTGCCAAAGGCTGTCGAACTGCTTCCGACAGTGTTGATCATCGTGGTTACACCAGCATTGAATGCATCGTGTACTTCTGTGTCTTCAACCGTTGCAGCGATTGTGGCACCTGTTGCCAATAAGGCGATTTCTGCCACATATTTAGGGTTATTATGATAATTGGTCAGTTCTTTTGGTTCATGAACAAACTCTCCATTCTCCATCTTCCAGACAGGCTTTTCCTCGTCGTAGATTGGCTTACTCTCATCGTAAACGGGGACATCTGTTGTGACCTCGTGAGTAACAGTCTGAGTGTCATAAATTGGCTGGTTATTCTCGTCAAGAACAGGCTTCCCCTCTGCATCAAGTCTCTGGACTTGTACATTCTCAGTGACAGTTGTTGTCTGATATATTATGTTGTCGTTTTCATCTTTCATTGGTTCAAACAGCGGATCGCCATTGGCATCTGTGGCTTGCTCAAATTTGAGTTGTCCTGCGAGTGGCGTGCCTTCTTCCCAAACTTCTTGAACCTTTACTTCCTGATAGAAGAAATCTTCTGTCTGCCAGATAATTGCATCAAAGACAATATCGTTAAAGTCGAAGTCATCGCGATTTGTTGAATAACTTCCACCAAGGTCTTCACAGAATACTCGTCCTGTCTCAATGGGCGTCCAAGTGGTTTTTCTCCAGAACTGGTCTAAGCCTGAATCATCGTTGCGCTTATCTCCCTGATCAACAGTCTTGTCTGTCGTTTTTACTCCCTTCGTAATACGAACAATCCAGTCTGAATAGTAGCCGTCGGCACCACCGATGAGGTATTTCTTGCCATTGTTGACGTTGGGCAGTATAACACCCTTTGGGTCATCAGCTGTCGTTTCTTTTACCAGATACATATTGCCGTTAACACTCAAAGTACCATTATGATCATAGGCAGCCTTGTTAGCCTCGTAGTCGAAGCCGACGAAGAACATACCTGTAACGGATGGTTCTGATGAATCCCATGCGTCGATAGTCGAACCTGGGATAATCACATACTTGTCGTTGTACTGTCTGCTATCGTCAGAGTTGTGGTATCCAAAGCAGTCGGTCTTCGAATTCTCCATCAGCGTGATGGCATCCTGGTGCTCACCGTTCTGGCTGTTGTTCTGAACGTTTATATCACCACGGAAACTGTTGTTGTAATCGTTGATGTGATCCTCGATAGAGCCAGCGGTCAGCTTGTCCATGTGATCACTTCCTGTTACGGTGGTTAAGTTTCCGCGTAGATATGTTTCAGTAGTGTTAGCCTCCGAAGTGTTAGTTCCACCTTTATATACTTGTTGAACAAAGAAGTTCTCGTAATTAACAGAGATACCCTTGGGATTCTGGTTCTGCTGGAAATACCTTCTAACCTTATCCTTCTGTGCTGGAGTCAGAGGATCGGGCACTTTCCAACCTTGGCTTACCCATTGGTTGGACTCCTTGTTGGCAGTACGTGTCAAGGCTTTACTCGACATTGCCATTCTTGTGGCTGCTTCCTTAGATACGAATCCCCAGTGGTGATTGGCTTGTGGGGTTCCAAATGCCGCCTTAAATGCCTCGTTATAGGAATTGACCTTCTGGTCAGCTCCATAGACGTAATCAATTTCCTTGTCGTGGCAGCTCGTGGCTACCAAACCTGTGATGAGTAAAACAACTCCTGATATCAAATACCTTTTCATTGCAACAAAATACTTAATAGACGTTACGTAACTAATTAATTGAATCGATTTGGCTGCAAATTTACGATAAATTTTGCCAAGTTGTATCAAAATGACCGTTAAATTCTGTAAAATCTTCAAATTATTATCGGAGTGTGCGATATTTTTCGTAACTTTGACCCCAAAATAACTCTGTTTATATAAATTTGGTATGAAGAGATTTTTCTATTTCACAATCATCATTCTTGGCCTCTCGGCCTTGATAGGTACGGGAACGTCGTGCAAGAAGAAGGAAATGTTCGACCGCGATGTGTATGATACACTGATTAAGGTTGTATCGCCTGTAGATTCTGTAGACCCAAATCATACTTGGTCTTTGAGTGCGACATCGGATTTGACGGTGACGGTGAATGCAGGTGTGGGAACCAGGAAAATCCAGATATTTGATGAAAACCCATTTAGCTCTGATTTGGCTCAAATCATTGCAGAGAAAGACGCGAGGGAAGGCGATCGTTTTGATATAAGTATATCATATCCGACAATTAAGAGTACTCTTTTTCTTGCTGCTGTGGATTCTTTAGGTAATTATACGATAGGAACATTTAATACGTCTGAAAGTGATATTAGTTTTGCAAATATATTGATCAGGCAACAGCCACTGAAATATCCACCCCTGCCTCAGTACTATGCATTCTGTTATGAGCAGGAGTATCCACAGCCTGGCGATTACGACTATAACGACGTCGTGATGCATATCGCTCTGGAGCGGGCTAATCCTCGCGAAATGTATATCCATGTGAGATTGGCAGCTGTAGGCGCTGATCAGCAGTTGGCAGGCTGTCTGCGTTTGCCTGAAATTGCCTATAATGATATCGATACGGTGTATACCGTTGATGATCAGACGTTTAATAAGGATATCAGTGACCAGTATATGTTTGTCCAGAAAAGTCGTGAATTGCTGTTGAAAGGCTTGAAGGGTGAACCAGTACTGAACCTCTTTGCCGATGCCCACTGGGCTACGGGCGATATTCTGAACGCCGACTTCGGTATGTTCCAGCGTAAGAAGTATAATGTGACCAAGCAGTCGGATAAGGAATCTCAGCTGATGGTGCCCAAAGAGGTAATCTTCGTCTTGAGGTTTAAGTCTGATACGCGAGCTAATACGATGACGCTCGACAATATTGATCCTTTCATTATGCGGATGTATAACGGTGTGAACATGGAGATCCATACTTATCCTTACCGGCATGTGACGGCTCTTTATGAATATCAATATACAGATGTTGATAATCTGCCTTGGGCATTACAGATACCATACGGGTATTTCCGTCATCCATTGCACGGCGTGAACATCGGATTCAGAATGAAAGACTCTAATGCACAATTCCTGTTTGGTGCATATTCGAAGAAGGGCAACTCATTCGGAGAATGGTCCTTAAACCATAAGAGTTGCCTGAACTGGTATCTGCCAGAATATTCAACAGTTAATCAGGTGTTCGTTTGGTAGTCAGAATCTGATCATCACCAGCGGATAATATGGCTGGAACTGGTATTATTGCTGTAATACCAATTAGTGGCAGTATGCTGGTTATTGGCCCATGCACTGAATAGCAAATAAGCTAATCCAATGTTTGATCCTTCTCTTGGCCAGAACCATTTACCCTCGTTGTCGCCGTTGATGGCTATAAAGAGCGGTGCTTCGTTGTTGCCTTTTTGAATATAGGTGTCAATTTCACCACCGTTGCTATTTTGTACTTGTAGTGAGAATGGCAGTCTGCCCAGGTCGATGTTATCGCTTGTAAATTGCAAATCCCCTAAGCGTCGAGGCTGGCGTGTGTATGAAGAAGTGTTTATGGCACTCTTTGTCGCAATACCCATTGCCAGATGGGCTTCAGTGCCAAATTCTTCATTGTTGTAGAATACTGAAATACTCATATCGCTGCCAATGGCAACAACGTCTACGGAAGATGTAAATGTCCCGTCGCCATTATCCTGAGGTGTATTTACGCGAAGAACCAAGTCGTTGTAGTCGAAATCCCGAATGGAATTGCTACCACGGAATTCGAAGCAATAGAACATACAACTGTTCTCAGGAATTGTAGGGTCTTCCATTCCGAAAAAGCAAGTCTTTCGGTCGGAACTGATTCCATCACCGCCACCGTTAATCCATGTTCCAATCAGTTCGGAACCTTGGAAAGAGGTGGGCAGCAACAGTTGTATATGGTCAAGCATAAATGTATTTGCATTTCCTGCAGTTGTCGTGCATAGGTTGCAGCCATTTGCCCTAAAGAGCGCATTGCTCTTATAGTTGCTGCCTGATGGTCCCCAAACGCCGTAGTTATTAATGGCGATGGAGCCGCTGCAATTCAAGTAAGCGCTGTTTCCCATATAAAGCACAGTGTTTGAAGATCCGTCGCCTTGCAATGATACAGAGCTGCACGTGATGATGCTGCCGTCGTCCATGCGAGAGGCACCACTGAGTGTCAGCGTGTTAGTAACACCAATAGTTCCTGCATTGAGAATACTCAGGGCAGAGCCGCTGGTCTGTGAAACACCTGCTGTCGCATAGTTAATAAACTGGCCTTCATCACCTTTGTTGTTGGGCTCGCCTCTGAGTGTATTCGAGCCAATGTTACCAGCATTGTAGAGTGTACCTCCCGTTAAGAGTATTTCTTTCACGGAAATAGAGCCTCCATTATAGAAGCTGCTGGCATCGGCTGTGGCTTCGACAGTGCCACCACCAGCAATCTCACCGCCAGGCAAGACGATGATTGCACCAGTGGCAGATGTACCGTCCTGACCACCATTGGAAAGTTTGAAACCTTCTGGAATCACAACCTTTCCGCCTTTGCCTACCACCAAAACATTGCTCTTCACAAAATGCTGGTCGAAGGTTAGATTCCATGTGCCTGTCACATAGACGGAGAGGTTGGTATGACTATTCAGAGCAGGGAGAATACCTGTATATTCCTTGTCGATGAGAATATGCAACTCCTTATCGCTTGGTGCTTCGGGATCAATATTGTCTGGTGTCACCAAGTCGCCTGATGTATACATAGAGGTACTTGGCACGTTAATGGATGGTACGCTCCAATTGTTGCCAATAGTGGGAGCTGGCTCTGCTGATTCACTACTAAACTTGCCACTAAAATTAATTTCAGAACCGTTTACTGGTAGGCAAATGGCCTGGCCTTCAGGTGAATAGCAGGCTGCATAGATAGTGGAGACATTATCTGGAACAGAAATAGTGACAGTTTTTGTTTCACCTGTAGCGAGGCTGGTCATTCCAATATATTGAGCATCGGCATTGACTGCAGGATTGATAGAAAAGAAATAGACGGTGTAGTCGATGCCAGCATCGAGGTTGACGCTAACAGTGATTGACTTGTTTGAAGCGGTACTCCAAGTCTGATTGGGGTCTATGCTCTGCCCGCCCATCACCAAAGCGACAAAGTTTTCTGTTAATTCTTCTTGAGCGGATGAATCTTTCTTCGTACAGCAGGTTGCGATGAAGCAAACAAAAAGGGCAACCATGATTCCAATGAAGCACTTCTTTCTCATCATAAAGCGGAATGGATTAAAGTAGAAGTGGACCAGCCTGGGCTTGAACCAGGGACCTCCAGATTATGAGTCTGTTGCTCTAACCAACTGAGCTACAAGTCCGTGATTTGGGTTGCAAAGTTAAGGCTTTTTTATTAAATATCCAAATTTTTTTTGCGGAAATAAGCAAAAATGCTTAACTTTGCGGCCTCATGGAGACAATTTGTATCAATAATGGCGATATCAGGCTCCCCAAATGTGTGGCAACGCTCGGTGTGTTCGATGGTGTTCACAAGGGGCATCAGCATCTGATTGGTATGGTTGCTGAGCAGGCTCGCGTGTCTGGCCTCCGTTCGGTAGTCGTGACTTTCGACCGTTCTCCGAGGCAGGTGCTCGATGCTTCGTTCCATCCTCAGTTGCTGACGACGTTGGAGGAGAAACGGGATATCATCAGCCAGATGGGCGTCGATTATCTTGTGGTTCTGCCTTTTACCAAGGAACTGGCTGCGCTGACGGCTCGCGAGTTTATGCAGCAGATTTTGCATAAGCAGTTGAATGCCGCTGTGCTGATTACGGGCTATGATAATCGTTTCGGACATCATCGCGAGGAAGGTTTCGACGATTACGTGCGCTATGGCGAGGAGATGGGTATGCAGGTGATGAGAGGCGATGCGGAGCTGATGACTGATGGCAAAGAGGCTGTCAGCTCGTCGATTATCCGCCAATTGCTCTTGGAAGGTCATGTCGAACTGATGCCGCAGTGCCTGACACGTCTGTATCAGCTCTCGGGCAAGGTGATGCCTGGTGAGCATATCGGCCACAGCTTGGGATTTCCTACGGCCAATCTGGAGTTGCCCTGTAGCGACAAACTGATTCCCGCCCCAGGTGTCTATGCCGTATGGGCGATGCTTGAGAAGGATCGGCAGCAGCGGGCTGCTATGATGAATATAGGTACGCGCCCAACGTTTGAGGGCAAGGGGCAGACGCTGGAGGTGAATATCCTCGACTTCGATGGTGACCTCTATGGGCAGGAGGTAGATATCGCCTTCGTTGCTCGTCTGCGTGAGGAACGTCGTTTCGATTCGCCTGAAGCACTTGTGGCTCAGTTGCAGGAAGATAAAAAACAGGTAAAAGACATATTAGGATGAAGAATGCATTGATTTATACGGTGGTGTTTGCTGCGATACAGGCATTTGTCAGTATGGTGGTTCAGGGTGTCTGGCCGTTGGTAATGGGCAAGGATACGCCAATGAACGCTACTGGGATGATTATTATGATGGCTGCTTTCAGTGTGATCACGATTGCTGTGTTCCTGATGGCGAAATGGAGCGAGGCTTCGCGCGACTGGATGCAGACGCGCCCTTGGTTCGTGCTGTTTTGGTGTGTACTGGCTGCACTGGGCGCCCTTATCCCTTCTACATGGCTTCAGGAGCAGATGCCTGCTCTGCCTAATTGGGTAGAAGATGAATATGAGATGATTCTGAAGGATCGTTGGGGATATCTGGTCGTAGGCCTGTTGGCTCCCTTGGCTGAAGAGCTGGTGTTCAGAGGCGCTGTGCTGAGGGCTCTGCTCCGTTGGAACAGTCGTCATTGGGTGGGTATCTCTATCTCGGCACTGCTCTTTGCCCTTATTCACATGAACCCAGCCCAGATGCCGCATGCTTTTCTGATTGGTCTGTTGTTGGGTTGGATGTATTATCGTACGGATAGTATCGTGCCTGGTGTGGTATATCACTGGGTGAATAATACGGTGGCCTACGTGCTATTCAACCTCTATCCTGATCCTGACTTGACGCTGATGGATCTTTTTGGTTCGCAGCAGCGTGTGCTGATGGCACTGGGATTCTCGCTGTGTATCTTCCTTCCTGCCTTGTTCCAGTTGAACCTGAGATTGAAGAAATAGTCGCAGGAATGGGAAATAAACGGGGCTGCTCACCGGTGTGTTACGGAGGCAGCCCTTTCTTTTTGCGTTAGTACTTTACTGAAAAATTTGAGAGAATGAAACTTCACAGTTTCTTCGTTGTGTTTTTAAAAAAATGATTATTATAAAGAAAGCATAGAAAATTATTCTAAATAAGTAGATGTTTCGGAGGTCGAGACCTTCGTACTGTCAGCCACATTCTCTGCCTGGATAACACCAAGCGTGTTCACGGAGTCTGTGGTCTGCTGATGGAACTTGGCATAGGCATCTTTAGGATCTTCCCAGCCGTAGTTCCAGGGAGCCTGGGCAGCATTGCCCAGCGTCAGAACAATAGCCACAATGGCTGCAGCCTTGAAGAGCGGCATCAAGCGACTCGTCAGTGTGACGGTCTTGGCTGTGGGCTGCGTCTTCTCCAGGATGCGTGCATCGAAATCATCACCCAGGACATCCTCTTTCTGGAGCTCATAGGTGAACAGCGCCTTATACTTCAGCAATTCAGCAGGAACATTCTCCTGGCTGAAGAAGGCGCGCAGAATAGCTTCTTCCTGAAGAGTGGTCTCGCACTCCCAGTAACGCTCTAATAGTTGTTCGATATATTTATAATCCATATTTCTCTGTTTCAAAATACTTTTGTCGAATCACCTGTCGGGCTCTGAAGATATTGATCTTCACCTGGTCCTCACTGATGTTCATGATGGCGGCAATTTCCTTATAGCTCTTGCCCTCAAAGTCTCTGAGCTGCATCACGCTTCGCTGTTTCTCGGGCAGCCCATTGATGAGGCGGCGTATCAGGGCGATTCTGTCCTGCTGCATGGCCTGTTCCTCAGGATTGGATGAGTAGCTGTGGTCGGGCGCTTCGTTATCGGCCTCTTCCAGGCTTTGGTTCTGGTTCTCCATCTTCCGCATCTTGTCGAGAGAGAGATTGCGGCAGATGGTCAGACAGAAGGAGTCGATGGATTCGATCGTATCCCATTGGTCTCGTCTGTTCCAGACTTTTATCAGTGTTTCTTGTACGATATCCTCAGCCTCAGCTGGGTTGAGGGTGATGCGGAGTGCAAGCCTGTATAGCTCGTTCTTCAGTGGTAGGACATCGTTCCGGAAACTGATTTCTTTCATCCTCTCTTCTTATATGACGATTGAGAAACGCAAAAGTTACAGAAAAAGAATTATTTTTTTATTTGATGATGGTTCCGGCTTTTCCGTCGATGGCTGTGGCGAGTGTGATAATCACTTCCTTGACGCCTGCGTCGATGGCTGCGAGGGCATTCTCGATCTTAGGGAGCATGCCGCCGCTGATGGTACCGTCATCCTTATATTTAATAAAGTCCGCGCGCGTGATGGTGGGAATAACAGAGTCGTCGTCATCAGGATTGCGGAGTACACCTTTCTTTTCGAAACTGAAAATGAGGGTCACGTCATAAAAACCTGCCAGGGCTTTGGCTGTCTCACTGGCAATGGTATCGGCATTGGTGTTGAGGATATTCCCTTGGCCGTCATGGGTCAATGGCGCCATCACAGGAGTGATGCCTTCCTCAATCAGTTTGCTGAGCATCTGGCCATTCGCCTTGTCGACATCGCCAACGAAGCCAAAGTCGATACCGTCCTTGAGAGGACGCTTGTGGCTGCGGATAACGTCCATATCGGCACCTGTGAGGCCTAACGCATTCACACCGCTGGCCTGAAGACGGGCCACAAGGTTCTTATTGACTAGTCCGCCATAGACCATTGTGACTACATTGAGCATGTCGGCATCAGTGATACGACGGCCGTTCACCATCTTCGACTCGATGCCAAGGCTCTCGGCTACCTTAGTGGCTTTGCGGCCTCCACCATGAACCAGCACTTTCTTGCCCTCAATGGCACTGAAGTCCTTGAGCAGTTGTGAGAGTTGGGCCTCGTCTTCGACGATGGCCCCGCCCACTTTGACTATAGTCAGCTTTTCTTTCATTTTTCTTCTGTTTTTTTCTGGGCAGGCCTAGGCTATCCTAGGTTATCCTAGGCTATTCCAGATAGGTATAGCCGTAGAGCCCTGAGCGATAGTTCGAGAGGAACTCCTTGCCCTCTTCGAGCGAGATCTTACCCTGCTTCACACTCTTGGCCACCCATACTTCGAGCTGGCGAACCAGCTTCTTGGGATTATACTGTACGTATTCGAGCACTTCCTCTACCGTCTCACCGTCGATAATCTGGTCGATGTGGTAGGTACCGTCTTTCTCTGAGATATGTACGGCGTTGGTGTCGCCGAAGAGATTGTGCATATCGCCCAGAATCTCCTGATAGGCACCTACAAGGAACACGCCAAGATAATAGGGCTCGTTCTTCTTGAGTGCATGGACGGGCAGCGAGTGAGTGTTATGGAGATTGGTGGTGAAATTGGCAATCTTACCATCGCTGTCGCAGGTGATGTCCTGAATGGTAGCATTTCGTGTGGGGCGCTCATCGAGTCGCTGGATGGGCATGATGGGGAACACCTGATCGATGGCCCATGAGTCGCTGAGGCTCTGGAAGAGCGAGAAGTTACAGAAATACTTGTCTGCCAGGAGCTTGTCGATTTTCATCAATTCCTCTGGGATATGCTTCAGACTCTTGGCGAGGGCGTGTATCTCGTGACATACGCTCCAGTACATGGCCTCCACCTCGGCACGTGTCTTCAAGTCGACGATACCATGCGAGAACAGGTCGAGCACCTCCTCGCGGATCTGTTCTGCGTCGTGCCAGTCCTCAAGCACATTGCGAGGCGAGAGGTTGTCCCAGATTTCATAGAGATCCTTCACCAGCTGGTGAGAGTTCTCGTCGGGCTCAAACTCCTCAGGCATCTCGGGCAGCGAGGCTGTCTCCAGCACATCGATCACTAATACGGAGTGATGGGCAGCCAGTGAGCGTCCGCTCTCGGTGATGATATTGGGGTGGGGGAGGTTATTCTTGTTGGCTGCATCGACGAAGGTGTAGATACAGTCGTTCACATACTCCTGAATAGAGTAGTTCACAGAACTCTCGCTTGATGGTGAGCGAGTGCCATCGTAATCGACGCCGAGACCGCCTCCGCAATCCACGAAGTCAACGTTATAGCCCATCTTGTGCAGTTGGATATAGAACTGCGAAGCCTCGCGGAGGGCTGTCTGGATACGGCGTATCTTGGTAATCTGTGAGCCGATATGGAAATGGATCAGGCGCAGACAGTCGCGCATGTCCTTCTTATCCATAAAATCCAGTGCTTCCAATAGTTCCGCACTGGTTAAGCCGAATTTGGAGGCGTCGCCACCGCTCTCTTCCCATTTGCCAGAACCGGATGAGGCCAGCTTGATGCGGATACCGATATTTGGGCGGATATTCATCTTCTTGGCTTCACGGGCGATGATCTCCAGCTCGTTCATCTTCTCAACTACGATGAAGATCTGCTTGCCCATCTTCTGAGCCAGCAGGGCGAGTTCGATATAGCTCTGATCCTTATAGCCATTGCAGACGATAATCGAATCACTCTGGCACTGCATGGCAATCACAGCGTGCAACTCTGGTTTTGAGCCTGCCTCAAGGCCTAGGTTAAACTTCCTTCCGTGGGAGATAATCTCCTCGACGACGGGCTGCATCTGGTTCACCTTGATGGGATAGACCACGTAGTTGTCGCCTTTGTATTCATACTCCTCTGCGGCTTTCTTAAAGCAGCTCCACGTCTTCTCGATACGGTTGTCGAGAATATCGGGGAAACGGAGCAGTACTGGAGGCACGACATCGCGCAGGGCCAGTTCGTCCATCACTTCACGCAGATCTATCTGCGTATTGTTCTTACAAGGAGTGACATAGACATCGCCTTTGTCGTTGATGCCGAAATAGGAAGTGCCCCATCCGTTGATGTTGTAGAGCTCCTTCGAATCTTCAATGGTCCATTTCTTCATTCTTGCAGTTGTCTAGGTTTATTATACTTTCAGCAGTTCGCGAATCTTCTCGACGCTGATTCTGATTTTCTCGTAATTGTCAAGCAGACTGACATCCAGGATGTACTTGGCCTTGGTGTAAAAGAGCTCACGCTTCTCCAGCTGCTCGCGGATGAAGGTGATCAGCTGCTCTGGCGTCTTGCCTCTCAGCAACGGACGATCGTTCTTGCTCATCACCAGATGCTTGTAGAGCACCTCGGGCTCGGCTTTCAGATAAACCACCTGTCCCTGCTGGTTCAGATAGTCCATATTGTCGAAGAAGCAGGGTGTTCCACCGCCACAGCTGATGATGACATCCTCGAATTCTGCCACTTCGTGCAGCATATTGTACTCGATCTTACGGAATCCTTCCTCACCGCGCTCGGCAAAGATCTGCGCCACCGTCTTGCGCATCCTGCTCTCGATATACCAGTCGAGGTCGTAGAAGGTGATGCCTAGCTCCTTCGCCAGTGCCTTGCCGACGGTGGTTTTGCCAGCACCCATATAGCCTATCAGGATGATTCGCGTCATGTCAGCCTTTCTTTACAGGTGTGGCCTCAATGACCTTCATGCACTCCTCGTAGGTCAGTTCCTTAGCTCTTTCGTGCATCGTTTTTGGCAGGCGGTAGTTCTTACCGTCGTAAACCAGATATGGACCGTAACGTCCGTTCATCACCTCCAGTTTCGGATCTTCGAGGAAGAACTTCATGTGCTTCTGGCTCTCCTCCCGGCGTTTGTCCTGAATCAGGGCGATAGCCTCTTCGAGGGTGATAGCCATCGGATCGCAATCCTTGGGAAGCGAGGTGTATTTGCGGTCGTGGAGCACGTAGGGACCAAAGCGGCCAGTACCGATGGTAACGGGCTTGCTTTCGTAGTCGCCCAGATTGCGAGGCAACTTAAAGAGTTCGAGTGCCTCTTCGAGTGTAATAGTCTCGATGCTCTGTTCCTTGGGCAGCTGAGCAAACTGGGGCTTATCCTTATCCTCTGCGGTACCAATCTGTACGACAGGACCAAAACGGCCAATCTTCACGAAGACGGGCTTGCCACTCTTAGGATCCTTTCCTAACTGGCGCTCGCCAGCCTTATGCTCCTGACGTGCATTCATGGTCTTCTCCACAGTGGGCTCGAAATGCTTGTAGAACGTCTTCATCATATCCGTCCATTTCTCGTCGCCCTCAGCAATCTTATCGAAGTCCTGCTCCACCTTTGCGGTGAAGTTATAATCCATGATTTCATTGAAGTTCTCCATCAGGAAATCGTTGACTACGGTGCCGATATCTGTAGGAATCAGCTTGCCTTTCTCTGAACCGATCTGCTCTTTGCGCGTCTTCTGACTGATCTGCTTGCCTTTCAGCTGGTAGAGAGAGTAAGAGCGTTCCTCACCTTTCTTGTCACCCTTCTGCACATACTCGCGCTGCTGGATGGTGGAGATGGTGGGCGCATAGGTGGAAGGACGGCCGATACCCAGTTCTTCCATCTTGTGGACAAGGCTGGCTTCCGTGTATCGCTGCGGACCTTGGCTGAAGCGCTCTGTGGCAATGATGTCGCGGCGGGTAAGCGTCTGTCCTTTCTTCAGAGGAGGCAGGATGTGGCTGAACTCGTCTTGCTGGTCGTCATCGTCGGATGACTCACGATAGACTTTGATGAAACCGTCGAACTTTACGACCTCGCCCTGGGCAATGAATGTCTCATTGATGCCGCTGACCTCGATATTGACCGTTGTCTTCTCAATCTCTGCGTCAGCCATCTGACTGGCGATCGTGCGCTTCCAGATGAGTTCATACAGACGCTTTTCCTGAGCTGTTCCCTCAATCTCCATCTGCTCCATATAGGTAGGACGAATGGCCTCGTGAGCCTCTTGAGCACCTTTGGCGTTGGTGTGATACTGGCGAACCTTGCTGTAGTCCTCGCCATAGAGCCTGACAATCTCTCCCTTGCTGGCACCCAGACAAAGTTTAGAGAGGTTGACAGAGTCGGTACGCATATAAGTGATTTGTCCGCTTTCATACAGATGCTGTGCCACCATCATGGTCTGGCTGACAGAGAAGCCAAGCTTGCGGGCTGCTTCCTGTTGCAGGGTTGAGGTGGTAAATGGGGGCGCAGGCGTACGCTTCACAGGTTTCTTCTGGATGCTCTCTACGGTGAAAGTGGCCTCCTTGCATTTCTCGAGGAAAGCGATCACCTCTGCTTCAGTCTTGAAGCGATTGCCAAGCAGCGCCTTTACCTCTGAGGCTGAACCGTCAGGATTGGTAATGGCAAACACGCCATTGACACTATAGTAAACCTCGCTCTGGAAATTCTGGATCTCGCGCTCGCGCTCAACAATCAGACGAACGGCTACACTCTGAACGCGACCAGCAGAAAGCGCTGGCTTTACCTTACGCCAAAGAACGGGAGAAAGCTTAAAACCTACCAGACGGTCGAGCACGCGACGGGCTTGCTGGGCATTCACCAGGTTCATATTCACATGGCGCGGATGCTCAATGGCCTCAAGAATGGCGGGTTTGGTAATCTCGTGGAAGACGATACGGTTGGTCTTCTGTTTGTCCAGTCCCAGTACCTCACACAGGTGCCAGGAGATGGCTTCTCCTTCACGGTCCTCATCGGATGCGAGCCATACTTTCTCGGCTTTGTCTGCCTTGGCTTGCAGATCGGCAACAAGTTTTGTCTTCTCTTCAGGAATTTCGTATTCCGGTTCAAGTGTCTGGTCGTCGATACTCAGCTCTTTCTTCTTCAAATCACGGATATGTCCGTAACTCGACATGACCTTGAAGTCCTTTCCCAGGAATTTCTCGATGGTCTTCGCCTTGGCAGGAGACTCGACAATCACTAAGTTCTTTTGCATATTCTGTCTCGTTTTATTTCTTACGGGCTGCAAAAGTAAACAAAAAACTCACTCCCACCTTATATATATAGAGGAATTTTTGTTTTATTAACAGTTTTGTGCCAAGAAACGGTGTACAGCCTGCCTTATCGAGCGTAGTCCAAAGCGTTCAACGTATATTTCTCTCAAAGGAACCCACGACAAATCGGCTGCGTCGTCGGCGGCTTTGATGACGGCATCATCGTCTACCTGACAGATAAAGAACAAGTCGAGCGTGTGGATGTCCATCCCTGAGTAACGGTAGACGTTGGGAATGGAGAAGAGGTACTTCACGTCATCAGCATTGATGCTGAGACCAGTCTCTTCCTTGATTTCTCTCACAATCCCCTGCTCGGCATTCTCCTCATTGTCTACGAAGCCGCCTGGCAAGTCGAGTGTGCCCTTGGCTGGTTCTTTGCCGCGACGAGCTACCAGCAGTTCGCCTTTACCGTTCAGGATAAAGGCTGCTGTAGAGGCTCGTGGGTTCTGGTAATACGTGAAACCGCAATTGGCGCAATGCCTGCTCAGTTCGTTATGGATCTCGAAATCCTCGCTGCCACATTTCGGACAGTAATGGAATAGTTCTAATGGATGATTCTTCATAGGTTTACCAGTTGTCAGTGCGGAAAGGGAAGAGCGGCAGATTGCCTGCATTCTTCACGTTGCCGATCTGGAAGTTCTTAAAACAGTAACGCACAGCGACAGGATGCTTGACTTCGGGCGAGCTGATCTTAATGGCTTCGTCCCAATAGCCGCCTCCCTCTTGCCAGAAGTGACGCGCGGTAGCAGGATGGAACACCTTGTCCTCGCCAGCTATCTCGAAGCCTTCCATGCCCTCGAAAGGCGCATCCGTGTGGTAGTTGTCCTCCAGATGGATGAAGATGGCGTCGTCCTTCACCTGCATGTCCTTGAAAGACGGGCTCTTGTACATCAGTCCTTCGAAGCCGTAGTCACGATTAAGTGCTGTATAGGCCAGACGCTCGCCCACCTGTTGCTTCTGGGTGGGATGAATCTGCGTAAACTCGTAGGGATATACCAGATCGTTGATGCACACCAGCGAACTGTTGGGAATGATCTTTGCGGCCTTGTACTGCTGTTCGCGCAGTAAGGCTCCGCTGACGGCATTGACATCGCCATCGTACTCATAAGGCGCGATCTGAACGAAATAGAAAGGAATCTCGCCCAAGCCGAACTGTGAGCGCCACTGCTCCACCAGCAGTTTCATGCGCTGGGAGTACTGATCGCCAGGATCGCCCACGTTCGAGCATCCCTGATAGTAGAGGATTCCCTTCACGGTGAAGTTCAGGATGGGATTGAACGTGCCGTTACCCCAAAGCAGCGAACGGTGATAGTCCCACTTGTCCCATTTCTTGCAGATCTCCACAGAATCAGTGGGATCGCTGGTGTATTTCTGAAGATTCTCCTTCGTCAGCCAGCTCTCTACGCGCGTACCTCCTTTATTAGCTTCTATGAGTCCGATGGGAATATCGAGCGCCTGATGCATGGTGCGGGCGAAAAAATAGCCAGTGGCCGAAAACTCACCAACGGTCTTGGGAGAACACTCCCGCCACTCGCACTGGGCATCGTCCTGAGGTTCTGCGCGCATCACGCTTGGAATCTTCACAGAGCGCACGCCTTGATGGTTGGCAGCGTCGATGACCACCTGGTTGTAATCCTTCACAGGGCACATCCAGAAGCCCTTGACGGGCATCTCCATGTTCGACTGTCCTGCGCAGACCCATACCTCACCTGCTACGACATTCTTGATGGTCAGCGGCTCGCCATCGTCGAAGGTAATCGACAAAGGCTCGTAGCTGGCCTTGGGCGTCTTGACTTTCACCAGCCATTTCCCCTGCTTGTCAGCTTTCGTGCTGACAGTCTCTTTGCTCCATGATGTGCTTACTTTCACCGTCTTTCCAGGCTGTGCCCATCCCCAGAGGCGGGCATCCGTCTGCTGTTGCAATACCATGTTGTCGCCAATCAGATGGGGCAACCTTACCTTGGCCTGTGCGCTGAGCGTCAGTGTCGTGAGAGCCAGAATTGTCAGAATCTTCTTCATTTTCTCCGTTATATTAAGTTTATGCCTGCAAAGATACGTTTTTTATTTTATTTTTCGTATCTTTGCACCGTCGATTAACATAATTAAAGTAATGAGAAGTCTGAAAACAATCATGACGATGCTCTTGCTGACATGCTCGGCATCGGTATTTGCACAGAAAGGGACGACGATGGAACTCTGGCCTAAGGGAGCCAAGTATACCAGTAGCGATGCTAAGGACAAAGCTGAGCTTACGGTCTATCTGCCTGATGCCAAGAAGGCTACAGGCCGTGCGGTAGTTTGCTGTCCTGGTGGCGGCTACTCTCATCTGGCTATGGATCACGAGGGGCACCAGTGGGCTACCTTTTTCAATAATCATGGCATTGCACTCATCGTACTGAAGTATCGTATGCCTCATGGCGATCGCATGGTTCCCATCTCTGACGCTGAGGAAGCCATCAGGACTGTGCGCAGGAATGCGGTGGACTGGCATATCGACCGTAATAATGTAGGTATCATGGGCTTTTCGGCAGGAGGTCACCTCGCTTCTACCATCGCCACGCATGCTACTGGCGATGCTGCCCCCAATTTCCAGATTCTTTTCTATCCTGTGATTACGATGGATATGGGCTTTACCCATAAAGGCTCGCACGACAACTTCCTGGGTGAAGGCCACTCGAAGAAGGAACTGCGTAAGCTGGAGGCCGAATTCAGCAATGATCTTCAGGTGAATCGTACGACGCCACGCGCCTTCCTTGCCTTGAGCGACGACGATAAGGCCGTGCCTGCCGCCAATGGCCTGAACTATTATGAGCAGCTTTACAAGCACGATGTGCCAGCCTCTATCCACATCTATCCTTCTGGCGGGCACGGATGGGGCTATCGCGAGAGCTTCGCTTACCACTATCACGTAATATTCGAGCTTCAGGCCTGGCTGCAAAGCTTTTAATCCTGAATAAGCGGCTCTTAGCGACAAATAAGTGGCACCTATCGAGCGATAAGTGCCACTTATTTTAGTATAGGAAACGCTTAGAGTAATTTCTTCACTTCAGCCTCGATATCCTTGATCTGGGCAGCGCGCTTCACGATGTTGTTGCCGCGGTCAATGAGGAAGAAATCGGGCACAGCTGGAACATTATACAGCATCAGGAGCTGTGAATTGATGCCGTTTTCATCGCGTACGCTGATCCAGGGCAGGGCTGCCGTCTGCTGCTTCCAGAAATGCTCGTCGCTGTCGAGTGAAATCTGGTAGACCTCCAATCCCTGAGCGTGGTATTTGTTGTAAAGCTCGCGCAGCATGATGATACGGGCAGGCGAATCCTCAAGGGCGAAGATGTGGAAGTCGAGCAGCACCACATTCCCCTTCAGGTCCGTCAGGTGGCGCTCCTGTCCCTTGTTGTCGCGCAGGGCGATGTCGAGCACGCCTGATTCGTTCACCTTGCTGGCCTCTATCTGGATCTCCTGATTCTTGGCGTCAACGATGCGCTGGTTCTTCATGCCCTCGATGGCGATGTTATGCAGATTCTGTCCGCGCTCCGCATGAGGGTAGTAGGTGTCCCAGCTGGTGGCTACGGCAGCAAATGCCTTGATGTCGTCCTTATCAGTGCGTGGATTGAAGATGAGCCAGTTGCCGAGCGCCTGGAAGAGCGCGAAATACGAGTAAGCCTTGAAGGGCTCCTTGTAGATGTAGTTTCTCTTCACGTCGTCCTTATAGGCAGCCAGGATCTTGTTGATGCTGTCGTTGATGCCATTGATGCCGAGGGCTGTATTCTGCTGGATGGCGATGGCACGCTTCTGCAAGTCCATCTGCTTGAGCGCCAGCTCCTTAATCTTCTCGCAGTTGTCTGATCCGCTGACGGTATAATTCGATGCCATACCAGGATATTCACCCTTGATGACGACAGTCTCCGTAGAGTCGATGCTGATGTTGATAATCTGGTTGGATATTCTGAGTCGGTAGAACTCAGGTGCCTTCGGGGCATCCTCTTTGAAGGAGAACTCGCCGTTGTCGCCCAGTTTTACGGAGTCGACCACGTTGATGCCTTCCAGTCCTACATTCTCAAAGTAGAGCAAGGAGTCCTTGGCGTTGGCGATCTGGCCTTCCACCTTGAACTTATTCTCATTGCATGAGGTAATCATGATGGCAGCTGCAAAGAGGGCTGCCGCTTTCCAAATATGTTTCATCTTTATTCCGTATTTTCGTTTTGCGGGTGCAAAGGTACGAATTAGAGCGGAAAAAACCAAAAAAAACGAAAAATAATCACCATTTCTTCGTTTATTTATATAATAATGTGTAACTTTGCGCCGATTTTTGCGACGGAACAGCGCTTCTGTCGCATCGAAGTTTTTATTATTAGATGTTTAAACAAAGATGAACGTAATTACAAAGACCCTTCAACTGGCTGATGGAAGAACCATCACCATTGAAACCGGGAAAGTGGCAAAACAGACCGATGGTGCTGTCATGTTGACAATGAACAACACCGTATTGATGGCCACCGTTTGTGCCGCAAAAGATGCAGTTCCCGGAACCGATTTCATGCCTCTGCAGGTTGATTATCGTGAGCAGTACAGTGCCGCTGGCCGTTTCCCTGGTGGATTCACCAAGCGCGAAGGCAAAGCCTCAGACAATGAAATCCTCACATCACGCCTGGTGGACCGTGTGCTTCGTCCACTTTTCCCAAGTAACTATCACGCAGAAGTATTCGTAAATGTCATGCTGCTCAGCGCCGACGGTGTTGATCAGCCCGATGCATTGGCTGGTTTTGCTGCCTCTGCAGCTCTGGCCTGCTCGGATATACCTTTCGAGTGCCCTATCTCGGAAGTCCGCGTAGCACGTGTGAACGGTGAGTATGTCATTGATCCTACCTTCGAGCAGATGAAGGAGGCCGACATGGATATCATGGTCGGAGCCTCTGCCGAGAACATCATGATGGTGGAAGGTGAGATGAAGGAAGTGAGCGAGCAGGACATGATCGGCGCCCTGAAGGCTGCTATGGAGGCTATCAAGCCGATGTGCGAGCTGCAGGCTGAGCTCTCTAAGGAGCTGGGCAAGGACGTGAAGCGCGAGTATGACCACGAGGTAAACGATGAGGAGCTGCGTGAGCAGATGAACAAGGAACTCTACCAGCCTGCCTACGACATTACCAAGCAGGCTCTGCCAAAGCAGGACCGTGCCGATGCCTTCGACAAGCTGCTGGCTGACTTCAAGGAGAAGTATTTCGAGGCTCATCCGGAGATTACGGCCGACTCGGAAATCTCCAAGGACGAGTATGAGGCTATGATGGATCGCTACTATCACGATGTAGAGCGCGATGCCATGCGTCGTTGCATCCTCGATGAGGGTATCCGTCTCGATGGCCGTAAGACGGATGAGATCCGCCCCATCTGGTGCGAGGTTTCTCCACTGCCCATGCCTCACGGAAGTTCTATCTTCACGCGTGGTGAGACTCAGTCGCTCTCTACCTGTACACTTGGCACGAAGCTCGACGAGAAGCTCGTTGACGACGTGCTGGAGCATGGCTATCAGCGCTTCCTGCTGCACTATAACTTCCCACCGTTCTGTACTGGTGAGGCAAAGGCTCAGCGCGGCGTAGGTCGTCGTGAGATTGGTCACGGCCACCTGGCATGGCGCGGACTGAAGGGCCAGATTCCTGAGGACTTCCCTTACACAGTTCGTCTGGTAAGCCAGATCCTCGAGTCTAATGGTTCTTCTTCTATGGCTACTGTTTGTGCTGGTACCCTCGCCCTGATGGATGCTGGTGTGCCCATGAAGAAGCCTGTTTCTGGTATTGCTATGGGACTGATCAAGAATCCTGGAGAAGATAAGTATGCTGTGCTCAGCGATATCCTTGGCGACGAGGACCACCTGGGCGATATGGACTTCAAGACCACAGGTACGAAAGATGGTCTGACCGCTACCCAGATGGATATCAAGTGCGACGGCCTGTCGTTCGATATTCTCGAGAAGGCTCTGATGCAGGCTAAGGCTGGTCGTGAGCACATCCTGAAGTGCCTCACCGATACCATCGCTGAGCCTCGTGCAGAGTTGAAGCCTCAGGTTCCACGCATCGTTCAGATGGAGATTCCGAAGGAGTTCATCGGCGCTGTGATTGGCCCTGGTGGTAAGATTATCCAGCAGATGCAGGAGGATACAGGTGCTACCATCACCATCGATGAGACTGACGGTGTAGGTAAGGTGCAGGTATCAGCTCCTAACAAGGAGAGCATCGATGCCGCTATTGCCAAGATCAAGGCTATCGTGGCTATCCCTGAGGTTGGCGAGGTCTATGAGGGAACCGTTCGCTCAATCATGCCTTACGGCTGCTTCGTTGAGATTATGCCTGGCAAGGATGGCCTGCTCCATATCTCTGAGATCGACTGGAAGCGCCTCGAGACGGTTGAGGATGCTGGTATCAAGGAGGGCGACAAGATCAAGGTGAAGCTGCTTGAGATCGATCCTAAGACAGGTAAGTACAAGCTCTCTCACCGTGTGCTGATCGAGAAGCCTGCCGACTACGTTGAGCGCCCTGCCCGTGGTGAGCGCCGTGAGCGCCCTGAGCGTGGCGAGCGTCGCGATCGTGGTGAGCGTGGTGATCGTCGTCCTGAGCGTGGTGACCGTCGTGATCGCGGTGATCGTCGCGACCGTGGTGAGCATCGTCCGCATGCTGAGCATCAGGGAGAGGCTCCAAAGGAGAACAATGAGCCGAAGGACTTCAGCGACTCACTCGACAACATGGACTTTTAAGAAGTGAAAAGTGAGAAGTGAAAAGTGAAAAGTTGCTTCCGCTCAAATAAAGACTGCATAAGAGCACAAAGGATTTGACCCCTTGTGCTCTTTGCTGATAAAACAAAGGTATAAGAACATGAAGGTTAGTCTGATAGAGTTATTTGAAGAAACAGTCAGGAAGTATCCGCAGAAGGTGGCTGTGATCGATAAGGACAGGGAGATCGCTTTCTCTGACCTTCGCGGCAAATCCCTTCAGCTGGCTTCTGCGCTGATGGCTTTGGGCATTGGTCAGAACAGGCCAGTGGGCGTCTTCCTCGACAAGTCCATAGAGAGTGTTTATGCCGATTTGGGCATCCTCTATGCAGGGGACTTCTACATGAACCTCGACATCAAGACGCCAGCTGAGCGAATCCGCAATATCCTGCAGCTGGTAGAGCCTGCTGCCATCATCTCCACAACCCGTCAGATCAAGCCCATCGAGGGCATCATCCCCTCCAAGATGAAGGTGATCCTGCTTGATGAGGCTGGCGAGACGGCAGATGTGGATGCCGCAGACATCATCAGGCGACTGCCGACGGTCATCGACACTGATCCTTCATGTATCATTAACACATCAGGCTCTACAGGAACGCCAAAGGGCGTGGTGCTCAATCATAAGAGTTTCTTCGACTTTATCGACTGGGCCATCGATACCTTCCACTTCGGCGATGACCTCGTGATGGGATCGCTCTCGCCGATCGTGTTCGATATCTACAGCTTCGAACTCTGCATGCTGATGGCAAAGGCTAGCACACTCGTGGTGCTCCCTGCCCATCTGGCTGCCTTCCCAGCGAAGATCCTCGAAGTGCTCGAGCAGCAGAAGGTGAACTTCCTCTTCTGGGTGCCCACCATCATGGTGAACATCGCCAACATGGATCTGCTCTCTGCCTTCAAGCTCGAAAGTCTGCGCACGGTATGGTTTGCAGGCGAGGTGTTCCCCACGAAACAGTACAACTATTGGCATCACCATTTGCCTGAGGTGACCTTCGCCAACCTCTATGGCCCGATAGAGATTACCCTCGACTGCACCTATTATATTATTAATAAGGAGATACCCGACGAAGAGCCGCTGCCCATCGGCTATCCCTGCCGCAACACCGACATCCTGATCCTCGACGATGAAGATCGTGCTGTGAAAGAGCCTGGTGTGGAGGGCGAGCTCTGTGTGCGTGGCACGTCGCTGGCGATGGGCTATTACAATAATCCTGAGAAGACGGCTGCCGCCTTCGTGCAGAATCCGTTGAACAAGGCCTATCCCGAGCTGATCTATCGCACGGGTGATATCGTCTGCCTGAACAGCGAGGGGCTGATCATGTTCAAGGGGCGTAAGGACAATATCGTGAAGCACATGGGCTATCGCACCGATCTCGGTGAGATTGAGCATGTGATTATCAACACCCTGAAGCTGGTGAAGAACGGCTGCATCGTCTACAACCAGAGTGAGAAGCAGATCACGCTCTTCTACGAGGCTGCCGATGAGATTCCCGTTTCCGAGTTCCGTCTGCAGATCGGTAAGGTGCTGCCTAAGTACATGATCCCGACGGCTTTCCATCATCTGGAGCAGTTGCAGCGTAATGCCAATGGCAAGATCGACCGTCTCTTCTACAAGAAGCAGGTCAATGAATAAGCAAGAAGATTATGAGAGAAAAGATATTAGAGATTCTGTCCACCATTCGTCCTGAGTGCGATTTCACTGAGGATGTGGACTTTATGGAAGCAGGCTTGCTCGACTCGTATGATATCGTGAGCCTGGTGACCAACCTGGAGATTACTTTCAATTTCAGAATCAACGGCACCGATGTCGTTCCTGAGAATTTTACCTCAGTGGATGCCATCATTGCCATGCTCGGAAAGTATGGCGTACATTAGTTATCTGGATCTGCCGAAGCACTGGGGGCTCAAGCAGGGCGACATCGTACTGCTGACCTCCGACATCATGCAGCTGATGTTTACAGCCGTGCGCAATGGCGAGCGCTTCGACCGCGATGCCTTCCTCGATGCCATCCTCGGCGTGATAGGGCAGGAGGGCACGCTGCTGATTCCTACGTTCAACTGGGATTTCTGCCATGGTGTCGCCTTCGATTACCATAAGACGCCCTGTAAGACGGGTGCTTTGGGAGGCTTTGCCCTTGGGCGTGCCGATTTCCGCCGCACCCAGCATCCGCTCTATTCCTTCGCCGTGGCTGGTAAGGATCAGCAGATGCTCTGCGACATGCAGAACGTCAGCTCCTTCGGGGCCGACTCTCCCTTTGGCTATCTTGAACGCTGCCATGCCAAGAATGTCATCATCGGCATCCACTATACCGACTGCTTTACCTTCGTCCATCATTGCGAGGAGGTATGCGGCGTCAACACCTACCGTTTCCAGAAGACGTTCACTGGCCAGTATATCGACGCGGAGGGGCGCGAGTCTACCCGCAGCTATTCGATGCTGGTGCGCTCTTACGAACTCTATCTCGAAACCGACCTGACGCTGATCGGCGAGAAGATGGAAGAGGCAGGCGCAGCCAAGCTGATCTACCTGAACGATATTCCCTACCGCATCGTTGATCTGGCTGCCGCTGCACCAGTCATCTGCGATGATATCCTGCACAACGCCAGTCGGGGAATTTGCAAGCACAAAGGCCAATAAAGCGTTAAAAAAATATAAATCTTCACTTTTCGGACTGCAAAGGCACACGCGTATGAATAAAAAGGTGTACCTTTGCAGTCCGATTATTGGGGAGAGACTTAGAATCCCCGTGAATCAGGGTGTGAATAGCGGCGTCTTTGGCCGGGCGTAGTGGTTCGTGAATCGCTGGTTCATCAATGGAATCGTAAGGTTCCGGCGTTCGTTAGACTTGCAGCCGAGAGTTAGACCTCGGATGTGGGTTGATGTGCGCTCATGTAGTTAAACTGTTTTTTAGTAGTAAAATTTAAACAAAGAAATGAACACTTTAAGTTACAAGACTGTTTCCGTGAACAAGGAGACTGCAAAGAAGGAGTGGGTGGTAATCGATGCCACAGACCAGGTAGTTGGTCGTCTCGCTTCAAAGGTAGCAAAGCTGATTCGCGGAAAGTACAAGCCAACTTTCACTCCGCACGTAGATTGCGGCGACAACGTGATCCTTATCAATGCCGATAAGGTAGTATTCACTGGTAAGAAAGAGACCGATAAGGTCTATACCCGCTACACAGGCTATCCTGGTGGTCAGCGCTTCCAGACTCCTGCCGAGCTTCGCAAGCGCAACGGTGGTGTCGAGAAGTTCCTCCGTCACGCTGTGAAGGGTATGCTGCCAAAGGGTCCCCTCGGACGCAGCCTGCTGAACAACCTCTACATCTATGAGGGTACAGAGCATCCACATGCCGCTCAGCAGCCAAAGACTATTGATATTAACCAGTATAAGTAATGGCTTATAGTTTAAAGTTTAAAGTTTATAGACAATGGAAGTAATTAACGCAATAGGTCGTCGCAAGAGCTCTGTAGCCCGCGTTTATGTATCAGAAGGTACAGGCAAGATTACGATCAACAAGAAGGATTTAGAGGTATATTTCCCTTCAGCTATCCTGCAGTACGTGGTTAAGCAGCCGCTGAAACTGCTCGATGTAGCTGAGAAGTATGACATCAAGGCCAACCTCGACGGTGGTGGTTTCACAGGTCAGAGCCAGGCTCTGCGCCTCGCTATCGCCCGTGCACTGGTGAAGATCAATGCCGAGGATAAGAAGACGCTGAAGGACGAAGGTTTCCTGACACGCGACAGCCGTGAGGTAGAGCGTAAGAAGCCAGGTCAGCCCAAGGCTCGTCGTCGCTTCCAGTTCAGTAAGCGCCTAGGATAGCCTAGGATCGCCTAGGATCTCCTAGCATCCTCTAGGCCCGGCGACTACCTCCCGGCTGATTCTAAAAAGAATTAAAAGGAAAGTAAACAATTAAAAAAATCAAGCAAAAATGTCAAGAACAAATTTTGATCAGTTGCTCCAGGCTGGCTGCCACTTCGGCCACCTGAAGCGTAAGTGGAACCCCGCAATGGCTCCCTACATCTATACCGAGCGTAACGGTATCCATATTATCGACCTGCACAAGACAGTAGTCAAGATCGACCAGGCTGCCGATGCACTGAAGCAGATTGCCAAGAGTGGCAAGAAAGTGCTGTTCGTCGCTACTAAAAAACAGACAAAGGAAGTGATTGCTGAGAAGGCTCAGAGCGTTAACATGCCTTATGTTATCGAGCGCTGGCCAGGTGGTATGCTCACCAACTTCCCAACAATCCGCAAGGCCGTTAAGAAAATGGCGAACATCGACCGTCTGATGCAGGATGGTACCTACTCAAACCTCTCAAAGCGCGAGCTGCTGCAGATCACTCGCCAGCGCGCTAAGCTCGAGAAGAACCTCGGTTCGATCGCCGACCTCACCCGTCTGCCAAGCGCACTCTTCGTGGTCGACGTACTCAAGGAGCAGATTGCCGTTCGCGAGGCTAACCGTCTGGGTATCCCCGTATTCGGTGTCGTTGATACCAACTCTGATCCTAACAATATCGACTTCGTGATTCCTGCTAACGACGATGCTAAGGACAGCGTAGAGGTGATCCTCAACGCTTGCTGCGCTGCTATCGCCGAGGGTATCGAGGAGCGTAAGGCTGAGAAGGCCGACGAGAAGGCTGCTGAGGCTCAGGATGACGCTGACGAGGTAAAGCCCAAGCGCGCCGCACGCAAGCCCCGCAAGGAGGCTGCTGCTGAAGAGGCTGCTCCCGCTGAGGAGGAGGCTCCCGCTGCAGAGTAAAATGTAACAATGTAACAATTTAAAAATTTAAATAAAGACAATGGCAATTTCAATTGACGATATCAAGAAGCTTCGCGCTATGACTGGCGCTGGTCTGGCCGACGTAAAGAAGGCTCTGACCGAGGCTGAGGGCGACTTCGACAAGGCTAAGGAGCTCCTCCGCGAGCGTGGCCTCGCTATCGCTGCCAAGCGTAGCGACCGTGAGACTTCTAATGGTTGTGTGCTCGTAAAGAGCGTGGATGGCTTCGCTGCCATGCTCGCCCTGAAGTGCGAGACTGACTTCGTGGCCAACGGTGCCGACTTCATCGCTCTGACTCAGAGCATCCTCGACGCCGCCATCGCTGCCAAGGCTGCCGACATCGAGGCTGTAAAGGCTCTCGACATCAACGGTCAGACTGCTCAGGAGGCTGTTACACAGCGCTCTGGTATCACTGGTGAGAAGATGGAGCTCGACGGCTACCTGACACTCGAGGGTGAGAACGTAGAGGTTTACGACCACATGGGCAAGCACACACTCTGCACCATGGTACAGACCAACAAGCCCGCTGCCGAGCAGGGTCACCTCGTGGCTATGCAGGTAGCTGCTATGAAGCCTGTAGCACTCGACGCTCAGAGCGTTGACCAGAAGATTCTCGACGAGGAGTACAAGACCGCTGTTGAGAAGACCAAGCTCGAGCAGGTTGAGAAGTTCGTAGAGATGAAGCTCAAGAAGGCTGGCCTGAACCCCAACCTCGTTGATTCTGAGGATCACATCGAGAGCAACACCGCTAAGGGCTGGCTCACCAAGGAGCAGGCCGACGAGGCTCGCAAGATCATTGCCGAGGCAAAGGTAGAGGGCGAGGCCCAGCTGAAGATGCAGATGATCGAGAACATCGCCAAGGGTCGTGTGCAGAAGTTCCTCAAGGAGAACTGTCTGGTCGATCAGGAGTTCCAGTTCGGCGACGGCGACAAGGCTACTGTAGCTCAGTGGCTCGCTAAGCAGGACAAGGATCTGAAGATCACCGCCTTCAAGCGCTTTACGCTCGTGGCTGACTAATCTTACAGTGTGATTATAAAAAAGAATCGGCATTGCTTGCGCAGTGCCGATTTTTTTTGTACCTTTGCCGTCGTATGAAGATATTTGCTATTGGCATGAACTATGCCGCACATAATCAAGAGCTCCACGGGACGCTCAAGCGCCCTGACGAGCCTGTGATCTTTACTAAGGCCGACTCGGCGATTCTGAATCAGGGAAAGCCCTTCTTTATCCCCGACCAGCTGGGGCGCATCGATTACGAGACGGAGATCGTGGTGCGCATCTGCCGCCTGGGCAAGAACATCCCAGAGCGATTTGCCCACCGTTACTATGATGCGTTGACTGTGGGCATCGACTTCACGGCCCGCGACCTGCAGAAACGTGCCTCGGAGGCTGGACAGCCCTGGACTATCTGTAAGGGTTTCGACGGCTCTGCCGCCATCGGCGAGTGGATGCCTAAGGAGAAGCTGCTGAGCGACCCTGAGGCACCGTGTGCCGATTCGGGGCTGCAACGGCTTCACTTCCACCTCGACATCAACGGCCAGACCGTACAGGAAGGCTGCACCTCCGACATGCTCTACCGTGTCGACGAGATCATCGCCTATATCTCGAAGTTCTTCACCCTCAAGACGGGCGATATGCTCTATACAGGCACTCCCGCTGGCGTAGGTCCCGTCCACATCGACGACCACCTCGAAGGCTACCTCGAAGAGCGCAAAGTGCTCGAGTTCAACTGCAAATAAAAAAGCAATCTCGTCCATTACTGAGCGAGATTCCTTTTTCTTGATGATGTTTTCATGTTCTGATGTTTCCCATCGAGCCTGCTTACGTTCGGCATAGCTCATGCATGGCATGGCTCTGCTCTCGCTTAATCGCAGCCTCCATTTTTACATTTTCCTACATTCCCATGCAGGAAGTAGCCCCAAGGGCGGTGAGTATGGCAGACGCAACAGATGCGATGATCTGCACAACCCACTTGATAGTTTCCTTCTTAGTCATACGCTTTTAAGTTTTTAATGGTTAAAGAATTATTTGTCACGGATTACCCGCAGGCTCCCGGGTCTGGCGCCAAAGTACAGTCGCTTGCGACTTTACTTTGGGGCCTGACCCCAGCGAGCACTTTATTTTGGCACGGATTTCACGGATTTTCACTGCTCTGTTTATCAAGCCGTGTCTCTCAAAGAGAGCCGTGTTAATCCGTGCCTAAAATTTAATGTTTCGTCCCTCGATCAAGGCGCAGCCCCCGGG
The DNA here is from genome assembly GCA_900318395.1 of uncultured Prevotella sp. GTDB lineage: Bacteria > Bacteroidota > Bacteroidia > Bacteroidales > Bacteroidaceae > Prevotella. The sequence continues at coordinate 73,745 of ONKL01000004.1, forward strand.
TCTGGCCCGAAAGTGGAACCCGCAGGCCTCGGGTCTGGCGCCAAAGTGGAACCCGCAGGCCCTGGGTCTGGCGCCAAAGTACAGTCGCTTGCGACTTTACTTTGGGGCCTGACCCCAGCATCCACTGCGCACCTGACTTTACTTCGGGGCCTGACCCCAGCATCCACTTTACTTTGGGGCCTGACCCCAGCGAGCAGTTTAAGGCTCATTGGTAGGACCATCCCCCGAGTCGCTGCCACCAGTGCTGCCGCCTGTAATGCTGCCCTCGCCGTTCTGCGCCTTCCACTCTGCCACAGCCGTAGCGATTGGCTTCAGGGTAGTCACGTTCTTCTCCTTGCCGTTCACCAACACCTTCTGAGTGCTGATGATGTTGCGCAGCTCGAGCGTGCAGGCATCCTTGAACTTCGGACCGCAGAGGTTGTCGAGCTTCGTCGAGTCGGGCAGGAATCGGATGTGGATCGCCTTCACGATGTCGTTCGGGTTCAGGCCGTCCATGGCACCGACGTTCAGCACGGCTGCATCCTTCTTCACCTCAGCGGTGGGGTAGAAGGTGCCCAGACTTCCCAGCTGAACAGGTACGCCCTGCGCTACCAGCTCGGGCAGACACTCCGTGATCTGCAGCAGCACCCCTTCGACGATGGCTCGGCCGTAGAGCGAGCCGTGATCAGTCATGTGCTGGGCGAAGCCTCGCAGCGAGAGCGTCTTCTGCGTGTCGACCTCAGGGTAATACTTGCCGTAGGCCGTCGAGCCCTCGATCTTGTTCTGTCGGAGATTAATCCCCATTGCAATTTTCTGTGTTGCCATAATGTTTTTAAATGGTATTAAATGATTAATGTTTGGTGGGCAGTTACATCGGGTGTCCCACTCCCGCTTTCCATCAGGGAATCCATCGCTGGCGCCATGCTCTTTCTTCCCTTGATTTCTGATGCAAAGGTACGAAAAATATCGTCGCCATCAAAGCCTTTTCATGATTTATTCCCGATTAATTTGAAATGTTAAAATTTGGAGCCTCCACCTCCCCATCCCCCTCGGCGCCTCGCCCGCTTAGTCGGCTACGATGGCCGATCTTCTTCCCAACGACCGCCTGTCCGCTTCCCAACGACTGCCAATCCGCAGCACGCTCCACGCTCCAACGCTCCATCTGCAAATCCCGAAACGGCATCGTGTGGCTATATAGTATATTATTAAATTTATATATATTATAATATATATAAATTATTTATATATAAACATATTACTTTAACATGAAGCGCAAAGATAGAAAACACCAAATGGAGCGTTGGAGCGTTGGAGCGTTGGAGCGCGAAAGTTGGTGGCATTTGTTTTGGCGGTTTGATTAAAATGTGCTACCTTTGCAGGCGCAAAAATCAATCAATGAATACAGGACAGCAATTTAAGCATAGTGTCTGGATCGTGAACGTTCTCAGGAAGTATGGGAAGTTGACGCTCAGCGACATGAACGAACTCTGGGTGGCGGAAGAGGTTGCCGAGGGCAATCCCCTGCCACGCAGCAGCTTCAACAAATATCGTGACGACATCCTCGACATGTTCGGACTCGTTATCGAGTGCGACAAGAAGTACCGCTATTTTATCAGCAACCCGAACGAGATTGAGGGCGACCAGACGAAGCAGTGGCAGCTCTCGGCGCTCACCACCGGCCTGACGCTCAGGGAGAGCTCGGCCATCAAGGACAGCATCATCCTCGAGGACGTGCCTGCGGGCTACGAGTTCCTGCCCGTGATCCTGCAAGCCATCCGCCAGACGCGAACCATCACGATGGGGTATCAGAAATTCGGCTGCGAGCCTTACACGAAGCCCGTCGACCCCTACGCCGTCAAGCTGTTCCGCCAGCGGTGGTACATGCTGGCCGACAATCATGAGCGCATGTCGGTCTATTCGCTCGATCGTATGTTCTCTGCCAAGATCACCGACACGCGTTTCCGTCGCTCGGCCAGCTTCTCGCCTGCCGGATACTTCGCCGAATACTTCGGCACGATGACCGACGGCACGCCCATGGAGCACGTCGTGCTGAAGGCCTACGGCAAGATGGCCAACCTGATACGGACGCTGCCGCTCCACGCCTCGCAGCAAGAGCACGAGAGTGGCGACGGATACACGATCTTCTCGCTCGACATCCGACCTACCATCGACTTCATCAGCGAACTGATGTCGAAGGCCGACGGTCTCGACGTGCTGGCCCCAGCGACCCTGAAGGCCCGTATCCGCCAGATCATGAAATCCGCCCTCGAGAGGAATCCCGAATAGTTAATATTACTTAATTCCGAACAGATTTTTGTGAGGTGTACAAACTTACCGTACACCTCGCGGCTTACTTTGCAGCCATAAACCAATTAAATTGATGAATTATGGCAGGATTATTTTTCACGTTTGTAATGGCAGTGGTGCTGGTCAATATGATGAGCGGCTACTCAGAGAGTATGTTTAACAGTAATAATTAAAAAAGGAGATGGACATTGAGAAATTGAAAGACTGGCGCGATGGCGCCAGGCGCGGCCTCGGACGGGAAGTCGACCACCTGCGCGAGAAGGAAGAGCAGCTTAGCGGCTATATCCAGGTGCTGGACGCCACAGAGGAGCTGGTGGCCGAGATCGACAACCTGAACGAGGAGCTGGAGAGGCGGCAGAGTGAGATCGACGACTTGAGCGAACAGCTGGAGCAGAAGGAGGCCGAGCTGTATGCCCTGCGGCAGCAACTGCAGGGCGAGATCGACGCTCTGCGCTCGCAGCTGCTGGATGTGAAGGAGCGGAAACTCACGGAAGAGAAGAAGTTGAAACCGATGGAGATTCACAACCACTTCGAGCAAGGCAGCAGTTCGCAGGTGTTTAACGATCAGGTGAACGGCAGATTTTCAAATAAGAGTAATGACAAGAAAAAGAAGGAGAAGAAAAGATGGAAGAGAATAGTAAGAAAAGTGTTGTAAACCACTTCGAGGCAGGGTCGAACTGCCAGGTGTTTAACGGTAACATCAGCGGCTGCACGTTTGCCATGCCCGGGTCGAACGTCACCCAGCAGGTCCCAGCCCCCTCAGTGGCAAGGGATGATGAGCAGCCCTGCGTGTCGGCATTGGTGGCGTGTGTCGATGGCGTGCGTCCCTATTTCTGGAGTGACAGTTCGATGGCAGTGATCTTCTGCGTCTGTCGCGACTGCTATGATTATGCCAACAACATGAGTCAGTTCGAACGCGACTTCCATTGTCAGGAAGGTCTGCTGTCGAATACGTTCAGAAACAATTCCTATATGCGTATGAGTGTCGACAAGTGGGAGCAGATGGGTGTGAAGACGCGCGTGCTGCGACTGGTGGAAGCCTATAAAAATGCCGTTGAAGAACGTCTGAAAATGTAATACCTACAGGAATACCTACATAAGCTACAGAAATACCTACAGAGGTGCATGTCATTGTTTCATGCACCTCTTTTTTGTGTGTACTTTTGCACTGTCAACCAGCGGAAACGACGATTGGCAAGCGATCTTTGACTTACTGATACAAAGGACACGGCGGGAAGGCCCGGACGAAGAAAAATGAAAAACTTGATTCTGGGGCCTGACCCTAGCACTTAGTTTTGGGGCCTGGCCCCAGAGTAAAAAAATTAGTAACAATTAAAAAAAAATAAGGAATATGGAAACAATTACAAAAATCAACAGTAACATCAAGTTGGAGCAGGAGATCAGAATCCTGATGAACAACAAGGAGGTGCTCGATGCAGCCGAGGAGATCATCGCTGATCAGCTGGCAGTGCTGAACCGATTCAGCAAGTTCTGCCACAAACCTGCCGAGATCGGGAGAAGATTCGGGATGAGCGGAGCCGACCTGAACTCTTTTCTCAAAGACCAGAAGGTCATTTACAAGTGTGGCGGTGTGTGGACGATTGCACCGAAGTATGCGCATGAGGGATACACCGACTACTTCTACAGTTGCAAGTACGACAAGAACGGTCGCAGGCGGCTGGTGCCGCACCTGGTGTGGACGGAGGTTGGGCGGCAGTTCGTGCTCGACGTCATCTATGGGAGAATTTGAGGAATCGAAGGGGATGGAGACGGTATTGAATCGGTATCACATTCGCGTGAGGAAGTGGTGCGCCTCGTGCGAACATAAGGAGGTGGACAAAGAGGGGAACAGGATCTGCACGGGGATGCAGTTGAAAGTTCCGAAAGATTTCGTCTGTCCGAAATGGCACTTGAGCGACGGTCTGAACAACGCAGGGCGTCCGCCTGTAAAACCGTAAACTGTAAACAAATTAAAAACAACGAGTCGGAGGAATGAGCGAAGGTGGAAAAGTATCCGGATGGAAATTGAGCTCAACTGAAAAACACATCGCTTTTCTGATGCTCACAAATTCGACAAAACATAATGAAGAAGTACATTGAGATTTCAGAAGAGACGCTGATGCGCCTGGTAGAGAGTGGTAACTGCGTGAAGGGTGCCTTGCACCGCGACGAGTGGACGGGTAGGCTGTCGTTCAAGGCTTACAACATTAGTCCTCGGAAACCTCTGAGGAATCGGCTGATCCGACTGCTGGAGCACGGCTGGGTGAAGGAGTCGCCAGAGCGTATCAAGGTCTACGAGAGCATTCCGAAGCACCTGGGCACAGCCCGCGTGATGAACGTGCTCGACCGTGAGGTCAAGGTCGCCAAGGATGCCCTGATCGACCGAGAGATTATCGATTTCGTGTGATTTTCGACAGAAGAACTTTTTTTAGACAGAAGAACATAAGAACAAAAGAAATATGGGATTTTGCTATCAGAAGAATTTCTTTAATCCGACGTTGCCAGTGGACGAGGGGCAGTTCTGGGCCCTCGTCAGGGCGACGAAATGGAACGAGGCGATTGACAAGTTCCGCGAGACTGGCGATCAGAAGCTGAAACGTGGGTTGCCTGCGTTTATCTTCCAGGCGATGTTCGACGAGACGGAGTCTGCCAAAGGGCGGAAGGGCTGCTGGCGCAAGCAGAGTGCGACTCGTCTGACGGGGCTCGTGGTGATGGACATTGATCATGTTGAAGACCCCAAAGGGGTGTTCAACAATGTCATAATGAAAGAATGTAAAAATGTAGGAAATGGCATTCTTCTCGTGTATATCACCCCATCAGGCAAGGGTCTGAAGATTGTCTTCAAGGCTCGGACGGAGTGGGGTAATCTCATCGACAACCAGCATGCGATGGCGAAGGTGCTCGGCGTGGAGGTTGACGAGAGTTGCAAGGATGCAAGCCGTATGAGCTTCATCTGCAAGGAATCGGATATATTATTTATCGACAAAGAATTGTTTGCGTATGAGAACAAAGCGTTTAGTGAGCGATATACTGCTGTATATCGAGACGGTCATTCACAGGGTTCGGACTGCTCGCTGGGGGCAGGGAATGAGGTGAAGTGTTCGCTGGGGCCAGACCCTGAGGTAAAGTGTTCGCTGGGGCCAGGCCCTGAGGTGAAGTTTGAGGCGGGGGACTGCACGCTGGGGTCAGGGCCTGAGGTGAAGTGCGCGGGGGACTGCACGCTGGGGTCAGGCCCCCAAGCAAAGTCGCAAGCGACTTCACTTTTGGGCCAGACCCCAGCGAGCAGTCAGTCTCTCCTGGAGGCGACCCCAGCGAGCAGTCAGTCTCTCCAAAGCCGTGATAATCCGTGTCGCTCGGCTTTGCCGCTTGGCTCGTCCAAGAATCCGTGCCAAGAAACTTTGAGCTTTAAGGGGATTCCTTATAGCCGGATTGTTGAGGAGTGGTGGAAACGGAATGGAGGGGTGCCGCAGGAGGGGGAGCGGAATGTGAAGCTCTATCAGTTGGCGGTGAATCTCCGTGCGATCTGCGATAATAACAAGGCGCTGCTGCTGCAGGTGATGCCGCGGCTGGGACTCGACGAGCAGGAGTTGCGCAGCATCGTGGAGTCTGCCTGCAAGGAACCGCCGAAGGGGATCAGTAAGGTGCTGCTCGGCATTTTGAAGGAAATCGGGAAAGTGAATAATGAAAAGTTGGCGGCGCTGAAGGACGACGACATGGCGCGCTGGCTATGGGAGTGGGGCGAGAAGATTGAGGGGATGTTCGAGGATTACCCCATCCTGAAGGACGTCTGCAAGGGGCTGAAGCGCAACCAATACCCAGCGGCATTGTTCGTGGGCGGCGGGCTGCTGATGACGCTGATGACGCGCTGCACCTATCGCTTCTACCATCGGCCAGAGGAGTTGCGACGGCTGAACAACTCGACGCTCATCATCGGTGACCCAGCCAGCGGAAAGTCGTTTGCGACGCGCCTCTTCAAACTCATCGCTTCGCCGATTGTGGCGGCTGACAAGATCGGCAAGGACGCCATCAATGCCTATCGCGAGCAGATGCGCACGAAAGGGGCTAACAAGGAGAAGCCCAAGAAGCCCAGGGTCATCGTGCGCGTGCATCCAGCCCGAACCTCGAATGCGCAGTTTATTCAGGACATGGTGAACAGCGTTGAGGAGGTCGACGGCCAGCCGATGCAGCTGCACATGCTGACGTTCGACACGGAGCTCGACAACACCGTGACGGTGCAGAAGGGCGGTTCGTGGATCGACAAGCAGTCGCTGGAGCTGAAGGCCTTCCACAACGAGGAAGACGGTCAGGCTTACTCGAACAACGACTCGATCCTACAGGACTTCTACGTGACCTGGAACTTCATCTACACGGGCACGCCCATCGCGCTGAAGAAGAAGGTGAACGAGCAGAATTTCGGATCAGGACTCGCCACACGTCTGACCTGCATCCCGCTGCCAGCCACCAACTTTGAGATGATGTCGCGCGAATCGACCGTCGATTTCGAGAGCGACGAGCGCCTGAAGGAGTGGGCTGGGAAACTCGACAGGACGAAGGGTGAGCTGACGGTTCAGAAAATCGTCGACGAGCTCTACGACTGGACGGCTCGCCGCATGATGGACGCCCAGGAGAACGACTCGAAGGCCGACGAGATGCTGCTGAAGCGCTGTGCTTATCACGGCTTGAACTTCGCCGCGCCGTTTATCGTGATGCGCCACTGGGACAAGATGCGACTGGACGGCACCTACTGGTGCGGTGAGTTCGAGACGGACGATGTGGACTGGCGCCTGGCAGAGTTGATCGTGAACATCCAATACGCCTGTCAGCGACACTACTTCGGGGCGATGGCGGAGGCTTACTTCGACAACAAGTTGCGCGATGCGAGTGTGAACGTGCGCAGGAACCAGAAGACGGTAGACTCTTTCAACCGTCTGCCCGAGGAATTTACAGTTGACGACGTGATGCGCTGCTTCTCCTTCAAGGCCGAGTCGTCGGCACGAACGAAGATCGTCAGGCTCATGGCTGATAATCTAGTGGAAAAGGCCAGCGAAGTGAAGGTCGATGGAGTGTATAGGAATACTTATCGCAAGACTGGGGCGATCATGCTATAGTCTGCGCTCCAACGCTCCAACGCTCCATTTGGTGTTTGGGAATTATTATAATATGTGTAATTATGAAACAGGTAGAAATGAATCAAAACAGTAGATTGACGCCTCATTTTACGCTGGGGGAGTTGTGCAAGACGAAGTATGTGACGGCGGATGGGAATATTCCGAGTCGGGGCGTGATTGAGAATCTGATCCGCGTTTGCGGGTGGTTGGAGGAGTTGAGAGTGGTTGCTGGGGTCAGGCGCCGAAGTAAAGTCGGGTGCGCAGTGGATGCTGGGGTCAGGCCCCAAAGTAAAGTCGGGTGCGCAGTGGTTGCTGGGGTCAGGCCCCAAAGTAAAGTCGGGTGCGCAGTGGTTGCTGGGGTCAGGCCCCAAAGTAAAGTCGCAAGCGACTGTACTTTGGCGCCAGACCCGAAGCCTGCGGGGGCTGCGCCAGAGGGGATTGTGATTAATTCGGGGTATAGGTCGCCGGAGGTGAATAGGTTGGCGGGGGGAGTGCCGTCGAGTAATCATGTGACGGGGTGCGCGGTGGATATACGCTGCGCGGGGAAGGAGCAGATGATACGGTATGCGGCGATACTGCTCGATATTGCCGATGAGACGAAGCGGGACTTTGATGAATTGCTGCTGGAGCAGCACGGCTCAGTCTGCTGGCTGCACTTCGCGGTGAGGCCGAAGGATAATCGCAGGAAGATCGCCTTCCTGAAAGTTTAGGCGATGAGACGGAAGAAGCCCTGTCAAGACTCATGCTCGGCAGGGCTTCAATATAATGGTTATTGGGTTAGCTTAGAGAGCGAACTTGTAACCTACAGTTACCTGGACTACCTGGTTCTTGCTGGTCTTGTCGCCCATATCGTCCTTGAAGATCTTGCTCAGACCGAGGTTGTAACGACCATCGATGTAGATGGGGATAGTGGGAACCTGGTAAGAAATACCCATGGGGATTGCAATGTCAACCTTATTGCAGTTGTCTTTGATAGACTTGTCGAAGTTTACGTTGGTGTTTTCATCCTTCAACTCATATTTCAAATTGGCACTTGTCAGGAAGCCAAACTGAACACCAGCCTTGATGGCAAAGCCCTTGAAGAGGTAAACGTTAGCAACAATAGGAAGATTAATATAGCCAAGCGCAATTCTTGGTTCTTTCAGCTCAGCCTTACCCTCTTTGTAATCACTCCACTTGCAACCCTGCATAGAGTAGTTCAGACCAGCAGCGAGGCTGAATGGCTTAGCAATCTGATACTCGAACTCGGCACCGATCAGAGCACCTGTATAAACAGATTTGTCGAGATCGACATTGTAACCAATAGGTAATTTAGGCATATTGCTTACCTTACTGAGAGTTCCACCAATCTTTGGCTGGATAGACCATGTTCCTGGCTCAAACTGTGCGTTTGCACTTACTGCAGCTACCATCATGGCAGCAATCATCATTAATTTCTTCATAATTTTTTTCCTTTTAGTTAATATTAATCGAAGAATAATTGTATTTCCGTTGCAAAGATAAACAAATATTTTTAATTTTAGCATAAATTAAGATAAAAATGTGATATTTTGATGGAAAAATTTGACGTAAGGCAAGGTTTTCTTGGTTATTTCGTGATAAAAGTGTAAATTTGCGCCATGATGAAGAAGATTATTTTTACGATATTGGCATTGGTCATGGCATTAGCCGTTGAGGCTCAATTGGTTGACCCTGTACATTTCACCTCTGAGCTGAAGACTGGCAAGGGAGCCGAGGCAGAGATAGTGTTTCATGCGACGATCGACGACGGCTGGCATGTCTATTCGACGGAGATCGGCAAGAGCGGTCCGATAGAGGCGACTTTCCACGTGGTGAAGCTTGAAGGTGCCGAACTCGTGGGGAAACTGAAGCCCAAGGGGCAGCCTATCAAGAAGATGGACAAGCTCTTCGACATGGAGCTGAAGTATTTCGAGCACGAGGCGACCTTCGTGCAGAAGATCCGTTTTACTAAGCCAGAATATACGATCGATTGCTATCTGGAGTATGGCGCGTGCAGCGAGAAGAGCTGTCTGCCTCCGTCGGAGGTGGAGCTGAAGCAACAGGGCAGAAGCCCTGACTTGAGGAGTGAGAGTAATTCGAGGAGTGTGGAGAGTAATTCGAGGAGTGAGGAGTGTGGAGTGAGGAGTGAGGCCAGTGCTGCTGATACGGTGAGGGCTGACTCTGCGGCGGTGGTGCAGACGACATTATCCGACACTGACCTCTGGGCACCTGTCACTGAGGAATTGCGGGCGATGGGGGCTGGCGAGGATCTGGCCAAGCAGTCGCTGCTCTGGCTGCTGCTCATGGGTTTTGTGGCTGGCCTGCTGGCAGTCTGCATGCCCTGCATCTGGCCGATCATCCCGATGACGGTGAGTTTCTTCCTGAAGCGTTCGCGCGACAATCAGCGCAAGGGCATCCGTGATGCCTTCACCTACGGACTGTCGATTATTGTGATCTATCTCGGACTGGGACTGCTCGTGACGGCTCTCTTCGGCAGCGATACGCTGAATGCCATGTCGACGAATGCGGTGTTCAACGTATTCCTCTTCCTGCTGCTTGTGGTGTTTGCCCTGAGCTTCTTCGGCTGGTTTGAGATCAAGTTGCCCGAGGGCTGGGCGACGGCTGTCGACTCGAAAGCCTCAGAGACGAGCGGACTAGTGAGCATCTTCCTGATGGCGTTTACGCTGGTGCTCGTGTCGTTCTCGTGTACAGGTCCGATTGTCGGCATGCTGCTTGTGCAGACCACGACAACAGGCAACTGGCTGGCCCCGGCAGTGGGTATGTTTGGCTTCGCGCTGGCCTTGGCACTGCCCTTTACGCTCTTTGCGATGTTCCCCTCGTGGCTGAAGTCGGCCCCGAAGTCGGGTTCGTGGATGACCACGCTGAAGGTGGTGCTGGGATTTATCGAGCTGGCCTTCTCGCTGAAGTTCCTCTCTGTGGCCGATCTGGCCTATGGCTGGCATATCCTCGATCGTGAGGTGTTCCTCTCGCTGTGGATCGTCATCTTCGCCCTGCTGGGTGCCTACCTTTGCGGCTGGCTGAAGTTTCAGGTCGATGAAATCGGCGGTGAGCTCAGCAAGCCCAAGTCGGTCGTCTGCATCATGGGTGGACTGGTGTCGCTGGCCTTTGCCGTCTATATGGTGCCAGGCTTGTGGGGCGCTCCGTGTAAGGCCGTCAGTGCCTTCGCCCCGCCGATGAGCACGCAGGACTTCAACCTCTATCCAAAGGTCGTCGAGGCAGAGTTCCACGACTATGAGTCGGGCATGGCCGTTGCCCGTGCGCAGGGTAAGCCCGTGTTTCTCGACTTCACGGGCTATGGCTGCGTGAACTGTCGTAAGATGGAGGCCTCGGTATGGGCAGATGCCCGCGTGGCTGACAGGCTGAGGAACGACTATGTGCTGATATCACTCTACGTCGACGATAAGACACCGCTGAAAGAGCCGATGGAGGTGACCGACGAGAAAGGGCAGAAGAAGACGCTGCGCACCGTTGGCGCCAAGTGGAGCTGGCTGCAGAGCCATAAGTTCGGTGCCAATGCCCAGCCCTTCTACGTGGCCGTCGACCCTGCTACTGGCAAGCCGCTAACAGGCAGTCGTGGCTTCAACGAAGACGTCGCTGCCTACATGGACTTCCTGAACCAAGGATTGAGGAATTATAGATAGCCCCTTATACAATATCTTTGGCAGGACTACGTTATTATATTGATGAACGATCGTAGATGGACACAAAGGATAGGTATCTTTGTGGGGGTATGTCTGATGCTCCTCACAAGGGTGGCAGGTGTCTCTGCGCAGACGTTCTACAATCTGACCGCCCAGCAGGTCAGGCTCGGCGATCAGCTGCCTGTCTTTTCCTATCAGCAGCCGTTAGGTCCCCGTTATGCCGACTCGATCTATACCGTCACCATCGAGTATCCTGAGTTTATTGATATGCGCGAGGCTGATATCCAGCGCTATCAGCAGATCAGCGGCGCGCCCCTGAAGGCGATGCCTCCAGTGCATCAGACGGTAGGCGTGGTGCGCAAGCAGGGCGTGCTCGACGTGTCGTTTGTCCCGCTGGTCTATCGCGACGGCCGATATCAGAAGCTCGTCAGCTTTATGCTGAAGGTGACCAGTCGGCCCAAATCGGTCAGTTATGCCAGAGGCACCCGAGGTGCAGGCGACTCGCGCTATGCAGCCCATTCCCTGCTTCGCGAGGGGAACTGGGCGAAGATCCGCGTGCCAGCGAGCGGCTTCTACCAACTGACTGAGGCACTCGTCAAGAAAGCAGGCTTTACAGATATCAGCAAGGTGAGAATCTACGGCTATGGCGGAGGCTTGCAGCCTGAGCGGCTGACAGGCGACTATCTGGCAGCTACCGACGATCTGCAGGAGGTGCCCACCTGCACGGTGAACGGCAAGCGTATCTTCCATGCCACAGGCCCCGTGACGTGGGAAACGAAGGACACTCTCGTGCGCACGCGCAATCCTTATTCTGATGAAGGCTACTACTTCCTGACAGATCGCGAGGACAGCCTCCAACAAGAGCCACTTAACGTCGGCGAAGAGGCATTTATCGCCGAATACTATCCACTTAATGACGATTATCACACACTTTACGAGGTGGACGACTATGCCTGGTATCACGGCGGGCGAAACCTCTTCGACAAGACACTCTTCACCATCGGCACGCCACAGACCTATACGCTGGCAGCCAACGGGACTCAGGGCAGACTGGCAGTGGCTCTGACGGCCGACGGCAACTATGAGGCACGGGTGGAAGTAAACGATTCGGTGGTGGGTACCATCAACCAGGGAATCACCCTCGACAGCTATTCGAAGGCAAGGGAAAATGTGTTTGAGTATGAGCTCAACGGCATCTTGAAGGCAGAGAACACCGTGCGCATCACTCAGACGGCAGGCGCCAATCTGCGACTCGACTACATCGCCCTGCGCCATGATGCCCCTAAGGACAAGCCCGATTTCCAGTCGCTCCCTGTGCCAGAATACGTGTATCGCATCACGAATCAGGATCATCATGCCGACGAGGCTGTGGATATGGTCATCATCATTCCCACCACCCAGCGGTGGCTGGCACAGGCAGAGCGCATCAAGACACTCCACGAGCAGCGCGACGGCCTGCGCGTGAGGATCGTGCCTGCCGATGAGTTGTATAACGAGTTCAGCAGCGGAACCCCTGATGCCACAGCCTATCGCCGCTATATGAAGATGCTCTACGACAGGGCTGCAACGGAGGCTGACCTTCCCAGATACCTGTTGCTCTACGGCGACGGGGCGTGGGATAACCGCTTGCGCTGTGCCGAGTGGAGCGGCTATGATGCCGATGACCTCCTGCTCTGTTTCGAAAGTGACAATTCGTTCAGTTCCGTCAACTGCTTCGTCAGCGATGATTTCTTCTGTCTGCTCGATGATGAGGAAGTGATACAGGAAGGCTCGGCCTTTCTGGGTAAGCCCGATGTGGCAGTGGGGCGTTATCCCGTAAGGACGCTGGAGGAAGCTACCGTGATGGCCGACAAGACCATCGGCTACGCTGCCAATGACCATGCAGGAGCCTGGCAAAACGTGCTCTGCTTCATGGGCGACGACGGCAACCGCAATACCCACATGCAGACTGCCGACAAGGTGGCCACGATGGTGGAAACCAACTATCCAGGCTACCAGCTGAAGAAAATCTACTGGGATGCCTATACGCGTACCTCCTCATCGACGGGCTACAGCTATCCCGACGTGACACGGCTCATCAAGCAGCAGATGGAGAGTGGTGCACTGATGATGAACTACAGCGGACACGGAGCACCTTACGCCTTCTCGCATGAGCTGGTGATGAAACTCGCCGACTTCGAGGCTGCATCGTCGATGCGACTGCCCCTCTGGGTGACAGCCTCGTGCGACATCATGCCCTTCGACGGACAAGAAGAGAATATCGGTGAGACCGTGGTGCTCAACAAGCAGGGTGGGGGCGTGGCCTTCTTCGGCACTACCCGCACCGTCTATGCTACCTATAACGAAGTGATGAACATGGGCTTTACCAACTACGTGCTGACACCTGGCATCAGCATCGGAGAGGCTGCACGCAGGGCGAAGTGCGACCTTGTGAGCAGTGGCAGCGATACGACCCCCAACAAACTGCAGTACACGCTTCTGGGCGATCCAGCCCTCCGTCTGGCCTGCCCAGGGCTGGAAGTGGTTGTCGACAGCATCAACGGACATTCGGTGACAGACAGTCTGCAGCTCAGTGCCGGCAGTGTCGTGCGTGTGCGTGGACATGTCGAGCAGCAACGGACTCTGGCATCAGGTTTCAGCGGCGTGGTGACAGCTACGGTGAGGGATGCTGAGGAGACGATCACCTGTAAGCAGAACGACGACAGCGCTGACGGCGCAGAAGAGCCCTTCGTCTATCAGGATCGCACGAAGACGCTCTATCAGGGTTCTGACAGTATCGTCAACGGCGTGTTCCATTTCACCTTTGCTGTGCCTATGGATATCAGCTATGCCGACGGCAACGGACAGATGACGCTCTATGCCATCAACAACGAGAAGACCACTACTCTGCATGGCGAGGACGACAGTTTCGTGCTCAATGGCAGTCAGGTGGTTCAGAACGATTCGGTAGGTCCTTCCGTCTACTGTTATCTGAACGCGAAGACCTTTACCAACGGTGATCAGGTGAATGCCACCCCCTATTTCATGGCAGAGCTTTATGACGATAGCGGCATCAATGCCTCTGGCAGTAGCATCGGACATGATCTGGAACTTGTCATCGACAATGATCGTGCGAAGACCTACAATCTGAATGACTATTTCACCTACGACTTCGGCGACTATCGCAGTGGAAGCATCGGCTTCAGCATTCCTCAGCTCAGCAACGGCCAGCACAGACTGCTCTTCCGTGCCTGGGATGTGCTGAACAACTCGACGGTTGCAGAACTCGTATTCAACGTTGTAGACAATCTTGGGGCAGGAGGTTTCAACGTGGTCTGCACGAAGAATCCAGCCTCGGAGCGTACGTCGTTCGTGCTGAGTCATGATCGTGCTGGCAGCAGTATCGTCGTGAAAATGGAGGTGTTCGACCTCTCAGGGCGCCAGTTGTGGAAACATTCGGAAACAGGCATATCTACTGGAAACACCTATACACTGAGTTGGGATTTGCGCACAGATGGTGGCAGTCGTCTGCAGACAGGTGTCTATCTCTGTCGTTTCCAGATCGACGATGGCTCGTCAAAGACCGTTAAATTGATTGTGCTAAGCAATAATTAGACCAGATAAGCGTTATTATATGGTAGAAAGAAGATATATGAAGATAATCGTAGATAAAGGACATTTGCTGAAGTGGGCGGTGGTGATGCTTTTCACTTTCCACTTTTCACTTCTCACTTCTTACGCTCAGGAGGATGATAAGCAGACGATGTTCAATCCCGTTGAGCATGCTGTGGTGTCGCAGACCATCGCCCCTGATGCCCGTGGTGCCGGTATGGGCGACGTGGGTGTGGCCACCGATCCCGATGTGAATTCACAGTACTGGAATCCTGCCAAGTATCCGTTTTGCATCAGTCGTGCAGGTATCGCCCTGAACTATACCCCGTGGCTGCGCCAGCTCGTCAATGATATCGACTTGGCCTATCTCTCAGGTTATGTCCGTATCGGCGACTACTCGGCCATCAGTGGTTCACTGCGTTATTTCTCCTTAGGTGAGGTGTTTGCCGACGACGGCATGACGGTGAAGCCCTATGAGATGTCGTTTGATGTGGCTTACTCGATGATGCTCAGCGAGAAATTCTCACTGGGAGCAGCCATCCGATGGATCTATAGCGACCTGCGCTATGACTATAGCGAGGACTCGAAGCCGGCATCAGCCTTTGCTGCCGACTTGGCGATGTACTATAACAACTACATCATGATGGGCAGTCGTGAGTGCCAGCTCGGCATCGGTCTGAACTTATCTAACATCGGTAGTAAGATCTCTTTCTATGGCGATGACGAGAGTCAGTTCCTGCCTGCCAATATGCGTCTGGGTGCCTCGCTGATGATACCTGTCGACGAGTATAACCGCTTCTCCATCTCGGCAGATGCCAACAAGCTGCTTGTGCCCACAGTGCCCCGTCAGCAGGAAGGTGAGTCGAACAGCGACTATCAGGACCGTGTGCGTCGTGAGTATAGCGATGTGAGTGCCATCAGCGGTATCTTCAAGAGTTTCACTGATGCGCCTGGCGGTTTCAAGGAGGAGTTGGAGGAGATTCAGTGGAGTATTGGTGCAGAATACGTCTACCATGATCAGTTCTCGCTTCGTGCTGGCTATCATCATCAGAGTGAGTCGAAGGGTAATCTGAAATACTTCACTGTCGGAGGCGGCTTCCGCATGAGTGTCTTCTCGCTCGATGTGGGCTATGTCATCTCTACTGCGCGCAGCAATCCCCTCGACCAGACATTACGTTTCACCCTTGCCTTCGATATGGATGGCATCAAGGATCTGTTTAGAAAAAGGTAAAAGCATTATGAAGATACGTGTTGGTATGGGCTATGATGTCCATCAGTTAGTGGAAGGCCGCGATCTGTGGATGGGCGGCATCAAGATTGAACATAGTAAAGGACTTCTGGGTCACAGCGATGCCGACGTGCTGTTGCACGCCATCTGTGACGCCTTGCTGGGTGCTGCCAATATGCGCGACATCGGCTATCACTTCCCAGATACCGCCGAGTTTACGGACGGCATGGACAGTAAGGTGATCTTGAAGAAGACCATCGAACTGATTGCC
The DNA here is from genome assembly GCA_900318395.1 of uncultured Prevotella sp. Lineage (GTDB taxonomy): Bacteria > Bacteroidota > Bacteroidia > Bacteroidales > Bacteroidaceae > Prevotella. Next base: position 89,891 of record ONKL01000004.1, read on the forward strand.
ACCAAGGGCTATCATCTGGTGAATATCGATGCCACCATCTGTGCCGAGCGCCCCAAGATGAATCCCCATATCCCTGAGATGAAAGCCTGTATGGCAGAGATATGCGGTTGTGACGAGGATGATATCTCCATCAAGGCCACAACCACTGAGAAACTCGGCTTTACAGGTCGCGAGGAAGGTATTTCCGCCTACGCCGTCTGCCTTATCGCCACGGATAATAAGTAAAACCGATTGTCAGCGCACGGTTCTTAAACGACTGCATCAGAAGGAGGGTGGTAGTTTCAGGCTGCCCTGCTATGTCGTGGAAATCTGCAAACACGTTGCAGCGCCTTCCTAAGTCCTTGTTCACTTTTATTGAAGCGTAGAGATGGGCATGCTGCTCAAGGATATCCTTCTTGCTGTTGAAAAGTAAGACGGACGACAGTCTGAAGCCATTGCCCAGCAGCAGAGTGGGGGCGAACTTCAGGGTGAAGAAGGTGTCGTTGTTGGATTCTTCGAGTTTGACATGCTCGTGGTACACATTGGCACCTCCCGTCAGTCTGAGTGGTCCTTTGTTCCAGGTGACGGATGCCCCCAGCCCCGTGAGTGACTGATTGGGTGTGGGCAGATCTGTCAGCAGCGTGTGCGTCGCACTGCCCGTCACCACCATCTGCTCCGTCTGATAGGTATAGCGCAACTCTGAGCGCCAGGCGTAATTCGTCTTGTAGTCAGTATTGTAACGAACATATTCCCCGAATAGATCGTCAATGAAGGCACTGACGGCAGGGTTGAAGAACGAGCGGTTGAAGATGCCTTGTATGGCATGCCGTCCTTTATGATACCCTACGCTGGCAATCAGGGCGTGATCGTTGCGGTTGTGTGACCACAGTCTCTCGTCGCTCTTGTTGTATTGCTTATTCCAGAAGGTGTTGTGCCTGAAGCGGTCGCCTATGGTGATAATCCACGGTCCCTTCTTAAAGTCCAGCTTCACATACAGATCGTTGTAGAGGTATTGTTCACGGTTTATGTCCCGATACCAGCAGTTTGTATAGCCGCCCTCATAGCCTGCGGTTATCGTGAGCGCCTGTTTCAGGAGCGGAAAGCTGCACTCTGCGATCCACCAAGGCGTGGCCATACGTTCTTTAACACTTTCCAGGTTATTGTTCGAATAGTTCATGCCAGCCTCGAAATAGAGGCCAGTTCCCTGTTCGTTGAGGTTGCGCTCATAGGTGGCCACGAACTCACCCCAGCGTTGTCTGGAAGGCAAACTCTCTGTCTCCCCATTGTTTGTCAGACGATCCTTCTGCTCGCCATAGCCTTGTGAGAGCTTGAACTTCAGCAGATCGTCGTCTGTTATCTGCCAGTCTAGGAAAAACATCGCATTCTCCACACCGTTGCGGGAAGTGACAGTGGCACCTGACAATGATTCAGCCTTACCATACTGCAAGTTAGTCTGCGCGAAACCGCGGATGGTGACCTTGTCACCTGCACTGGCGATATCGGCATACACCTTACCATTACCGTAAGTGCTGCCGTTAAGGGCGAGTTTGCCTGTCAAGCCTTTGCTACCTTCCTTGAACTGGAGGTCGATGCTGCCGGTGGTACCGTCCATTGCATTGTCCACTGAACCGTAGGTGCACACGATAACCTGGCTGAGCTCACAGGCTTTGATGTTTTCCAACAAGGGCTCATAGTCGATACTCAGCCTGATGTCATCGACAGACAAGAGATATTCGGCCGTGATGCTTTTGCCATCGTTGGACATCAGTTCCGGGCACATGTGCAGCACATCCATCAGCGTCATCTCGCTGTCGGGATTCAACAATTCTACATGGATAATGTATTTGTTGCCCTCATGTTCTATAATCTCATCCTGGGCCCTCATCGGGATGGAGCAGCAGGCGAGCAGGACGGTCAGGACCATCGTTAAGAGTCTTTCCTTCTTCATTTACTTATTATTTGGGTGCAAAGATAATCATTTCTTCTCTAAAAAAAGAAAGCCATCTGTGTCTTTAGTAAAAAAATCGCCGAAACATTTGGCGGATCGATAAAGTTATCCTATCTTTGCACTCGATATGATTTAAAATTCATTGCGTTATGTATAAGAAGGTAGTTTATAAAACCAAAGAGGAAGCTGCAATAGCTTTGCAGAAAATGGTTCAGAGAAAACGCGAGTGGGTTGCTCAGGCAGAGAAAGAATTAGATGAATTAGCCACAGAAAGGCTGTTTGCCATCTAAAGAGGATTTTGACGAGTTCGTAGGTTTTTTCCAGAACAAACCTCAATGACTAATACTAAAGGTCACAAATTGTGACCTCCAATTCAGACAATAATACAGAAAGAACCGTCCCTTTTGTGCTCACAACTTTCAGAAGTAGTTGGCCGCATCTGGAAATAACAAAAGGACGGCTCTCTTGCTGCTAACAAAAGAACCGTCCCATCGTTATCTACATCAAGGCCACAACCACAGAAAAGCTTGGCTTCACAGGTCGCGAGGAAGGCATCTCAGCGTATGCCGTCGTGCTGATTGAGAAAGACTGAGTCAGCAGGGCTTAGAGGGATGCCTTGTAGGTCGCGATGCGCTTGGCCACGTTTGCCTTGATGTTGTTGTAGTAGAAGGTGTAGTCCTCGCCGTGACGGCCGTCGGGACCGAAGAATGCTGCAGCGATCTTGGCTGTATCCTCTGGCATCGGGGCTGCCTTGGCATTCGTTATGACCGAGCCGCGGGCAAGATTCACCTGGGCGTCAGCACCTATATCAGCAATCTCAGGCTCTCCGGTCTGTTCGTTCACGATGAGCGAGCCGAGGTTCAGGCTGGCAGGAGCGTATGTCTCGTCGAGCTTCCAGTTCAGCGGGTTGATGCTGATACCACCAGGCATCAGCACAACAGTCTTGGCATCCACCTCGGCATTCTTCGGACCCTCGGTGTTCCAGCTGACGATGACGCCAGCGTCACTTTCACCGGTAGCAAACTTCAGGTACGGATAGGTCTCAAGTTCTTCCTTCGTCACCGCGTAGCCTATCACGTAGGCGGCTACCATACGCTGGTAGTAGTCTGGGTGTTCCTTGAAGTATCTGAACAATACCTGCTTGACCAATGCTGAGCCCTGGCTGTGTCCGGCGATGATGAACGGGCGGCCCTCGTTGTAGTGCTCGAAGTAGTAGTCGAGCGCATCTACGATGTCATTGTATGGCATGCCGAGAAGGGCAGCATCAAGGTTCCCGTCTCTCTCAACTATTTTCCCTGCATACTTCAGGCCAGACTGGCGGTAGTATGGGGCGAACACATTGGTGTCATCAGCGTATGTCGTTGCATGACCTATATACTCAACACCCATACCCTCAATCATCTCTTTATTGTCAAGTGAGCCGTAGTCCGGCGCACCCTCTTCGAAGCTGCCCAAGATATACTCAGTAGCAAAGATATAGAACGTATCAACGTCCTTGGTGATTTCAGGGAATTTACACCAGTTTTCCTTCTGGGAATAATCGATAGTTGTTTTCATAAAGTTTATATTTTTAATAATTGGTAAATATATCAGATTCTTTAGTAGACAGGGTCATTAACTGCAAAGGTAAGCAGATTTTTCGAAATAACCTTGCCGAAAGTGCCAAATGATTCAGATTTTGCTGATTCTGAAACAATATTTGCTGATTTCGAAAGTATAGTACGAGTTGCAGAACATCCAATCCAACAAAAGAACCGTCCCATCGTTATCGTGAATAGTAGAATTTTTTAGAATTAATAGTAGAACTTTTTAGAATTAATAGTAAATAGTTCTGAAATTAATAGTAAAAAATCGGTCTATTCGAGCCCTGCGAGTACCTGCGGCGAGGTAGCTTGCACCAACCTCCAAACATTTGGCTTCACTACTTAACTACAAAGAAGTTGAACAAATGCGAAACTTGAATATGTAACTTTGCAGAAAAGAACAATCCCCGATTAGAAACTATCACTAAGGATTTTGACGAGTTCGTAGGTTTTTTCCAGAACAAACCTCAATGACTAATACTAAAGGTCACAAATTGTGAACTCCAATTCAGACAATAATACAGAAAGAACCGTCCCTTTTGTGCTCAAAGAAGGACGGCTCTTTTGCTGCTGACAAAAGAGCCGTCCCACCGTTATCTGCAATTATGTTGCACTTATTAAGATACGACTTAGTAGCGCTTCTCTACAATCGCCATGTAATACTCGTATTCGGGATGAAAGGAAGTCCATTGATAAGCATTATTTGAAAAAATATAATCTCCCAAAGACCCGGAAACTTGCCATCCAAGTTCCCTCCATACAGGGCGCATTCCAAAACCTCCATGCATATCAATCAATCCAGTATCCCACATGCGGTCAGGGTCAGAGATCATCAGGTTTGGTATATTATTGGGCGAGGCCAGTGGCTTGGCAAGGACTGCACCGCCAGGTTGTTTGCTGGCGTCATCTCCTAACAACATTTTCGTCCACCAGGTATCCTGGTTAGAATAGAAAGTTGATTTATAATATTCGTAGATGGTCTTGATTTCTGGTTCAGTAATCAACTTCGACTTCAGTTCCTTAGGATTCTCAATCTTGACGGAACCAGCCTCATGCCACTCAGGTCTGAAAACAGCATCACAACCGTCAATTTTATAATTAGGAGCCTTGCTGTTACCATATTTATAGTAGTAATACTTCTGTATCTCCTTGTGCATGATGAAGTGGGCACCCTTGATCTGGCAGACACGGAACTTGTCAGGGTCAGAAATCTTAAACTCACAGAATGCCTTAAGCTGGGGCTTGTAGCCTTTGTAACTGTTGTAGAGCCCTTCTTTCTCTACATCGCTCAATCCGCCATAGGCTGAGTAGAGGCTGATCATGAAGAGGCTCTTGGCAATCATCGTCAAGTCGTAGGCACGATAGCTCTTGCGGTCGCCTATGCCTATATGCTCCCAGGGGTACTTGTTGAATACCAGTCCGTCGTAGATGCGGTCCATACCCTTGCCGAAACCAGTATGCTCCACAGTGGTAAGGTACTCTATGTACTCCCAAGTGAGGTTGGCATATTGTTCGTCCTTGCCCACCCATGCCTTGGCATACTCGGCTAACTTGGGTGCGTTCTTGTTCTCTTTATATAGCTTGTAGGCACTATCGAAATATTTTCTGTTTTGCACCTTCAGCTTATTGTAGTATTTTTCGTTGCGGTTGTTAAACATATTCACGATCTCGGTCTTCTCCATCCTTTGGGCGATTTCGATGAGGCGTCCGTTTATCTCGTCGAGCTTCGCCATCATCACCTGCTGGTTTTGCAGCACATTGTCGAGTTTGTCGAGAATGGCGTCCAGCTTGGCGTTGATCTGCTCGTTAGGGTCTTCCTCAAAGAGGGAACCAAATATTTTCAAGCCCGTGGTGATGGCTGAAGTAATGGCAATTCTGGTACCAGCTCTGGCAGATGCCCCATCTTCGTTCCACTCCAGCGGCTTGTCGAGGTCAGTCACTGTCACTTTCTTCTCTACAGTTTTTCCCTCATCATCCACATCTTCTACTTCCACAGTTGCCGAACCGCTCCAGTCGATGCTTGCGCTTGCGTCGGGACCTTCAGCGGATATGGCATCATAGTAAGCCATCAGCTCCTTCCATTCGGGATCATCGATTTCCGTGCCCCAGTTGCTCAAGTCTTTGCAGAGCCATGAGAAGTTGCCTGTTACCTTCTCGCCTTCGTAGGTCAGCTCAAACTCCATCGTCTCGTCGGAGGTCATGGTGAAGTTGACAGTCTGGCCTGAGATGGCACTGCCCGCGATGGTGGGGAAGGTGATAGTACCTGTATTCGCAGATTTGTTGTAGGTGATCTTTCCCTCCACGAGGTTGTCTGCGCCCTCAGCTGTGTAAGTGAAGAAGGAAGCCTTGTCGCCCTCAACCATCATGCCGACGGCTGGCATCTCCTCAAGTTCCTCCTCAGTGTATTTGCCTGAGGCACTAAGCGCGGTGTCATGCTCCGTCCATATGCCCTGCTTCAGCTGGGCAGCGTCGTTGGTCGGTGTGGTCGGTGTCGTCACCGGCTTGTCCTCTGTTCCTACAATTGCATCCATCAGCCCTTGGCATGAGGATAGCGTAAACATGGAGCTGCAACACAACATCGCAGCCGCTAAATAATTAATCGTTTTTTTATTCATATATTTAAAAAGGTTTTTAAGATGGGGGCAAAGATAAGCAAATTCCTGCAAAAAACATTGTCCAAAGTTCCCCAAATAGCAGATTTTGCATATTTTGGAACAGATTTTGCTTATTTTAACAGATTTTGCTTATTTTGCAAGTTTGGCGCGCGAGCAGAGGGACACTTTGCTGCGAACAAAAGAGTCCCTCCGCTATACGTTCCTCTTTTATCTCTCCTCGGTTAGTGCCGAAGTGAGGTCGGTGTTGTTTACCATAATGGTGTGAGATTCGTAATACGAATGATTAACCGTCCAGAACCTGTAGGAGTTGGTTGCTGTGTTGAATTTAATCTGAAGGTCGCAACCGCTGTCGCCCCAGTTCTCGGCAGAGAAGACTAGCGTAGCGCCGTCTATTTTCAGGCTGCTGCCTTCGAAGTTGGAGGCATCAAACCCAGAAATCTTGCACGAGAACGTACCGCCATTATTGACGAATGTGAAAACCGTGGGGGGATTGCCACTCTGCTTGTATGTAATCTCCACCACGGAACCCTTCACGAGGGCTTCGGCCAGGGTAGCGTTTCCTGTCTTATCCCTCAGCTGGCTGGTAATCTCGACGTTCGACACCTTCATCTTGACGCCTGTCACCTTGATCTTCGAGTTGCCAGGTATCACCTCGATGGTACTCTGCTTGATGTCGAAGATGGCTGTCAGTATGAGGTCGGAAGTCTTCTTTTCCCTGACATGGAATCTCAGCAGGTTGTTAGCCTTGTCTTCCTCCATTGTGAAGTCGCAGTTTTCCTTCGACAGTTCGGGTGTCGCTGCGGAGGCATCACCATCGGCACGCGTCATGGCATCGTCGAGCAGCATGTAGTTGTCGCGCACTCTCAGGAAGGCGATTTCGTAGTCCTCGCCGTTCATGTTGAAAGACAGCGTCACGATGTTCCCCTCTTTCAGGGCGTCCTCAAGCGTTATCTCCGATTCCTTGGCATTGCCGTCATCAGAACTGCATGAGGTTAGCGCCGCACTTACAGTCATCAGGCCGCAGAGGGTAAAGATGGCGGCCATCATCTTTTGAATCATTCTTTTCATCATTTTCGGGTGGTGTTATCTTTTCCTTCATTTCATTTTCTTCCCACAGAAATACACCTTCTGCGGCATGTTGTGGCTGAAGCCTGAGTGCTCTGCCGTCAGCAGGTCGTTGTCGAACACCAGGAAGTCAGCGTCCTTGCCGGCTGTGATAGAACCCTTGGAGTCCTCGATGCCAAGCTGCTTGGCACCGTTGATGGTATATCCCAGGATCATCTCCTCAATGCTCATCTTCTCATTGGGAGAAGGGTACTCTGCAACGACCTTGCTGACCTCGGGAGCCAGGGTATGCTCGTTGATAAAGCGCGTCATTCCCACTTCCATACCCAGGAAGGGATTCCATGCCACGAAGTCGCCATAGACGATGTTGTCACTCGACCAGGTTACGTTGGCACCTGTGTTCCACATCGTCTTGCTACGGTACATCTTCTTCGCACGCTCCTCGCCCAGCAGACTGCGCCAGATCTCGATGGGATTGCCGCCCGTGCATCCGGAGTGCCACCAGGGGGTGTAATTGGCTGTAACGCCCAACTTTGCGAAGCGCTCCATATCGGCATCATCCTGTATTTCCAGATGCGCACAGGTCACCTTCACACGGAATTTATCACCCAGCTCCTTTCTTGCCAGTTCCACACCATCGAGTACCGCGCGGGATGCCCCCTCGCCAACGGTATGTGCATGGAAGTCGAGTCCTTCGGCATTGAGCATCTTCAGCACCTCTGCCACTTCCTCCTTGCTGAAGGTGGTACCTCCCGTCTTGTGGGTGTCTACGTATGGCGTCACTTGACACGCGGTCTCGATTCTCAGGGTTCCATCCATGAATACCTTGAAGGTATGGACTTTCAGGTGCTCCGAGTCGAACCTGCTGTTGTAGCGCTTCACATTCTCCACCACTTCCTTCATCTTCTTAGGGTTGGTAAGCGCGATGCTTCCATCGATATAAACTGGCAGCTTGCCCTGTTTGTCCAACTCGTACAGACGCTCATAGACACGTTCATGAAGTGCCTCTCCCTCAGGGAAGCCTGCGTCGAAGACCACGCTCACGCCAGTATTTACGGAATACTCTATCCAGCGCTCAAGCTCTGCGTCGATCTGCTCATCGGTCACTTCCAGGTCGTCGAAGAGCATGTGCCAGCCCGATGACTCGAAGGCATTTCCTGTCACATGGCCGTCCTTACGCACATAATAGCTGAGCTCGGGCACGCGGTCGGGCGTCTCGTCGGTAATGCCGTGCCTGTCGAGGATCCTGGAGTTCACCCAGACGCTGTGGCCTTCGCCTTCCAGGATCAGAAGCTCGGCATCCGGGCAGATGGCGTCGAGGTCTTCCTTGACGAGGATTTCACCCTTCAGGTATTTCCGCTCCAGCATGAACCTGTAGCGCTTCAAGCCGGGATTGCTCTTGATTTTCTCTGCCATGAAGTCCAGTGCTTCCTGCTTGCTGGAGCACATCACGTACTCGCCTGGATCCATATAGCTGAAACCGATGCTCGTGGTCACGTGGACATGGCTGTCGATGATGCCCGGCATGATGAACTTCCCGCCGAGGTCGGTTACCTCGCCCTCATAGTCAGAGAGGCCCGCCTCGTCGCCTACATAGATAAACTTGCCGTCCTTCACCACCAGGGCTGTCGCCTGCGGATTAGCCGCGTCTGCTGTGAAGATTTTGGCATTCTTGATAATCTTGTCTGCTTTCATATAGTTTTATTTTAAATTAGTGATAATCGATTTCTGCTCAGGCACCTTTGCGGGCCTCCTTCAGTTCCTGTCCGATGCCGAACACCTCGCCCATCAGCAGTGCAAAGAAGCCTTCGCCCAGCGCATCGAGGCTGTCTCCCACAGCAACGCCAGGTTCGATGCCCATTGTAACGCTGAGGATGATCACGCACACGCCGCATACCAGTGCGCACACGCCATACTTACGGAGCAGGCTGATATTCTTCGGGGTAAACACTTCGTTGCGGTTCACGTTCAGGATAAACCTGATGAAGTAAATGAAAGACAGGGCAATGGCAGCAAGGGCCGCCAGCATGACGAACAGCAGGATAAGAGCCGTTTCAAAGGAAACGGATTTGGGGTCAACACTGATGCTCACCTCCCTGCCGCTGAAGCAAAAGTTGGAAACTAAGTCAAGCAGTGTCAGTGCCAGTATCAGCACGCACAAAACATTCATCCACTTTTTCATAATCTTCTTTTTTTTATTAGTTACAATAATATTTGGTCAGGAAATAGGTATTCTCCCAGTCAACCATCTTTACTTCGGACTCCTTGGCCGGATGGATGTTGAATTCGTCGAGCACCATCACCTGCTTGTTGCTCTGGTCGTAGAGCGGCCATTCCTTGGCCTGCCCGTCTGGCGAGATGTCGGCACTGAGCGACGGATTGCCGGTCTTGGCGAACTGAACCCACATCTTGCGCATGGTCTTGCAGAAGGTCTCGTCGATTGGCCTTCCCGTGAAGCCTGTCATCTCCGGGTGGTTGAACACTACCGACAGTTCTGAGGCGTGTCCGCTCTTCACCATTGGCAGGATAGACTCGGGCGTGTAGAAATAGGTGTATATCTTGCCGCCAGCCTTGGTCTGGTTCTCCGACATGCGGATAGCCGGTGCATTGAAATAGCTCTGGCTGAACATGCTGCACGTCTTCTGCCAGTCTTCTCCCGACGCGCTGCTGATGTAGTTCTGCACTTTTGCTCTCTCGTCATCGGTCATCAGCTTGTTACGCTTCTCTATACGGTCGGCAGCCCACTTGTTCCAGCCTTCCTCGCCGAGGCCGGCTGCGAAGGTATTGAACTCATCTTTGGTGCAGCCGGCGAGAATCTCTATATCCTTTGCCTTGCCGTCTTCGTAGGCCTTCCATCCATCCTTGGGCAGGAGCTTGCCGTCTCTTTCAGGCCAGATGCTCCATCCGAGTACCTGATAGATGCCGTACAGCTCTCCCACCTTGTCGGCGAGTGTCCTGGGGTCAACCTTCTGTAGGTCGGCAACAGTTTTGCAGCCGAGTGCCTCCATAACCTTGTCTGTCACGGCGATGGCCTCTTCGGTAGACCTTGTCATGACGGGCGAGCCGCTCATTACGATGGCACGCTTGAAGTACTTATGTGCTTCATCAATCAGCGAAAGCAGTGCGCAGCTTGAACCGCCGGCAGACTCGCCCCAGATGGTCACGTTGTCAGGATCGCCGCCGAAGCCCTCGATGTTCTCATGCACCCACTTCAGGGCCATCAGCTGGTCGAGGGTTCCCAGATTCTGTGCATCGGGATAGTCCTTGCCGTCGGGCAGGTGCGACAGATGCATGAAACCGTAGGCAGCAAGTCTGTAGGTGATGGTGACGAAGATGACATCGGGATTCTCTTTCACGAGGTTGGTGCAGTCGTACTGCGGGTCGGTCGTTCCGCCAACCTCGAAGCCGCCACCGTAGATCCACACCATGACAGGCTTCTTCCCGGCAGGCGCATCGTCGGCCTTCCACACGTTCAGGTACAGGCAGTCCTCGCTCTGACCAACCTGGCCGGCGGGGTCGCCTGGTGCCTGGAAGGGGGCTTTACCATAGTTATACGCCTCATACACACCGTCGTTTGCCGTAAATTCCACAGGAGCCTTCCAGCGCAGGTTGCCGACGGGCTGCTGCCCTACAAACGGAATGCCCTTAAAGGAAATGATATTGTCCGTTTTCTGGCCGATGAATGTACCGTTGATACATTTGACAGCCAACGACTTGTCATAGTTGCCAGCTTTATAGGCTGCGATGCGCTTCGCTACGTTATCCTTGATGTTGTTGTAGAAGAGTCCGTAGTCGTTGTCGTGGAAGCTTGCCGTTCCGAAAAGCCAGGTAAGGGGGTTGAAGGGACAGTCGGGCTTGGTCACCACCACACCACGGTCTACGTTCACCTGTGCATCAGCCTTAACGTCCTTGAACTCATGCTTGAAGGTTTCCAGGTTCAGCACGTACGACCCCAGGTTTTCGCTCGCCGGGGCGTATGTGTCGTCGAGTTTCCAGTTCAGCGGATTGATGCTGATGGCACCTGGCATCCACACCATGTTTTGGGCATTGGCGTTCGCAGGGCCTTCAGTGTTCCAGCTGACGATTACACCTGTGTCGCTCTCGCCGGTAGCGAACTTCAGGTGCGGATTGGCTGCAAGGTCTTCCTTGGTGACGGCATAGCCTATAACGTAGGCGGCCACCATGCGGCTGTAATAGTCAGGGTGCTCCTTGAAATAGTTCATCAGCACGAGCTTCGTCATGGCCGAGCCCTGACTATGGCCCGCAATGATGAACGGGCGGCCGCCGTTATAGTTGGCAAAGTAGTAGTCGAGTGCTGCTGTGATGTCGGTGTAGGGCGTGCCTGTAAGCGCCGTCAGCATGTTGCCGCTCTTCTTCCAGCATTCTTCCTCATACTTCAGGCTGCTCTGGCGATAGTAGGGGACGAACACGTTGGTGGAGGCTGCATACACTGATGCATGTGCCTCGTTTTCGTCAGTTACACCTGCTACGAATTCTGCGTTGTCAATGGGCACGAAGGTCGGATCCCCATCCTCGTAGCCGTCATAGTTTGTCGCGGGGATGTAGAACGTGTCAAACTCCTTGGTAATCTCCGGAATCTGGTGCCAGCTACTCTTCTGTGAATAGTCAGTTACCTTGGAATCCTCAGGGTTCACAGGGGCAGGGTCGTCGTCCTTGTCCTTACACGAATTGAGCACTGTCGTTGCGCCGCAAATCAGGATGGCGGCAAGCATCCACTTTTTCTTTCTCATTATACGATAATTATTTGGTTAAAACATATTTTTAGGTGTTGCCATCTCGTTTAGGCTTTGCAAAGATAGCAAAATTCCCCAAAACAGTTTTACCATTAATGACCTGAGACATCAGGTTTTGCTGATTCTGAAACCTTTTTTGCTGATTTTCAAAAACCGAGCCAGCGCTTACTTGGCTGTGTCGCGCATCCAGGCCGTCACGGTCTGCCCCGTGCGCTGCTTGAAGGCAATGCCGAAGGTGCTGTAACTACGGTAGCCACTTTCATGAGCCAGTTGCTGGGCGGTGAAGGAACGTTGGGTAGCGATAGCCTCACGATACAGACTCATGAAATGGCTGATGCGCAGGTCGTTGATATAGGCATTGTAGGTAATGCCCTTGCCAGAGAAATACTGGCTAAGATAGAAGCGGTTGGTGCCAACAGCTTTGGCAAGCTGTGAAATACTCAAGTCGTGCTGCAGGTAGAGTTGCGTGTCAACGCAGTACTGCTGCAGCAGTTGGCTGATGTTCTCGTGGGTAGCTGACGATAGGGCATGGCTTTCTATGCTCTCAGGCGCAGTAGTTTTTTCTTCAGCAGGAAAGGGCTGGGCATGGGGTATGCTCAGGTCGCTTAATGTCTCTACCCGCCATAGGAGATAGCAGATAAACATGGCGATGATCACCTGCATGGAATATTGGTAGACCTGGCCTTCACTGGTGAAGGCATAGACTCCGAACACCAATATAATGATGGCTAGCACCACGAAACTCTGCCACACCTCTTTGTGCTCCAGATCTGCATAGTTGTCGCGCAGCCAGCGACCGTACCGTCTCAGCGCGCGTATCATATATATTATCAGGCCGAGGCACATCAGCAGGGAATAGGCATATACTATAGGCAGAAGGGCATAGCTGCGATTGGCGACGCTGAGTGCCCCTCCTACGACAAGCGGAGCCGCCATCACGGCAACAGGCCAGAGCGGTCGCCTGCTGTCTTGAAGCATCGCGAGCAATACGGCTATTGCCAGAGGGAAAAGTATCATGCTGTCAAGCAATCCGCCAATAAGGTCAATCATCATAGTATCCTCGCTTGAGATATGGAAAAATATCGGCATATACCACATGTGGTTCAAGGCGAGGGAAGCAAAGAAGGCCGCAGTCCATCGGCGCAGGCGTGCCGGCGTCGTGATGTCAGGGGCAAAAGCATTGCCTCGGCGGAACAACAGATAGCAACTTGCGATGATGGCCATAGCCGTCACTACTGCGTAGAGCATTATATAGAGGATATCTTCCCGGATCTGATCGTACATAATTAATGACCGTTTGAGGGTTCAGCCCGTAATCGTTGGCAAAATTAACTAAATTCTACCAAACCGCCAAACTTTTCAGTGAAAAAAAGGGCTCAGTCCGAAAAGCCTGTTGAATTCTTTCAGTATACTGCGCGCGTATTGTATTGAATACGCAGAAAAGACGCGACCCTTCCGACCCTTGTGACCCCTAACCGCCTTTCACAGGATGACACAAGGGGCAGAAGGGTCACTTCTTTCTGCTATATGACTACTATAGAGAGAAACAGTAGTGACGGCCCCATATTCAGATGAAGACTTTCTGCTTCCAGATACAATAGTCGTAGCAAAAATTCCGTCCATTGTATTTTTAGTTCCAAGGGTTGGAATTATTACCTGCAATGTTTGCTTGACTCTTTCAACAGGCTTTTCGGACTGAGCTAAAAGAACGATGCTGCGACTCTCGCGAGCCGCAGCATCAAAAAAGCCTATGTTTAACTAAAAATCCTTTTCTCTAAAAGAAATTTTCAGCTCACAAGAGCTAAAAATTTGAAAGTTTAAATGGGAGCTTCACAGCGACCACCTGTTATCCTACAGTTGAAAACTTTCTTTTACCAATAACTAAAAACCTAAAACTATAAATATTACTACTAACCTAAAACAATCTATTAACC